>NZ_CAJYIU010000189.1 GCF_913775355.1 uncultured Aureimonas sp.
GCCGCAAAGCATTTGCCATGCCCCTTGATCCCCTAAGGTCGCTCAACTAAAAGGCCGGGATGGCCGGGTGGCGGGTGTTGCGTTCCGACAGCCCGCGGCGTTCAGGTCCGGATCTTCCGGCCCCCGCCTGCGCGGCAACAACGAGATTCAATCAGGATCGGCGGCGGGTCTCAAGGGCCGCCGGTCGAGACCATGAAGGGTTGACGATGCAGGTTAGGGAAACCAAGGCCGAAGGCCTGAAGCGCGAGATCGAGATCGTCGTGCCGGCGTCCGATCTGGAAGCGCGTCTGCAGACTCGCCTCTACGAGATCAAGGACCAGGTCAAGATCAAGGGCTTCCGCCCCGGCAAGGTGCCGATGAGCCACATGCGCAAGTCGTATGGCCGCTCGGTCATGGCCGAGATCGTCAACCAGATCATCAACGAGACCCCGCGTTCGGTGATCGCGGAGCGCAACGAGCGCTCGGCGATGCAGCCCGAGATCCAGATGACCGAGGACGAGGGCGAGGCCGAGAAGGTTCTGCGCGGCGAAAGCGACTTCCGCTTCACCGTCGCCTACGAGACCCTTCCGACCTTCGACCTGAAGGAGACGGACGGCATCAAGATCGAGCGTCCGGTCGTCGAGATCGGCGACGAGGAAGTCGAGGATCAGGTCAAGCGCATCGCCGAGAGCGCCCGCACCTACCAGCCGAAGGACGGCGCCGCCGAGAACGGCGACCGCGTCACGATGGATTTTGTCGGCAAGGTCGACGGCGAGGCGTTCCAGGGCGGTTCGGCCGAGGATTCCAACCTCGTGCTCGGCTCGGGCCAGTTCATCCCCGGCTTCGAGGACCAGCTCATCGGCGCGAAGGCCGGCGAAGAGAAGAAGGTCAACGTCAAGTTTCCGGACGACTACGGTGCGGCCCATCTCGCGGGCAAGGACGCCGAGTTCGCCGTGACCGTGAAGGCCGTCGCGGCGCCTGAGGCGATGGAGCTCGACGACGAGCTCGCCAAGAAGCTGGGCCTCGAGTCGATCGCCCGCCTGCGCGAGATCGTCCGCGGCCAGATCGAGAGCCAGTTCGGTCAGGCGACGCGTCAGAAGGTGAAGCGCCAGCTTCTCGACCAGCTCGATGCCGAATACTCGTTCGAGCTGCCCGAGAAGCTCGTCGAAGCCGAGTTCAACAACATCTGGAACCAGGTGTCGCGCGAACTCGAGCAGAGCGGCAAGAGCTTCGAGGACGAGGACACGACCGAGGAGAAGGCGCGCGCGGAGTATCGCAAGCTCGCCGAGCGCCGCGTCCGTCTCGGCCTGGTCCTGTCGGAGATCGGCGAGAAGGCCGGCGTTACGGTGTCGGACGAGGAGCTGCAGCGCGCGGTCATCGACCAGGTCCGCCAGTATCCCGGCCAGGAGCAGCAGGTCTACGACTACTTCCGCAAGACGCCGGAGGCGATCCAGAGCCTGCGCGCCCCGATCTACGAGGAGAAGGTCGTCGACCACCTCCTCTCGACGGTGGCCGTGACTGACAAGACCGTCACCAAGGACGAGCTGATGAAGGACGACGAGGAAGAGCTTTCCTCGGCGGCCTGATCTTAGGACGCATGATGTCGTATCGAAGGCCGCCCTCCGGGGCGGCCTTTTTCGTTCGGGACGGTCGCAGGATTTCGCGGCCCGCCATGGCTTCGTCGCATCCGGACTCTAATTCGGCAACTCGAACCGACTGGGCGCATGCTGTCATCCGGCCCGGCGAAGAACCATGCCCGCCACGGACCGGAACTCCATGATCCGACACACCGGTGCTCGAGCGCTGCTTCTTGCGCTCGTCCTTCTCGTCGCCCCGATCATCCAGCCTCACCCGCTGCGAGCGCAGACCACGAACCTCCTTCCCAAGTTGCCGACGGCGACCAGCGGGGCGGAGACCTCCGCGGACGCGCCGTCCGCCGACCAGCGCAAGGACCTCGACGAGCTCATCCGCATCCTCGAGAGCGAGACGACGCGCAACCGGCTGATCGAGACGCTGAAGGCGAGCGCCTACCAGCCGTCGATTGGGACCTCCGCCACCGAGACGCCGATCCTGACGGGAGAGGGCGATCTCTCCCAGTCCGTCCCGGCACACCTCGCGTCCTATACCCGCTCGGCCGTTGCAGCGCTTCAGGAGGGAACGACCGAGATCGCCGGTCTCGTCGCGCAGGCCGGCTCGTTCCTGTCGGGCGCGCAGGCGATCAACCTGCCCCGGGTCTGGCAGGCGATCCTGCCGGTCTCGACCATCGCCATCGCGACGCTTCTGGCCCTCGCGCTGACAACCCTGCCGCGTCGCCGTCTGGTCCAGTGGCTCGGATCGAGGGCGAAGCCCAGATCGCCGATCCTGAAACTCTCGCTTGCGGCCTGCGCGATGCTTGCCGATGCGCTGACGGTGATCCTTGCGACCGCGGCAGGCCACGCGACCTCGTTCGTTCTGTCCGGCGGGCCGCCCGACATCAACGAGGCTCTGTTCCTCAATGCCTTCGCGCTGACCGAGCTGGTGAAGGTCGGCCTCGCGGCCTTCGTCGCGCCCTACGTTCCGCGGCTCCGGCTGACGCCGTTCAGCGACGGACAGGCGCGCTACTGGTATCGCCGCCTCGCGCTGGTGATCACGCTGCTCGGTTACACGTTCCTCTTCGTCGCCCCGGTCGTGCAGTCGATTTCGAACGTCGCGGCCGGCAACGCCGTCCGCTTCCTCGTGGTGACGGTGGCCTACCTCATCATGCTCTGGCTGGTGCTGGCCAATCGGGAGCGCGTGAAGCGCCGGCTGCAACGTGCGTATCGCGACGGGGCGCGCAATCCGCAGGCGCGCGTCCATCACCTCCTCGGGCATCTGTGGTGGTTGCTGGCGGCATCCTTCATCACGGCGCTCTTCGCCCTCTGGATCAGCAGCCCGCGCAACGGGTTCCAGTTCATGCTCGGCGCCTCGCTCGTCTCGATTGCCGCGATGGCGATCGGCGGGCTCGTCGTGACGATCCTGACCCGGTTCATCGTGCGTGGCATCCGGGTGTCGGCCGCCACCAGCGATCGGTTCCCGCTTCTGGAGCGGCGGATCAACGGCTTCATTCCGAAGCTGCTCCTGATCCTGCGGATCATCGTCATCGTCGCCGTGATCGGGGTCATCCTTCATGCCTGGTCGATCATCGATCTCCAGTCCTTTGCGTCGAGCGATATCGGTCGGCGCGTGACGAGCGCCTTGATCGGCGCCCTCGTCATCCTGACGGTCGGCTTCGGCATCCACCTCGTCTTCTCGTCCTGGGTCGAGTACCGCCTCAACCCGAACTTCGGCTCGGTCCCGACGGCTCGGGAACGCACGCTCCTGTCGTTGTTCAAGAACGCGCTGACGATCGCGCTGGCGCTGATCGTGATGATGCTGGTGCTCTCGCAGATCGGCATCAACATCGCGCCGCTGCTCGCGGGCGCCGGCGTCGTCGGCCTCGCCGTCGGTTTCGGCGCGCAGAAGCTCGTTCAGGACATCATCACCGGGGCGTTCATCCAGATCGAGAATGCGCTGAACGAGGGCGATGTCGTGCAGCTCGGATCGGTGTCGGGGGTTGTCGAGAAGCTGACGATCCGCTCGGTGAGCCTGCGCTCGGTCGATGGCACCTACCACCTCATTCCCTTCTCGTCGGTCGATCAGGTCGCCAACATGACGAAGGACTTCTCGAACTTCGTGGCCGACGTCTCGGTCGCCTACCGCGAGAATGTCGGTGAGGTGAAGGCCGTGATGCACGACGCGTTCGAGCGCGTGCGGGAGACGCCAGAGGGAACGAGCATCATCGCCGACTTCGAAATGCTGGGCGTCGAGACGCTCGGCGACAACGCGGTCGTCGTGCGCGGGCGGGTGCGGACGCTGCCCGGCAAGCAATGGGGGATCGGCCGGCTCTACAGGGAGATCCTCAAGGAAATGATGGACGAGCGCGGCATCGAGATTCCGTTCCCGCAGACCACGGTCTGGTTCGGCGAGACGAAGTCGCACGAGGCACCGCCGCTGCGCGTGGCCGGGATCGGGACGGAAATCCCCGCCGAGGGGGCGCTCGCGGCAGACGGCGGCGCGCCCGCGTCGGCCGGCAGGACCAATCGCTCCGGCCTCAAGACGGTGACCCGAAATCCGGATGGAACGATCATCCCCCCCGACCCCAAGGACCCCGACGACGAGGACGGCGATCCCTCGCGTTGAGGACCGGGCTCGCGCGGGGCTGCCGGGCGAAAGGCCGCCTTCTTGCGCAGGCCGCCCCACGCGCCCTATCTAGGCAAGCGGAATACCGAGCCTGATTCGACCGACACGGCGTCGGCCAGCCCCTTCACGAGAGACCACCATGAAGCATCCCGTCGAGACCATGATGAACCTTGTTCCGATGGTCGTCGAGCAGACGAACCGGGGCGAGCGGGCCTATGACATCTTCTCCCGGCTCCTGAAGGAGCGCGTGATCTTCATCACGGGCCCGATCGAGGACGGCATGGCGACGCTCGTCTGCGCGCAGCTGCTCTTTCTCGAGGCCGAGAACCCGAAGAAGGAGATCGCCCTCTACATCAACTCGCCGGGCGGCGTGGTGACGTCGGGCATGGCGATCTATGACACCATGCAGTTCATCAAGCCGGCCGTCTCGACGCTCTGCATCGGCCAGGCCGCGTCGATGGGCTCGCTGCTGCTCTGCGCCGGCCACAAGGACATGCGCTTCGCGACTCCGAACGCGCGAATCATGGTGCACCAGCCGTCGGGCGGTTTCTCCGGACAGGCGTCGGATATCGAACGTCACGCGCTCGACATCATCAAGCTGAAGCGCCGCCTCAACGAGGTCTATGTCCAGCACACCGGCCAGGACTACGAGACCATTGAACGCACGCTGGACCGTGACCATTTCATGACGGCGGACGAGGCCAAGGACTTCGGCCTGATCGACAAGGTGCACTCGACCCGCGAAGCGGTCGAGGCGGCCATCTCGTCCTGACGCGGGACGCGCAACCGTCCTTGAAGTCGCCACGAGGCGGGCTTAGCCTTTCAGGCTCGCCTCTCTTAAGCGTCGATCAAGGATAGCGTCGCTAGACTGTCACGGATGCGAGAGGGCCCGAGGCCGGAACCGCGTCCGCGGCGGGCGGTTGCTTTGTTCGCGGTGCAGCATAGGATGAGTCACGGGTCACTCGACCTATCTCCGGACCTCCACGTCCGAGGTACGGAACGGAAGGAAGAACGATGAGCAAAGTGAGCGGCGGCGACAGCAAGAACACGCTCTACTGCTCTTTCTGCGGAAAGAGCCAACACGAAGTCCGCAAGCTGATCGCCGGGCCGACGGTCTTCATCTGCGACGAGTGCGTCGAGCTCTGCATGGACATCATCCGGGAGGAGAACAAATCCTCCATGGTGAAGTCCCGCGAGGGCGTTCCGACCCCGCAGGAGATCATCAAGGTCCTCGACGACTACGTCATCGGCCAGTCCTTCGCCAAGAAGGTCCTGTCGGTCGCGGTCCACAACCATTACAAGCGCCTCGCGCACGCGTCGAAGAACAACGACGTCGAGCTGGCGAAGTCCAACATCCTCCTGATCGGCCCGACCGGCTGCGGCAAGACGCTGCTGGCCCAGACGCTCGCCCGCATCCTTGACGTGCCCTTCACCATGTCGGACGCGACAACGCTGACCGAGGCCGGTTACGTCGGCGAGGATGTCGAGAACATCATCCTGAAGCTCCTGCAGTCGGCGGATTATAACGTCGAGCGGGCGCAGCGCGGCATCGTCTACATCGACGAGATCGACAAGATCAGCCGCAAGTCCGACAACCCGTCGATCACACGCGACGTGTCGGGCGAGGGCGTGCAGCAGGCGCTTCTGAAGATCATGGAAGGCACGGTCGCGTCCGTTCCTCCGCAGGGTGGACGCAAGCATCCGCAGCAGGAGTTCCTGCAGGTGGATACGGCGAACATCCTCTTCATCTGCGGCGGCGCCTTCGCCGGCCTCGACCGGATCATCTCCGATCGTGGCCGGAAGACCTCGATCGGCTTCGGCGCCAATGTCGAGAGCCCCGAGGATCGCCGCACGGGCGAGCTCTTCCGCAAGGTGGAGCCTGAGGATCTCCTGAAGTTCGGCCTGATCCCCGAGTTCGTGGGCCGTCTGCCGGTCCTGGCGACGCTCGAGGACCTCGACGAGCCGGCCTTGGTGCAGATCCTCGTCGAGCCGAAGAACGCTCTCGTCAAGCAGTACCAGCGCCTGTTCGAGATGGAGAACGTCGAGCTCTCCTTCCACGACGATGCGCTGAAGGCGATCGCCCGCAAGGCGATCGAGCGCAAGACCGGCGCCCGCGGCCTGCGTTCCATCATGGAATCGATGCTGCTGGACACGATGTTCGATCTGCCGACGCTAGAAGGTGTGCAGGAAGTCGTGATCTCGGAAGAGGTCATCGATGGCAATGCGCGGCCGCTCTACATCTACTCGGACCGCAAGGACGAGAAAGAGACCGCGAGTGCCTGACGCACGTTCCAGCCGGACCGTCTAAGCCTATCAAGCCCGCTCCGGAGCGCCGGGGCGGGCTTAACTTTTGTAAGAGGCGGTTCTCCGACCGCACCGTTCACCATCCAACCTCCTGCGGCCGGGTGCCACGGGTTGAACGGAGCGAGAACGGCGACCACATTGCAGTTGCGAAAAGGCCTTTCGATCCGGCGCCAACTGGGCCGATCCGAAAGGGCCTCCGGCGGCCTTGGCCGCAGAAAGGACAAGCATGTCAGACCCGACGTTCACAGCCGACGCGCCTGCCGAGACCGGTCAGTATCCGGTCTTGCCGCTCCGCGACATCGTGGTGTTCCCTCATATGATCGTCCCGCTCTTCGTGGGACGCGAGAAGTCCATTCGGGCTCTCGAAGAGGTCATGGGCGCCGACAAGCAGATTCTCCTGGCGACGCAGAAGAACGCGGGTGACGAGGATCCCGCGCCCGACGCGATCTATGATCTCGGCACGCTCGCCAATGTGCTCCAGCTTCTGAAGCTCCCCGACGGTACCGTGAAGGTGCTGGTCGAGGGCGTCTCCCGCGCGAAGATCTCTGGCTTCACCGACCGCACCGACTGGCACGAGGCGAACGCCACGATCGTTCCCGAGGTCGAGGACGACGCGGTCGAGGTCGAGGCGCTGGCGCGTTCGGTGATCTCGGAGTTCGAGAACTACGTCAAGCTGAACAAGAAAATCTCGCCCGAGGTCGTGGGCGCTGCCGGCCAGATCGACGACTACTCTAAGCTCGCTGATACGGTCGCCTCGCATCTTGCGATCAAGATCCCCGAGAAGCAGGAGATGCTCGGGATTGTCAGCGTTCAGGAGCGTCTCGAGCGTGCCCTCAGCTTCATGGAGTCCGAGATTTCGGTGCTTCAGGTGGAGAAGCGCATCCGCTCGCGCGTCAAGCGCCAGATGGAGAAGACGCAGCGCGAGTACTACCTGAACGAGCAGATGAAGGCGATCCAGAAGGAGCTTGGCGACGGCGAGGAAGGCCGCGACGAGCTCGCCGAGATCGAGGAGCGCATCAAGAAGACGAAGCTGTCCAAGGAAGGCAAGGAGAAGGCCTCGGCCGAGCTGAAGAAGCTGCGGCAGATGAGCCCCATGTCGGCCGAGGCGACCGTGGTGCGCAACTACCTCGACTGGCTGCTCGGCCTGCCGTGGGGCAAGGCTTCGAAGGTTCGCATCGACCTGAAGAGGGCGGAGGAGATTCTCGAGGAGGAGCACTACGGCCTCGATAAGGTCAAGGAGCGCATCGTCGAGTATCTGGCCGTGCAGAGCCGTCAGGCAAAGCTCAAGGGCCCGATCCTGTGCCTCGTCGGCCCTCCGGGCGTCGGCAAGACCTCGCTTGCCAAGTCCATCGCGCGGGCCACGGGCCGCGAGTATGTCCGCATGGCGCTCGGCGGCGTGCGCGACGAAGCCGAAATCCGTGGCCACCGCCGGACCTATATCGGCTCCATGCCCGGCAAGGTGATCCAGTCGCTGAAGAAGGCGAAGCGGAACAACCCGCTCTTCCTGCTCGACGAGATCGACAAGATGGGCCAGGACTTCCGCGGCGATCCGTCGTCGGCGTTGCTCGAGGTGCTCGATCCGGAACAGAACGCGACGTTCATGGATCACTATCTCGAGGTCGAGTACGACCTCTCGTCGACGATGTTCGTGACGACGGCCAATACGCTCAACATCCCGGGTCCGCTGATGGACCGCATGGAATTGATCCGTATCGCCGGCTACACCGAGGACGAGAAGATCGAGATTGCCAAGCGGCACCTCCTGCCGAAGGCGATCAAGGACCACGCGTTGCAGCCGCACGAGTTCTCGGTCGGCGAGGACGCGTTGCGCGAGATCGCCCGTCGCTACACCCGCGAGGCCGGCGTGCGCTCCTACGAGCGCGAGCTGTCCAAGCTGGCGCGCAAGGCGGTGACGCGCATCCTCAAGGGTGAGGTTACGTCGGTCGAGGTCACGGCCGCGAACCTCGCGGACTACCTCGGCGTGCCGCGCTATCGCTACGGCGAGGCCGAGGCCGAGGATCAGGTCGGCGTGGTGACGGGTCTTGCCTGGACTGAGGTCGGCGGCGAACTGCTGACGATCGAAGGCGTCATGATGCCCGGCAAGGGCAAGATGACGGTGACGGGCAACCTGAAGGACGTCATGAAGGAGTCCATCTCCGCCGCTGCGTCCTACGTCCGCAGCCGGGCGATCGAGTACGGCATCGAGCCGCCGCACTTCGACAAGCGGGACATCCACGTTCACGTGCCGGAAGGTGCGACGCCGAAGGACGGTCCGTCCGCAGGCATCGCGATGGCGACCGCCATCATCTCGGTGATGACGGGTATCCCGGTTCGTCGCGACATCGCCATGACCGGCGAGGTCACGTTGCGGGGTAGGGTGCTGCCGATCGGCGGTCTGAAGGAGAAGCTTCTGGCTGCGCTTCGCGGCGGAATGACCAAGGTTCTGATCCCGGCCGAAAACGCCAAGGATCTGGCCGACATTCCGGACAACGTGAAGAACAACCTCGAGATCGTTCCGGTCTCGCGGATGGGCGAAGTGCTCCAGCACGCGCTGGTGCGCACACCGCAGCCGATCGAGTGGACCGAGGAGGATGCTGCGGCTCACCTCGCCAAGCAGAAGGATGATTCGCAGGGCGCCGTCGCGCACTGAGGTCTCCGCCGGGGTCAAAAACGATCAGAATGCCGCCCTCCGGGCGGCATTTTTCGTTTGGAGCCCTTGTTTTGATGGGTTCGGCACCATGTCGACCTTGAAGGTCGACCTTCTTTTCCGCAGTGTATCTCACCGAGTCGGTGCGACTAATTCAACGCTGGAGACTGTGCATGAACAAGAACGAACTCGTCGCCGCGGTGGCGGACAAGTCCAAGCTCTCGAAGCAGGATGCCACCACTGCCGTCGACGCCGTCTTCGACGCGCTTCAGGACGCCATGGCGAAGGGCGACGACGTCCGCCTCGTCGGCTTCGGCACGTTCTCCGTTTCCCACCGCGCCGCTTCGAAGGGCCGCAACCCGTCGACGGGCGCCGAGGTCGATATCCCCGCCCGCAACGTCGCCAAGTTCACGCCGGGCAAGGGCCTGAAGGACGCGGTGAACGTCGAGGCCGCGCCGAAGGCGAAGGCCCCCAAGGCCGCCAAGGCCAAGTAAGACAAGATCTGCGGCGGGTCGGTCCGATACCGTCCCGCCGCTTCCATATCGGCGCAGGTCGGCTGTGCTCGTCGATGCACGGTCCCGATCGTCCGCGGTCGCCTTTCGTTTTCCGCCTCTGCTGATCCTACCGTTCGAGCGAGCCATTTCATGCCGGCAAGCGATCCCCACCTTCCGGAGATCGTCGCGCTCCGGCATCTGCTCCACGCTCATCCTGAAGTCTCGAACGCCGAAGCTTGGACGTCGGCGACCATCGCCGAGCGTCTGCGCGCTGGTGGGGCGGATGAGGTGGTAACGGGGCTCGGAGGGCATGGCGTGGCCGCGATCTTCCACGCAGAGACGTCCGGTCCGACGGTTCTTCTACGGTCCGAACTCGACGCGCTGCCAATCCCCGAGATCGGGGATGTCGCTTACCGGTCTCGCAACGACGGCGTCGGCCATCTCTGCGGCCATGATGGGCATAGCGCGATCCTGATGTTGCTGGCTCGTCGGCTTGCGGAGCGCCGGCCGGAACGTGGCCGGGTGGTCCTCCTCTTCCAGCCGGCCGAGGAAACCGGGGAGGGCGCCTCACGCGTCATCGACGATCCACGCTTCGCCGACCTCAAGCCCGACTACGCTTTGTCCCTCCACAACTTGCCGGGCCTGCCTTTCGGTGAGGTCGCGCTCCGCGAGGGGCCCGTCAATTGCGCGTCCCGCGGGATGCGGATCGTCCTGACCGGCCGTACCGCCCATGCCTCGATGCCGTGGGACGGAGTTTCACCGGCGACCGCGTTGGCCGAATTGATCGAGGCTTTGCCGCAGCTGAGCCACGGGCGGGAGCTCGACGACGCCTTCCGGCTGGCGACGGTGACGCACGCCCGGCTCGGAGAGGCGGCTTTCGGCATCGCGCCGGGTCATGCCGAGGTCTGGACGACGCTTCGAACCCTGCGCGACGACGGGATGGCCGCTCTTTGCCGCGAGGCCGAGGCACTGGCCGAACGCGCTGCGGCCGAGCGCGGGCTGCAGGTGGTCGTCGGCTACGACGACGTCTATCGGCACTGCGAGAACCATCCGGAGGCCGTCCGTTTCCTGCGTGATGCGCTGGACGCAGAGGGGATCACCCATACGCCGGGTCAGCCGATGTACCCGTCGGAGGACTTCGGACGCTTTGGCGATCATGCGCGCTCGGCGATGTTCTTTCTCGGCGCCGGGGTCGATCACCCACGCCTCCACAACCCGGACTACGACTTCCCGGATACGCTGATCCCGATCGGTGCCGGCATCTTCGAGCGCGCCGTGCGCGACCTTCTCGGCTGAGGCGACGGCCGGCTTTACGGAAAGGTCCAACTCGTCGCTTCCCGGCCGAGTGGCTGAAGCGGCGCGCGAAGACGGAAGGTGAAACCCTCCGGCTGGAACTCGATGGTCGCCGTCCCCGCGAACTCGGCGGCAAGCACGCGTTCCACGATGCGGGTGCCATAGCCGGTGCGCGTCGGCTGGGAGACCGGCGGTCCGCCGCGTTCGTACCAACCGAAATCGAGGTGGTCGTCGTCGACCGACCAGCGAATCTCGACGGTGCCCTCCCGGTTCGAGAGGCTACCGTGCTGCAGGGCATTTTCCGCCATCTCATGAACGGCAAGCGAGAGCATGGTCGCGATGCGCGGCTTCAGGCGGACTTCGGGCCCTTCCACCGTCAGCCGATCGCCGACGCTGCCATGCAAAGGCTCGAGCGCGCCCTTCACGACATCGCTGAGCAGCGCGCTGGCCCAGGCCTCCGCCGTCAGCACATCGTGGCTGCGGGCCAAGGCTTGGATGCGCCCCGACACGGCGGATGCGACGTTCGCAGGCACCTTCGCATCACGCAGCGTCTGGAGCACCACGCTCTGCACGGTCGCCAGCGTGTTCTTCACACGATGATCCAGTTCGCGGTTGAGGAGGAACCGATGTTCCTCCGCCCGCTTCCGATCGGTCACGTCGAACTGCGACGCGAAGAAATAGGCGAGTTCGCCGTCCTGGAACACTGGCGAGACGAGAAGCGCGTTCCAGAACGTCGTCCCGTCCTTGCGATAGTTGAGGAGGTCGATCTCGATCGACTGGCGCGCGTCGATCGCGTCCCGAAGGCGACCGACGTCGTCCTGATTGGTCGCGGGACCTTGAAGGAAACGGCAGTTGCGACCGATGATCTCGTCGCGGTCGTAGCCCGTCAACCGAAGGAAGGCGTCGTTGCAGAAGACGATCGGATTGTCGTCCTCGCGCGGGTTCGTGATGATCATCGGCATGCGCGTCACGCGCACGGCGGAGGCGAAGGGATCGGCACTAAGGCCGCTGCTGATTTCCAGCTCCCGACCGATCCGCCGGCGTTCCTGCTCGCTCATGGTCGCCTGCGCCCGCTCAACCGGTGTCGCGGGCAAAATCCGCCGCGAGCCGCCCGTCTATGCGATTGCTTGCGTGGTTCGGCGGCGGATGGCAATGGTCCAAGGGCTCGGAGGCCCGAATGTTTCTGCGTTTAGTCTACGTATCCAATCTTTCCGACGACGTGTCGCACGAAAACCTCGACACGATCGTGGATCGGTCCCGCGCGCGCAACGAGCGGACCGGGGTGACGGGAATGCTGGCGTTGGACGGTCGAAGGGTCCTGCAGATCCTCGAAGGGCCGCCCGAGGCGGTTCAGCGCCTCTATGAGCACATTCGCAATGACACCCGGCACCACGAAGTCGTCGAGATCGACCGCCGCATCGTCGACAGCCGACATTTCGGCAGCTGGGGAATGGTGCGCCGGAGCATGGTCGACGTGGTCATGCTCGCGATGACGCTCTGACGGGAAGGGACGGGCGCGCGTCCGAGCGCACCCGCCCTCGCTTTCCGAGATGCCTCAGCTCGCGATCGCCTTGGCATAGTGTTCCGAGACCTTGTTCCAGTTCACCGCGTCCCACCACGCCGAAAGATAATCGGCCCGGCGGTTGTTGTAGGAGAGGTAGTAGGCGTGTTCCCACACGTCGTTGCCGAGCACCGGCGTGCCGCGCTTCTCCGCGACGTCCATCAGCGGGTTGTCCTGGTTCGGCGTGGACGTGACGGCCAGCCTCTTGTCAGCGTCGACGATCAGCCAGGCCCAGCCCGAGCCGAAGCGGCTGGTGCCGGTAGTCTGGAACGCCTTCTTGAACTCGTCCATCGATCCGAAGGACTCGTTGATCGCTGCCGTCAGCTCGGCGGACGGCTCGCCGCGCTGACCCTCCGGCGCCATGATCTGCCAGAAGAAGGTGTGGTTCCAGTGGCCTCCGGCGTTGTTGCGGATCGCGGCAGGGCGCTGCCCGGCGTTCGCCACGAGCTCCTCCAGCGGGACATTGGCGATCGAGGGATCGGTCTTGGCCGCGTTGTTCAGGGCCGTGATGAACGCTTGATGGTGCTTGGAGTGGTGGAGCTCCATCGTCTTGGCGTCGATGATCGGCGCCAGCGCATCGTAGGAATAGCCGAGTTCCGGCAGCTTGAACGGCTCGGCCTGCGCGGCGTCCGCTGTGGGGGCAGGCGTGGCCTGCTGGGCCTGAGCCGGTTGGAAGGGCACCAGCGCGACCGCGGTCAGCGCAAGCGCCCCGAGGCACGTGGGAAGAAGGAAGTGACGCATGGAGGGGCTCCGTTTCAGACGGTCGGTCCATCCGGAACGACGCCCCTCCGGCAGCGTTTCAAAAACAAGTCGTGATCAAGAATCGCCGAGCCGCCTCTTACTTCATGTGGGCGGCGTGCTCGCCCTTGGCGCCCATCGCGTCGACCTTCATCTGCACCTCGATCGTTCCGGCCTTTTCGAAGGTGAGGTCGAGGGGGATCATCTGCCCTTCGCGGAAGGGCTCCTTCACGCCGACCAGCATCAGATGCAGACCGCCGGGCGCAAGCTTTGACTCCCCGCCCGGTTGCAGCGCGAGGCCGCCATCCACCTTGCGCATCGTCATCACACCGTCCGTGATGGACATGTCGTGGACCTCGACGGCCATGGCGGCCGGCGACGTGATGGATGTCAGCCGATCGGCACCCGTCCCCTCGTTCTTCAAAACGAGGTATCCGACGCCCGTCTTGGCACCAGGGGGCATGGCGCGGCTCCACGGGTGATCGATCTCGATTGAGCCTGCCTTATATTCGTGCGCCGAAGCGAGCGATGGCGCGGCGAGCGCAGCGGCGACCGATAGAAGCGCGACGCGCCGGAGGATGGGAATTCGAAGGACCATGGTTCTGTTCTCGCGGTTGGATGAGCGGGAAGGCGGACCGGGCTCGTTGCGAACCGCAATCCGCCGCTGATGTCGATCAGGCCGTCAGGGGCCGGGTGAGCCGGCGAACGAGGAAATCGATTGCAAGCATGACGATGAGCGAGGCGCCGACGAGAGGGAAGAGGACGCCGCCGATCGCCAGAAGAACCAGAAGCCCGCGCAGGACGCGCGGGTCCTTCGGCATCGGGGGAACCCCCATCGACCGGGATGGGCGGCGCTTCCACCACATCGCGCCCGCCGAGACGGCCAGAACGACGTTGCCGATGCAGACCAGAAGAAGCACGATCTGGTTGGCGAGGCCGAACTGTTGTCCGAGATGGACGCTGATCCCCCATTCAAGCGCGCGACCGAGCGGGCCGTAGTCCGCGTACCCCATGTCGATCAGCGGCTTGCCGGTGTACTGGTCGAGATGCACGACGCGCTGCTCGGCGGCGTCGTCCGGGTAGACCGACCCGGTGTAGACGCCGGTGGCGGTGGCGGGAATGTTGACCGCGAAGCCGCGGTGGAGCCCGAGGGCTTCGAACGTTCCGACGGCCGCGTCGAGGCCGATCGGCGCCTGCGGGGCGGGGGGCGACATGGGTACGGCCGCCTGTTTCATCGACCAGCTTGTGGGGCCCTCCTGGCTGAGCTTGACCCCCGACATCGGAACGTCGACGCGCACGCCGGACGGGTAGCCGAAGTTCGAGCCATTCGCCCAGGTGTTCACCTGTCCGCCCCAGACCTGCGACCAGGGCATGCCGGTCACCGCGAGAAAGACGAGGAACCCGCCCACGGCGATGCCGGTGACGGCATGCGTGTCGCGCCAGAAGACCCGGCGCGCCGGCGTTCCGCGCACCGAGACGACGCCGCCGTTCTGCCCGCGCGGCCACCAGAGAAAGATGCCGGTGACGACCAGCAGGATCGCCCAGCCGGCCGCGATCTCGATCGCCCCGCGCGCGACGGGCCCGAAGAACTTCAGGCTGTGAAGCTGGCGGATGGTCCACATGATCGTGCCGCGATCGGGAAGCGCGCCCAGCACCGAGGCATCGTATGGGTTGATGTAGACGGCGAGACGTTCGCCGCTGCCCTCGCGCACGGTCACCTCCGCGGAGGTGCCGGCATCGACCGGGTCGGTATACTTGACCGCGGTGCCGGGATGGGCGGCGAGAGCGGCCGCGACCATCGTCGACGGACTAGCGCGCGTCGCGCCCTCCGCTGCGACGACCCGCTTCACGTCCGCATGGACGATCGCGTCGATCTCGTCGCGAAACAGATAGAGGCCACCCGTGATCGACAGGCTGACGAGGAAGGGGAGGACGAAGAGCCCGGCATAGAAGTGCCAGCGCCAGACGGCGCGGTAGAGATCGGACGACGAGGCGGCGCGCGCCGCGCGTCCGGGGCGATCGAGAACGAGATTCGACATGGAAGAAAGTCCGGCAGCGAGATAGCGACCGCATGACCGCAGGGCCATGCGCGAGCCGTCGACATGGCCCGACGCCTGACGCGTCGGGTCAGGCAGATGGCGGGCTCGCGTTGGCCGACGTCTCTGGGCGGGGGCCGTGTCAGGCCGTCGCCGGGGGTCCTCGCGTCGTTCTCGGTGTGTCCGGCACCGAGGCGAGCACGTCCGCAAAGCTGCGGAACCGTGCGGGCTGGGCCGGCTCGTAGGCATCCGTCGGAGCGGTCGGCGCGACGGATGGCGCGACCAGGCCGGCGAACATGGCGCAGCCGAGCGTGCAGCAGGCCGCCGCCTTCGAATGATCGTTCGAGGAGCCGCCTTGGTCGTCGTGACTCATGTCGGCGCTGGCGAGGCAGAGGACGTTGCCGAACTGGTCCCGGCGCACGGAATCGGCACTCGCCCCCTCGGACAGCGCGAGAAGGCCGCCGTGGACGACGAAAAGCAGCGCGACGATGCGCGCGAGCCACCCCATCCAGCTTTTGCGACTCCACGACACCGTTGGATCGTCCCCCCGAGGTTTCGCCCGATTCGATAGCACGCGCACCCGGCAGGCGATACGTGGACGAATGGTCCGAGGCGCCAGATGCGATCGGTCCATCGTCGGCGATGTTGTGGCCTCAAGCGGCGTGATCACGCGCAAAAACTGTCGTTTCCGCCGTTTACAGGGGGCGCTCGGCTCCCACCTCCCTTCAGCCGGACACGCCGATATGCGACGTCTCGCAGCAAAGCCTCCGATGCATCGTTCGTCTCGCCGGGAACCCGCCATGACCGCCCCCACCGTCGCGCCTGTCTGCACGCTCGTCCTCTTCGGTGCTGCCGGAGATCTGGTGAAGCGGCTGCTGATCCCCTCGATCTACGACCTGATGGTGTCCGGCGTCCTCGACCCGGCCTTCCGGATCATCGGCGTCGACCGCGCGGAACTCGACGACGAGGCGTGGCGGCGGAGCCTGAACGACGCTCTCCACCAGATGGCGGCTGACCCTGCCGCCGAGTTCAACGCGGGCACGATCCGCGAGGACACGTGGCAGGACCTCGGTGGGCGGCTCAGCTACCAGCGCGGCGACATCACGCTGGACGCGACCTATCAGGCGCTCGCGAGCCGGATCACGGGCAGCGCGATCTTCTATTGCGCGGTGGCCGGTCGCTTCTTCGGGCCGATCGCCGACGGGCTCGGCAAGGCCGGCCTGTTGCAGGAAACCCCGATGGCCTTTCGCCGGCTGGTGGTCGAGAAGCCGTTCGGCGACGATCTCGCCTCCGCCCGCGCGCTCGACGACAAAATCCTCGGCTGGGCGAAAGAGCCGCAGATCTACCGGATCGACCATTTCCTCGGCAAGGAGACGGTCCAGGCGATCCTGGCGCTGCGGTTCGCCAACCGGATCTTCGAGCCGCTGTGGTCGAGCGAGCATCTCGATCACGTTCAGATCACGGCCGCCGAGGTGTTGGGGGTCGAGGGGCGCGGCAGCTTCTACGAGCGCGCCGGGGCGCTTCGCGACATGGTGCCCAACCATCTGTTCCAGATACTCGCGATGGTGGCGATGGAGCCGCCGAAGGATCTCGGCGAGCAGGCCGTGCGCGATGCCAAGGGCGAGGTCCTGAAGGCGGTCAATCCGGTGAAGCCGCAGAACATGGTGCGCGGCCAGTACGCCGCAGGCTCCGTCAACGGCACGCCGCGCGTCGCCTACCGTGAGGAGCCGGGCGTCGATCCACACAGCCGCACGGAAACCTACGCAGCCATTCGGATCGACATCGCGACGCCGCGGTGGGACGGCGTACCGTTCTATCTGCGCACGGGCAAGCGCCTCACGGCGCATCGCACGGAGATCGTTTTGCAATTCAAGCCGTCCGCGCACCCGATCTTCGGCGGACGGCACGAGGCGAATCGGCTGTCGCTCCACATCGACGGCGACAAGGGGCTGCGCACGGACTTCCAGATCAAGGCGCCGGGCCCCGGCATGGCACTCGCGCCGGTCGCCGAGACGTTCAAGCATGACGACTTCTTCGAGCATGTGCCCAACATCGGCTACGAGTCCCTCCTTTACGCCTGCATGATGGGCGATGCGTCGCTGTTTCAGCGCGCGGATGCGATCGAGGCGCCGTGGAGTTCGGTCGAGCCGGTGCTCGAAGCCTGGAAGACGGGCGAGCCCGAACTTTATCCGGCCGGCAGCGCCGGGCCGGCGTCGGCCGACGCGCTCCTGGCGCGCGATGGCCGGGCCTGGGCCAGCCTCCTACCCGAGCCCGACGGGCGGGCGGGACGCCGAATGGCAGTTGGGACCGCCGCCTGATGGACGACCCGAAGCGCTCGCCGCTGCTGGCGACCGTCGAGGGACAGCGGCTCGATGGTCCGGACGCGGCGGCGTGGCGAGTGTGGGGACCGTATCTCGCCGAGCGGCAGTGGGGCACGGTGCGGGAGGACTACGGCGCCGACGGCGATGCGTGGTCCTACCTACCGCACGATCATGCACGCTCCCGTGCCTACCGGTGGGGCGAGGACGGGATCGCCGGTTTCTGTGACGCGGACCAGACCTGGTGCCTGTCGCTCGGGCTTTGGAACGGAGCGGACCCGATCCTCAAGGAGCGCCTCTTCGGCCTGACCAATGCCGAGGGCAATCATGGCGAAGACGGGAAGGAACTTTGGTGGCATCTCGATGCCGTCCCGAGCCATGCGTGGCAGTCGATGCTGTACCGCTATCCGCAGGCGCGATTTCCCTATGAGGATCTCGTCGCCGAGAACGCACGGCGGCGGGGATCGCCGGCCCTCGAATACGAGCTGGCCGATACCGGCGTCCTTGCCGACGATCGGTTTTTCGATGTGCAGGTGGATTACGCGAAGGCGTCGCCGAACGACGTCCTGATGCGCGTCACCGTCATCAATCGCGGGCCGGACGGTGCAGTCCTCCACGTTCTGCCGCAACTCGTCGCGCGGAACACGTGGAGTTGGGAACCCGCGTCGCCGAAGCCCCTGATCGCGCCTGCCGGCTCCGATGCCGTGACGGCGTCGCATCCGGAATGTCCGGATATGCGCTTCTCCGCCCTCCAGTTGGCGACGTGGCTCTTCTGCGAGAACGAGACGAACGCTGCGCGGTTCGGCGGACCGGCGGTCGGCGGTGCCTTCAAGGATGCGATCAACGATCACATCGTCGGCGGGAGGCACTCCACGCTGCCGGCGGAGGGCACGAAGGTCGCCGCCTACACGGTCCACGACATCCCCGCCGGCGGACGGATCGTCCTGCGATACCGGTTCGCGCCGGCATCAGCCGGTCCGTTCGGTTCAGCCGAGTTCGACGCCATCGTCGCGGCACGGCGCGGCGAGGCGGACGCTTTCTACGATGCGCTGCAGGCCGGCATGTCCGACCCCGATGCGAGGATGGTTCAGCGCCGGGCGCTTGCGGGCCTCCTTTGGTCGAAGCAGGTCTATCGATACGATGTGAAGCGCTGGCTGGACGGTGACGCAGGGCAGGCTCCGCCGCCCGCGTCGCGCCTGAAGGGCCGCAACGCCGACTGGACACATCTCGACGCGGCCGACGTCATTCTGATGCCGGACACGTGGGAGTATCCCTGGTTCGCATCCTGGGATCTGGCATTTCACGCCATGGCGGCCGCGATCGTCGATCCGGCCCTCGCCAAGCAGCAGCTGCTTCTCCTGACCCGCGACTGGTACATGCACCCGAACGGCCAGCTTCCGGCCTACGAGTGGAATTTCGGAGACGCCAATCCGCCGATCCAGGCGTTCGCCGCCCTGCGCGTCTATCGTCTGGACGCCGCGTTCGATGGAGCGCCCGACCGGGACTTCCTCGAGCGGCTGTTCCACAAGTTGATGGTGAACTTCACCTATTGGGTGAACCGCAAGGACTCGCAGGGACGCAACCTCTTTCAGGGCGGCTTCCTCGGCCTCGACAACATCGGCGTCTTCGATCGTTCCGCCCCGATCCCCGGCGGCGGCACCCTCGAACAGGCCGACGCCACCGCTTGGATGGCGATGTACGCGCTGAACCTCATGCGCATGGCGCTGGAGCTGGCGGAAGCCGATCCGGTCTACGAGGACATCGCGTCGAAGTTCTTCGAGCATTTCCTGATCATCGCCTCCGCGATGACGCATGTCGGCGCATCGGAGGCCGACAAGGAAGAGCCCGGCAGCCGGGGGCTCTGGGACGACGACGACGGCTTCTTCTACGACGCTCTGATCCTGCCGGACGGAACGGAGGCGACGCTTCGCGTGCGCTCGCTGGTCGGGCTCATCCCCCTCTGCGCAGTGGAGGTGCTCGATGCGGGACTGGCGGACAGGCATCCCGGTTTCGCCCGCCGCCTCGACTGGATGCTCCGACACCGCCCGGACCTCACCATGCAGGTCTCGCGCTTTGCCGAACCCGGAAAGGACGAGCGCTATCTTCTGTCGCTCTTGCGGCGCCAGCGTATGGCGCGGCTGCTGCGCCGGCTGCTGGACGAGGGCGAATTCCTGTCGCCCTTCGGCATCCGGTCCCTGTCGAAGGTGCACGAGGCGGAGCCCTTCGCAATGGAGCGCGACGGGGCGCAGTTCGAGGTGCGATACGAGCCGGGCGTCTCGGCTTCCGGTATCTTCGGCGGCAATTCGAATTGGCGCGGCCCTGTCTGGATGCCGCTCAATGTCATGATCGTGGAGGCGATCCGCGAGTTCGAGCGTTTCTACGGCGGCGGCTTCGTCCAGGAGTGCCCGTCCGGCTCGGGGCGAACGGCGACGCTGTCGGAAATCGCCGACGTGCTGACGGCTCGCATCTGCGCGCTCTTCGCCCGGCAGGCGGACGGAACGCGCCCAGCGCTCGGTGGCCCGGCGCCGCGGGGAGGAGCGGACGACGTCGAACTCATCGTCTTCAACGAGTTCTTCCACGGCGACACCGGCCTCGGGCTCGGCGCCTCCCACCAGACCGGATGGACCGCGCTCGTCGCGCTGCTTCTCCAGCCGGCATCGACCT
>NZ_CAJYIU010000190.1 GCF_913775355.1 uncultured Aureimonas sp.
GCCTTGGTGGAGGACACGCCGAGCTTCTGCGCCACCTCGCCCTGCGTCATTCCGGCTGCGTAATGAAGCCAGGCCGCGCGGATCGCAAGGCTTTCGTCGGAGTCGCGCTTGGTCGACGTGCGCACCGGCCCTCCCAGGCTCCCCATCTGCACTGCAAAATTTTGCAATGTGAGAAAACTATTGCATTCGTCCGCCGAGTGTCAATAATTTCCCCCATGCCAAGGGCCACCGAAGGGTAGGCCCGGCTTCCGGAGGTGGAGACCCGGAGGCGACACGGCGACGGGAGGGTTCACGCATGCGACTGGGGACAAGGTGCCCGCATTGGCTGCCGATCGATGATCGGCCCTTGCCCATGCGCGTCCCCGTTTCGCATGTGTCGCACCCCTCTGCGCCGTTCGAGACAAGGAGCGTTCGATGACCCTGCAGGCTGAACGGGCGCCGCGCCGCCCGACCCGATCGCGCGGCGTCGTGATCGGCACCGTGGTGGCGCTCGCGGTGGTCGCGGCGATGGCCTACGACACCCGCATCGTCACCATCGGCGGGGAGCACGACGTCCAGGCCGAGGTGTTTTCGCCCGCGACCTTCGGCGCCAAGGCCTTTCCCGAGATCCGCTCGAGCGTCGAGACGCGGGCGGTCGACGCCGCGCAGCTTGCCACCGAGCTTGGCGCCGACAAGGCGGCGGCGACGCAGAAATACGGCATTTCCGGCGGCACCGGTCCGGTCTTCCCGGTGAAGTTCACCGGCACCGTCGGCGAGGGCAAGTCCGGCCTCTACAAGATCGCGGTCGCCGGCGTGCCGCCGGAGACCACCGTACGCATCCAGACCGGCCCGGCGATCAACGGCACCGACCTTCGCGACGCGACGGGCACGATCGGCTTCGGCCAGTTCAAGAACCAGATCGAGTACCAGAACGCCGGCGCGGCCATCAACGACCAGATGAAGAAGGACGTCCTGGCCGGCATCGACAATGCGGCCCTCACCGGCAAGACGGTGACCGTCACCGGCGTCTTCCGCCTCGTCAACTCAAAGAACTGGCTGGTGACGCCGGTCGCCATGAGCGTCCAATGAGCCTCGCCGCCTCCCGCAGCGACGTGGTGCTCTCGGCGCGCAACGTCGCCAAGTCCTACGGCAACGTCCATGCGCTGAAGGGCGTCAACTTCGACGTTCACAAGGGCAAGGTGACGACGCTGTTCGGCGAGAACGGCGCCGGCAAGTCGACGCTGATGAAGATCCTGTCGGGCGTCGTGAAGCCGACGTCGGGCGAGATCGTGCTGGAGGGCGAGCCCGTCACGTTCTCCTCGTCCACAGACGCGCGCGATCGCGGCGGCATCTCGATCATCCACCAGGAACTCTCGCTCGCGCCCAACCTCTCGGTGCGCGACAACATCTTCATGGGCCGCGAGATCGTGGGCCCCGCCGGGGGCGTCGACTTCGCGGAAGAAGAGCGCATCACGCGCCTTCTGATGGAGGAGCTCGAGGAGGACATCGATCCCCTCACCCCGGTCGAGGACCTGCGCCTCGGCCAGCAGCAGATCGTCGAGATCGCGCGCGCCCTGTCGGTGAAGTCGCGCATCCTGATCATGGACGAGCCGACCTCGGCGCTCAGCGCGACGGAGGTCGAGGTCCTGTTCAAGGTCATCGGCGACCTGAAGAGTCGCGGCGTCTCGATCGTCTACATCTCGCACCATCTCGAGGAAGCCCTGGAGATCACCGACCACGCGGTGGTGCTGCGCGACGGCACGATGACGGCCTATGCGCCGCGCTCCGACATCGATCTCGAATGGATCGTCCGCAACATGGTGGGCGACAACTACGACCTCGGCTCGCCGCCCACCGGGTACGACTTCGGCAAGGTGGCGCTCAGCATCGAGGGCCTCAGCGTCCCCGACGCCGCCCGGCCCGACCGCTCGGTGGTCGACAATGTCTCGCTGGCCGTACGGGCCGGCGAGATCGTCTGCATCTACGGCCTGATGGGTGCGGGGCGCACCGAGATGATGGAGACCGTCGCCGGCCGCCTGCGGCCGAGCGCCGGCCGCGTCCTTCTCGAAGGCGACGACCTGTCCGGCCTGTCGATCGCGCAGCGCATCGCGCGCGGCCTCGTGCTCGTGCCGGAAGACCGCCAGCGCGACGGCCTCGTCCAGACGATGAGCGTCGGCGAGAACCTGTCGCTCGCCTCGATCGGCTCCTTCACGCGCGGCCTCTTTACCTCGAAGCGGCGCGAGCGCGAGATCGTTTCGGAGGCGATCCGGGGCGTCCACATCAAGACCGACGGCGGCGGCGCACCGATCGGCTCGCTGTCCGGCGGCAACCAGCAGAAGGTCGTCATCGGCAAGATGCTGGCGACCGATCCGACCGTCGTCCTTCTCGACGAGCCGAGCCGCGGCATCGACATCGGCGCCAAGTCCGAGGTCTTCAAGCTTCTCGCCGAAGGCGCGCGCAAGGGCCTCGCCGTCGTCTACTCGACGTCCGAGGTCGGCGAATGCCTCGCCGTCGCCCACCGCATCATAGTCATGCACCGCGGCCGGATCTCGGCCGAGTTCGGCGCCGATGCCACCAAGGAAGAGATCATGGCCGCCTCCGGCGAAGCCGTGACGCACTGAACCGGAGCCCCGTCATGAGCACCACCTCCACACTCAAGGCGTCCGGCAGCGGGTTCGATCTCGGCCGCGTGCTTCTGGAAGGGCGCGCCTTCTTCGCGCTGATCGCCATCATCGCGATCTTCTCGTCGCTCTCGCCCTACTACTTCTCGACCGCCAACTTCCTGACGATGGCCTCGCACGTCGCCATTTTCGGCCTGCTGGCGATCGGCATGCTTCTCGTCATCCTCACCGGCGGCATCGACCTGTCGGTCGGCTCGACGCTCGGCCTGTGCGGCGTCATCGCGGGCGCGCTGATGCAAGGCGTGACGCTGGAGCCGCTCGGGGTCATCCTCTACCCGCCGGTCTGGGTGGTCGTGATCCTCACCTGCGTCGTCGGCGCGCTGGTCGGCCTGACGAACGGCATCCTGATCGCCTTCTTCAAGGTGCCGGCCTTCGTGGCGACGCTCGGCCTCCTCTACGTGGCGCGCGGCATCGCGCTCCTGATGACCAACGGCCTGACCTACAACAACCTCGGCGGCCGCCCGGAACTCGGCAACACCGGCTTCGACTGGCTCGGTTTCAACCGCGTCCTCAACGTGCCGATCGGCGTCCTGATCCTTGCCGCCGTCGCGATCCTCGCCAGCGTCCTCCTCAACCGCACGGCCTTCGGCCGCTGGGTCTATTCGACCGGCGGCAACCAGCGCGCGGCCGAGCTTTCGGGCGTGCCGGTGAAGCGGGTGACGATCCTCGTCTACGTCCTGTCGGGCATCTGCGCGGCGATCGCGGGCCTCGTCCTGTCCTCGCAGCTGACCTCGGCCGGCCCGACCGCGGGCACGACCTACGAGCTGACGGCGATCGCGGCCGTCGTGATCGGCGGCGCGGCGCTCACCGGCGGGCGCGGCAACATCCGCGGCACCATGCTCGGCGCTTTCGTGATCGGCTTCCTCGCCGACGGCCTCGTGATCATCGGCGTGTCGGCCTACTGGCAGACCGTCTTCACCGGCGCGGTCATCGTGCTCGCCGTTCTTCTCAACTCGATCCAGTACGGCCGTCGCGGCGCCAAGCCCGCCAAGAAGGCCGCCACCTCTTCGCCATCGAAGGCATGACGCCTCCACGACGGCAAGCCTCGCCGGGAACCGGCAACTATCAGGGAGTGAGACCAACCATGCGCATGACCCGGACGCTTCTGGCGGCAACCGCCGCCGCAGTGATGACGATCTTCTCCGCGCCCGCCTTCGCCGACGGCGCGATCTCAATCATCGTCAACGACCCGTCGAACCCCTACTGGTTCACGGAAGGCGAGGTCGCCAAGGCCGAGGCCGAGAAGCTCGGCTACACGGCCACCGTCGCCGCCCACAAGGGCGACACCAACGCCGAGTCGCGCCTGATCGACACGGCCATCACCAGCCAGGTCAAGGCGATCATCCTCGACCCCGCCAACGCCGACGGCTCGGTGGGCGCGGTGAAGAAGGCGGTCGATGCCGGCATCCCGGTGATCCTCGTCAACGCCGAGATCAACCAGGAAGGCCTCGCGAAGGCGCAGCTCGTCTCGAACAACGCGCAGGGCGCGGCGCTCGGCGCCCAGGCCTGGGTCGAGGCGGTCGGCGACAAGGGCAAGTATGTCGAGCTCTTCGGCGCCCCGTCGGACAACAACGCTCAGACCCGCTCGAACGGCTTCGAGACGGTGCTGACGCAGTATCCCGACCTCGTGAAGGCCGGCCAGGAAGTCGCCAACTGGGACCGCACCCAGGGCTACAACAAGATGCAGTCGCTCCTGCAGGCGAACCCGGACATCATCGGCGTCATCTCCGGCAACGACGAGATGGCGCTCGGCGCCGTCGCCGCGCTGAAAGAGGCCGGCAAGCTCGCGAACATCAAGGTCGGCGGCTTCGACGGCTCGCCGGACGCGGTGGCCGCGGTCAAGGCCGGCGAGCTCCAGTACACCGTGCTGCAGCCGGTGGCCGTGTTCTCGGCCGAAGCCGTGAAGCAGGCCGACGCCTTCATCAAGAACGGCAAGACCGGCGTCGACCAGGAGAAGCAGCTCTTCGACTGCATCCTGATCAACAAGGACAACGCCGACAAGATGACCGCGCCGTTCACGATGACGCCGTAACCGGCGGATCGCTTCCGGGGACGCCGCTCGCCCGGCGCCCCTCCCCATTCGATCGAGGCAGCCGCCATGCGGCTGCCTCTTTCGTTTCAGCGCCCATCAGGAGGCGAAGCGGCGCATCGTCTCGCGGTTGGTGCGGACGGCCCGGGCGGGATCGCGCCCCGCCTCGTCGGATTCCTCCTCCAGCACCAGCCAGCCGTTAAAGCGGGGCGCCTTCGCCACCTCCGCGATCACGGCGGCCACGTCGCAGACGCCCCGCCCGAGCATCGCCCAGGTGCCCGCGGCATCGACGTCCTTTAGATGCAGGTAGCGGATGCGCGCGGCGTGGGTTCGCAGGGTGTCGAGGATGTCCATGCCGCCGCGCAGGATGTGGCCGGTATCGGGCACCCAGCCGACGGACGCCGGGTCGAGGCGCTGGAACAGCGTGTCGTAGTCGGCCCGGTCGAAGAGCAGCGTGTCGTGGTGCGAACTCGGATGGACCGCCACCTCGACGCCCGCAACGCGGCCGATCTCGGCGGCCCGGTTGTAGACCTCGGCGGCAATGCGGAACTTCTCGTCGCGTGGCCCCGCCGACATGACGGTCGCCGACCCCATCGACAGGACGGCGCCGGGGAAGCGCGCGGCGAAATCCGCCCAGCGTCGCGCCGCTTCGAGATCGCGCTCCACCTCGTCGATCTCGGTGAAGCCGCTCGACGAACTGAAGGTGAAGGCGACGAGGGCAAGGCCCCGTGCGTCCAGCGCCCTCGCGAAGGCCTCGGGCTGGCTGCCATAGGCGCCGATCATCGTGTCGGTGATCTCGATCCC
>NZ_CAJYIU010000191.1 GCF_913775355.1 uncultured Aureimonas sp.
TGATGAAGCTTCGCATCCTCAACGCGGGCCATGCGACCATCGCCTATACCGCGGCGCTTCTCGGCCTGACCTACGCACACGACTCCATGCGCGACGATCTCGTGGCGCGCTTCTTCAGCGACGTCGAGGAGAACGAGCTTCTGCCGACGGCCCCCGGCATCGAGGGTGTCAGCCGCGAGGACTACCTCGCCACCGTGACGTCGCGCTTCGCCAATCCCGCGATCGCCGACACGCTGCGGCGCCTCGCCCTCGACGGCTCCAACCGCCAGCCGAAGTTCATCCTGCCCTCGGTGCGCGAGCGGCTGGCCCGCGGCGAGGACATTTCGGGCCTCGCGCTGGTCGGCGCCCTGTGGTGCCGCTACTGCCACGGCACGCTGGAGGACGGCACCGAGATCGAGCCGAACGATCCGAACTGGGATGCGCTGAAGTCAGCCGCACGCGCCGCCAAGAACGAGCCCCGGCGTTTTCTGGAACAGCGCGACATCTTCGGGGACCTTGTCGAGAACCCCGTCTATGCCGAGGCCTTCTCCGGCCACCTGAAGGCGCTATGGCGCGACGGCGTGCGTCCGGTTCTGGAAGCGTATCTCACCCGCCGCGCAAGCTGAGCGTTAGGCCGGAAGGCCTGTTCAGCCATGGAATCCGAAGGGCCGGACCTCGTCGAGGTCCGGCCCTTCGTCGTTTCGGTTGGTCGCCAGCCCGATCGGCCGACGGAACGGTCAGGGGAAGAGGATGGCGACGGCCAGCGTCGTGCCTGCGGCCAGCATGGCCAGCGCGGTCAGGTTCACGAAAACGGACACCATGGTCTCGATGCGCACCAGAATCTCTCCTCGTAGTCGGCAATTCGATCCTATAACGGCCTTGTTTCCGCCCGGTTTCATCAAATTGCGCATTTCGCCATTCCCCTCGAAATCCACAGGGAAATGGCGGGCCGCGGCATCAACACGGGCGTGTGAGAAATCGAGTTGACAGACGCACGAGTTTCGAACTTGTATGAGTTATTGCGGATCAGACGACCGCAAGGACGGTGACCGGCGCGGCCGGACCCGTTCGCCGGCTCGGGAGGCCGGTTCGGATTCAGGCCGGCGTCGGTCCGGCTTCAGGGAGGAAGAACATGGGTAAGTTGGGCAAGCTGGCTGCGGCCTTGGCTTTGGCGACCGTGATGGGCGCGCCCGCCTTCGCGCAGGGCGGCATGGTGGTCGGCTTCTCGCAGGTCGGCTCCGAATCGGGCTGGCGCGCGGCCGAGACCGCGGTCACCAAGCAGGAAGCCGAGAAGCGCGGCATCGATCTGAAGTTCGCCGACGCCCAGCAGAAGCAGGAAAACCAGATCAAGGCGATTCGCTCCTTCGTGGCGCAGGGCGTCGACGCCATCCTCCTCGCACCCGTGGTCGCCACCGGCTGGGACGACGTCCTCGAAGAGGCCAAGGAAGCCAAGATCCCCGTCGTTCTCCTCGACCGCAACATCGAGACCACCGACGATTCGCTCTACCTCACCGCGGTCACCTCGGATCAGGTCCACGAGGGCAAGGTCGCCGGCGACTATCTCGTCGGCCAGGTCGGCTCCAAGCCCTGCAACGTCGTCGAGCTTCAGGGCACCACCGGCTCCTCGCCCGCCATCGCCCGCAAGAAGGGCTTCGAGGAGGCCCTCAAGGGCCACGACAACATCAAGCTCACCCGCTCGCAGACCGGCGACTTCACCCGCACCAAGGGCAAGGAAGTCATGGAGAGCTTCATCAAGGCCGAGAACGGCGGCAAGAACATCTGCGCCGTGTACGCCCACAACGACGACATGGCGGTGGGCGCCATCCAGGCCATCAAGGAAGCGGGCCTGAAGCCCGGCTCCGACATCATGGTCGTCTCGATCGACGCCGTGCCGGACATCTTCGCCGCCATGGCGGCCGGCGAGGCGAACGCCACGGTCGAGCTGACGCCGAACATGGCCGGCCCCGCCTTCGATGCGCTGGAAGCCTACAAGAAGGACGGCACCGAGCCGAAGAAGTGGATCCAGACCGAATCGAAGCTCTACACGCAGGCCGACGATCCGAAGGCCGTGATGGAATCGAAGAAGGGCCTCGGCTACTGAGCCGATCCGCCTGACGGGCTTCGTCCCGTCCGTTCGATCAGCCGCGCCGTCGCCCCCAGGGGCCGACGGCGCGGTCCTTTCGGGGCGAGACGGCCGCCGCGCGCCTGGCGCCGGCCGGAACGGACCGCCCCCGGCTCCCCCGATCCGAGCGACGCCATGCCCCACGACCTTCTGGCCATCCGCGGCCTCACCAAGACCTTTGCCGGAATGACGGCGCTCGACGGGGTTGACCTGACGCTGCGCGCGGGCGAGATCCACGCGCTTCTCGGCGAGAACGGCGCGGGCAAGTCCACCCTCATCAAGACGCTGACCGGCGTCTATCGCCGCGACGGGGGGCGCATCCTCCTCGACGGCACCGATATCCACCCGGCCGACAGCCGGCAGGCGCAGGCTCTCGGCATCGGCACGGTCTATCAGGAGGTCAACCTCCTGCCCAACCTATCGGTCGCCGAGAACCTCTTCCTCGGACGCCAGCCGACGCGCTTCGGCCTGACCGACGGCCGCGCCATGCGCCGCCGCACCGCCGAGCTCCTCAAGGCCTACGGGCTCGACGTCGACCCGTCCGCCACGCTCGGGCAGCTCTCCGTCGCCGTGCAGCAGCTCGTCGCGATCATCCGTGCCGTCGACATCTCCGGTAAGGTGCTGATCCTCGACGAGCCGACGGCGAGCCTCGACGCGGCCGAGGTCGAGCTTCTGTTCTCCGCCATGCGGCGTTTGCGCGACCAGGGCATGGCTATCGTCTTCGTCACCCATTTCCTCGACCAGGTCTTCGCCGTCTGCGACCGCGCGACGGTGCTGCGCAACGGCCGCCTCGTCGGCGAGAGGGTGATCGCCGAGACCTCGCGCATGGATATCGTCACCATGATGCTCGGTCGCGAACTGGGGCAGGCCGTGCACCACGCCCCGCCCTCAAGGGATACGGCCGGCGAGCCGCGCGTCGCCTTCCGCAACTTCGGGCGCCGCCGCAGCGTCGAGCCGTTCGACCTCGCGATCCGCCCCGGCGAGGCGGTCGGCGTCGCCGGGCTCCTCGGCTCGGGCCGTACCGAGACCGCCCGCCTCGTCTTCGGTGCCGACCGTGCCGATACGGGCGAGGCGATCGTCGACGGAAAGCCCGTGCGGCTCGTCAACCCGCGCGCCGCGATCCGTGCGGGCTTCGGCTACTGCCCCGAGGAGCGCAAGGTCGAGGGCATCGTCGGCGACCTGTCGGTGCGCGAGAACATCATCCTCGCCCTCCAGGCGCGTCGCGGCTGGGCGAAACCCCTGTCAATGCGCGAGCAGGTGCGCATCGCCGACCGCTTCGTGAAGGCGCTCGACATCCGCACCACCGACATCGAGAAGCCGATCCGCCTCCTGTCCGGCGGCAACCAGCAGAAGGCGATCCTCGCCCGCTGGCTCGCGACCGAGCCGCGCTTCCTCATCCTCGACGAGCCGACGCGCGGCATCGACGTCGGCGCCCATGCCGAGATCGTCCGCCTCATCGAGAAGCTCTGCGAGGACGGCATGGCGATGCTCGTCATCTCCTCCGAGCTCGACGAGATCACGACCTACGCCTCGCGCGTGCGCGTGCTGCGCGACCGCCGCCATCTCGGCGACCTGACGGGCGAGGACGTCTCGCCGGGCGCGATCATGCGCACCATCGCCGGAACGCCGTCCGAGGAGATGCGCCCGTGACCCTCGCCCGCCTCCGCTCCGCCCTGCCCCAGCTTCTCGCCCTCGCCCTGGTGCTCGGCGTCAACGCCATGGTGTTCCCCTCCTTTTTCGACCTGACGGTGCGCAACGAGCGCCTCTATGGGCCGCTGATCGACGTTCTCAACCGCGGCGCGCCGGTGATGCTGCTGGCCATCGGCATGACGCTCGTCATCGCCACCAAGGGCGTCGATCTCTCGGTCGGCGCCATCATGGCGATCTCGGGCGCGGTCGCCGCGACGCTGACGGTCGCGGGCGTGCCGATCCCGCTCGTCATCCTCGCCTCGCTCGGCGTCGGCCTCGTCTGCGGCCTGTGGAACGGCATTCTCGTCGCCGTCCTCGATATCCAGCCGATCATCGCGACCCTCATCCTGATGGTCGCGGGGCGCGGCATCGCGCAGCTCGTCACCTCGGGCTTCATCGTCACCTTCAACGACCCGACGCTCTTCTTCATCGGCTCGGGGTCCTTCCTATTCCTGCCGATGCCGGTGGTGATCGCGCTCGCGATGGCGGCGCTGGTCATCCTTCTCGTCCGGCGCACCGCGCTCGGCCTTCTGATCGAGGCGACCGGCATCAACCGGCGCGCCTCGGCCTTGGCCGGCATCGACGCCAAGGCTGTCCTGATCGCAGCCTACATGACCTCCGGCCTCTGCGCCTCCGTCGCCGGCATCATCGCGGCGGCCGACATCCGCGGTGCCGACGCCAACAATGCCGGCCTCTGGCTCGAACTCGACGCGATCCTCGCCGTCGTCATCGGCGGCACGTCGCTGATGGGCGGACGCTTCTCGATCCCGCTGGCCCTCGTTGGCGCCCTGATCATCCAGGCGATGAACACCGGCATCCTCCTGTCGGGCTTCCCGCCGGAGATGAACCTCATCCTGAAGGCGGTCCTGATCGCGCTGATCCTCGTCCTCCAGTCGCCGGCGATGGCGCGCGTCACCGGCCTCCTGACGGCCCGCCGCGCCCCGGCGCCGGGCTCCGCCGCGCCGACCGCCGCCAATCCCCGCAAGGTCTGATGCCGATGAACGCGCGCTTCCTGCCCCTCGTCATCACCATCGCGGTCTTCGCCGTCGCCTTCGCCCTGTCGTCGGTACAGTTTCCGGCGATGCTGTCGACCCGCGTCGTCGCCAACCTCCTGACCGACAACGCCTTTCTCGGCATCGTGGCGGTGGGCATGACCTTCGTCATCCTGTCGGGCGGCATCGACCTGTCGGTCGGCTCGGTGATCGCCTTCACCGGTGTCTTCCTCGCCGTCACCATCCGCGACGGCTACCATCCCTACCCGATGATCGCCGCGATCCTCGTCATATCGGCGCTCTTCGGGGCGCTGATGGGCGCGATGATCCACTATCTCGAGACGCCGCCCTTCATCGTGACGCTCGCCGGCATGTTTCTGGCACGCGGCGGCTGCTACCTCCTCACCACCGAATCCGTGCCGATCGACCATCCCGCCTTCGACGCGCTGAAGCGCATCTACTGGGCGATCCCGACGGG
>NZ_CAJYIU010000192.1 GCF_913775355.1 uncultured Aureimonas sp.
TATGCCAGTCCGCAGGCGGTGACCGCGGATCTACCGGGCCTCGAGTTCGACTTCGCGGTGATCGACTACCAGATGCCGGGCATGAGCGGGATCGAGCTGATCGCCGAGATCCGCCGACATCCCGGCAACGCCGACAAGCCGATCGTCATCGTGACGGCCGACCACCATGCCGAGCTCCGGCTCGCCGCGCTCCAGGCGGGTGCGATGGAGTTCCTGACCAAGCCGATCGATCCGGTCGAGTTCACGACGCGCGTGCGCAACCTCGCCCGGCTGTGCGACGCGCAGCGCAAGCTGGCGGATCGGGCGGCATGGCTCAGGGCGGAGGTGGACGCCGCCATCGGCGAGCTGCGGCGGCGCGAGGAGGAGATCATCCACCGCCTGACGCTCGCCGCCGGCTACAAGGACGAGGACACGGCCATCCACACGGTGCGCATGGCCAGGATGTGCGGCGACATCGCCCGCGAACTCGGACTAGAGCCGGGCCTCTGCCGCGACATCGAGCTGGCGGCTCCGATGCACGACATCGGCAAGGTCGGCATCCGCGACGAGGTGCTCCTGAAGCGCGGCAAGCTCGACGAGGGCGAGATGCAGCACATGCGGGAGCACCCCCGGATCGGCGGCAGCATCCTCGAGGGATCGACCTGCGACCTCCTGCGCCTCGCCTCGGTCATCGCGATGACGCACCACGAGCGCTGGGACGGCACGGGGTATCCAAGCCATCTCAAGGGCGACGACATCCCGATCGCGGGCCGGATCGCGGCCGTCGCGGACGTCTTCGACGCCCTGATCAGCCCCCGCCCGTACAAGCCGGCCTGGTCGGAAGCGGAGGCGACCGAGTACGTCGCCGCGCAGTCGGGGCGCCAGTTCGATCCCGCCTGCGTCGAGGCCTTCCTGCGCGTCAGGGCACGCACGACCGGTTCGGAGGCCTTCGTCGCGGATGCCGCGGCGTGAACCGGCCCGGTCCGCGTTCACGCGCGGCGCAAGGTTGACGTGCAAACCTGCGCCGGTTCTCTCGGAGGGCGGGCCCGGAGCGACCCGCCTCGTTGGTGGCTGGGGCATGGCATGCAGTTGACGGCGGCCGAACGGGCGCATCGCCAGGTTGGCGGCGGCCATTCCGGCGCGAGCGTGATCGGGATGATCGCCGGGCACGACTGGTCGCGGACGGCGCTCGGGGCCCGCGCGCGGTGGCCCGTCGGTGCCGCGACGATGGTGGCCATGATTCTCGAATCCCGGCAGCCGATGTTCCTGCTGTGGGGCCCCGAACGGACGCTCGTCTACAACGATGCCTACGTCCCGCTGCTCGGAGCGAAGCACCCGTCGGCCCTCGGCCGCCCGTTCCTGGAGGTGTGGGAGGAGGCCGTTGACAGCCTCAAGCCGCTCGTCGACCGCGTGTTCGAGGGGCACTCCAACTACATGGACCACATCCATCTGATGCTCGATCGCGGCGAGGGGCTGCGGGAGGCGCACTTCTCCTTCTCCCACAGCCCGGTCCGCGACACGGACGGCCGTGTGGGTGGCCTGCTCTGCGTCTGCACCGAGACCACGGCCGGCGTCCTCGCGGAACGGAGCCGGAGGGTCGTCGAGGAAAGGATGCGCGAGATCCAGTCCGAACTCGCGCACATGTCGCGGTTCACCGCTCTCGGCGAGATGGCCTCGGCGCTCGCGCACGAGCTGAACCAGCCGCTTGCCGCCATATCGAACTACCTGACGGGTTGCCGGGAGCTGCTCGAGGACCCGGGGGAACGGGACGATGCGCTCGTCCGGGACGCGATCGGCGAGGCCGCGGCGCAGGCCCTGCGAGCCGGCGAGATCATCCGCTCGCTCCGGGCGTTCGTGTCGCGCGCGGAAGCGCGACGGCAGCCGGTGCCGCTCGAGACGCTCGTGAGCGAGACGCTGGCACTCGCGCTGCTCGGGTCGTCGCACGTCGAGGTGCGGGTGAACGTCAGGATCGGATCGGAGCTACGGGTTCTTGTCGACCGGATCCAGATCCAGCAGGTCGTCCTGAACATCGTCAGGAACGCCGTCGAGGCGATGCAAGGCCGCCCAGTGAGAACGCTGGAGATCGTCGCCTCGGCCTCGCCTCACGACGGTATGGTCGACGTGGCGATCTCGGACACGGGGGGTGGAATCCACCCGGCCGTGGCCGCGAAGCTGTTCCAGCCGTTCCAGACGACCAAGCCGAACGGGATGGGCGTCGGGCTCTCGATCTGCCGGACGATCGTCGAGGCGCATGGCGGCCGGATCGCGGCGGAGACGCGGGCCGACGAGGGAACGACGTTCCGGCTGAGCCTTCCGGCTGCCGGCGAGGAGGGGGAGCGCGATGCAGCCTGAGCCTGCCGTTCACGTCGTCGACGACGACGCCGACGTCCTGCGTTCGGTGTCCTTCCTGCTGCGGGCTCACCGGATTCCGGCCTGCATGCATGCGTCCGCGAGCGCCTTCCTGCACGCCGAGGCCATCGGCGTCGCGGGCTGCGTCCTCAGCGACGTGCGGATGCCCGAGATGGACGGGATCGAACTCCTGCG
>NZ_CAJYIU010000193.1 GCF_913775355.1 uncultured Aureimonas sp.
GCGACAGGCAGTTGGTGTTGAACGACGCTGGAATTGTCATCCCGTAGGAGCCGTAGCCGTAGAGGAGGCACGGGGCCGAGCCGTCGAGCGGCGTGTCGCGGCGATAGACGAGCGAGATCGGCACCGTCTCGCCGTCGGCCGCCGGGGCATGGATGCGGCGCGTGACGTAGGCCGCCGGGTCGTGGCCGGACGGCACTTCCTGCGTCTTCAGGAGCCGGCGCTCGCGCGTCTCCAGATCGTACTCGAAGGTTTGGTTCGGCGTCGTCATCGACGAATACGAGAAGCGGATCGTGTCGGTGTCGAACTCGTAGGTGCCGCCGAGGCCGAGCGAGTAGGCCTCCTCTTCGAAGGCCACGACATGCTCGGCGCCGTCTGCGAGACGCTTCACGACGATGCGCGGCAGGCCGTCCCGCCGCTCCAGCCAGACGAGGTGGCGCTTCAGGATCAGGTGGCTGAGGATCAGGCGCCCGTCCTCGTGGGGCACGAGGTCGCGCCAGTTCTCCTTGCCGGGCAGGTCGGCGGGTGCCGTCACGATCTTGAAGTCGCGCGCACCGTCGGCGTTGGTCAGGATGTAGAGGGTGCTGTCGCCCTCGTCGATATCGTACTCGACGCCGGTCTGGCGGCGCACCACGAGGCGCGGCTCGGCGGCCGGGTTCATCGCGGGGATCAGCCAGGCTTCCGAGGTTTCGTGATCGTGGATGTCGATGATGACGAAGCCGTTCCCCTGCGTGCCGCCGACGCCCATGAAGAAGCCGGTGTCGGTCTCCTCGTAGATCAGCGGATCGTCGGCCGGGTCGGTGCCCAGCGCATGGTAGAAGACGCGGCTCGGCCGATGGTTGGCGTCGAGGCGGGTGTAGAAGAAACCGTGCGAGCGCGCGTCCCACGCAGCGCCGCCGCTCGTATCGGCGATGAGTTCGGCCGTATCCTCGCCCGTCTCGAGATCGCGCACGGACAGGTCGTAGAACTCAGACCCTTTGTCGTCGCGCGACCAGGCCAGCCAGCGATGATCCGGCGAGTGGTCGACGCCGCCGAGAGAGAAATAGTCCGATCCCTCCGCCTCGACCTCGCCGTCGAGCATGACGCGCTCGTCGCCGCCCTCGCGCGCACGCCGGACGAAGCGCGGATACTCGGCGCCGTGCCGATACGACACCCCGTAGGCATAGGGACCGTCCGGCGCCGGGACGGACGAGTCGTCCTCCTTGATGCGCGCCCGCATCTCGGCGATCAGATCCGTCTTCAGCCCGTCGAGGTCGCCGAGCACAGCCTTCGAATAGGCGTTTTCCGCGTCGAGATGAGCGCGGATCGCTGGGTCCAGCAGGCTCGTGTCCTTGAACATCTCCTGCCAGTTCGGCGCGCGCAGCCACGCATAGTCGTCGGCGCGCGTCTGGCCGTGGCGCTCGTCCGTAACGGGACGGCGCACGGCAGGCGGGGGAGGGGGAAGGTCGTCGCGAAAGGCGAAGGGCATGGCGTATCCGTTCAGGGCCCGGAGGGCGGAATACGGGGCACCGCTGACGCCCCGTCTTGGATCAAGGGCTCGTCGCTCAATCGCGCTGGAAGTTCAACGCGTATCCGTTCATGCAGTAGCGCAGGCCCGTCGGGCGCGGCCCGTCGTCGAAGACATGGCCGAGATGCGCGTCGCAGTCGTGGCAGCGAACCTCCGTCCGCACCATGCCGTGCGAGCGGTCCGTCACCTCGTCGACCGACGTCGGGTCGACCGGCTGGTAGAAGCTCGGCCAGCCGGTGCCGGAATCGAACTTCGTCTCCGAGCGGAACAGCGGCCGGTCGCAGCATACGCAAGTGTAGAGTCCGTCCGCCTTCTGGTCCCAGTTCGGTCCGGTGAACGGGCGTTCCGTCCCGTGGCCGCGCGCGACCTGGTACTGCTCCGGCGTCAGCTGCTCGCGCCATTCCGCGTCGCTCTTGTGCACCTTCTGATGCTCGGCCATCGTCGTCTCCTTCACGGCATTCCTCGAATGCTGCCTAGCTAGGATTGCGGGGCGTCGGCCACAAGCGCAACGAGGCCCGGAACCCACACGCAAGCGGTATTCACAGGCAGTTTAACCTTGAAATTCGGGGGTCCGGCTCTAGCCTTTGCTGCAGAGCGGCATGGGGACTGCCGCGCAGCGCGCGAGGCATCACGGGGACTGGATGGACCACCTTTCGGACGGATTGTTATTCCTCGCTCTGGCGCTTCCGTTCCTAGGAGCCCTCGTCGCTCCCCTCAGCATCATTCTCCTCGACCGGCTCGGTTCGGTCTTCCTCGCGCTGTTTCCGATCGGCGGTCTCGCCATCCTCTTCCAGCAGAGCGCGCAGGTTCAGGCCCGGGTGCCGATTCTGTTCGGCTTCGACTGGGTTCCCTCGTTCGGCGTGCGCTTCGCCTTCCGGCTCGATGGCCTGTCCTTCGGCTTCGCGTTCCTGATCCTCTTCATCGGCGCGCTCGTCGTCATCTATTCCGGCGGCTACATGCCGCGCGGCTCCAAGCGCGGCCGCTTCCACGCCTTCATCCTCCTGTTCATGGGCTCGATGCTGGGCCTGGTCCTGGCCGACGATCTCATCACGCTCTTCATCTTCTGGGAGCTGACGTCGATCACGAGCTTCCTCCTCATCGGCTTCGACCACGAGCGCGAGGCGGCGCGGCGCGGCGCCGTGCAGGCGCTGGTCGTCACCGGCGGCGGCGGGCTGGCCCTCCTGGCAGGTCTCCTGATGATCCGCGAAGGGACCGGGCTCTCGTCGCTGAGCCTTCTTCTCGACGCGCCCGACGCCTTCCGCACCAGCAGCATCTTTGCGCCGGCCCTGCTCCTCCTGCTCCTCGGGGCCTTCACGAAGTCGGCGCAGATGCCGTTCCACGTCTGGCTGCCCAACGCGATGGAGGCGCCGACGCCGGTGTCGGCCTACCTCCATTCCGCGACGATGGTAAAGGCCGGCATTTATCTCCTGATGCGCATGTTCCCGATGGTCGGCGACAGCGCCATCTGGGCGACGGTCTTGCCGCTGTTCGGCGGCGTCACGCTCGTCGTCGGTGCGGTGCTGGCGCTGCGCCAGAGCGACATCAAGCTGATGCTGGCCTACACCACGGTCGCCTCGCTCGGCCTTCTCGTCATGCTGCTGGGCATCGGGTCGGAGCTCGCGGTCGAGGCGGCGGTGCTCTACCTCTTCGCCCATTCGCTGGCCAAGGCGTGCCTCTTCATGGTGGCGGGGTCGATCGACCACGGCGCGGGAACGCGCGACATCCGCGCGCTCGGCGGTCTTCGCCTGAAGATGCCGGTGACCTTCGCCGCTGCGATCCTCGGGGCGGCGGCGATGGGCGGTCTTCCGCCGCTCTTCGGCTTCCTCGCCAAGGAGGAGGTCTATGCCGCGACCGCGACGGCCGACCTTCGCGGCATCCTGACGACGATCGCGGCCATCGCCGGCAATGCCCTGATGTTCGCGGTTGCGCTTCTCGTGGCCCTGAAACCGTTCCTTGGGCCGCTGCCGAGCGGCATGCGGCGCGCGCATGAGACGAGCCCGATGATCTGGTTCGGGCCGCTCCTCCTCGGCATCATCGGCCTCGTGGCTGCGATTTTCTCGCAGACCACGCACAAGTTCATCTCCAACCCGATGTCGCCGCCCGCCCTCGACGGGGCGCTGGCGGTGGACATCGCGCTCGGCTTCCACTGGGGCCCGGCGCTGATCCTCTCGATCCTGACGGTCGCGCTCGGTA
>NZ_CAJYIU010000194.1 GCF_913775355.1 uncultured Aureimonas sp.
TCTTCGCGCGGGAAGCGCTCGGGGTCTCGTGAGCCTCGCCCTGCGCCCCCTGTCGGCGATCCGGCCCTACACGCCGCCGGCCGGCGATCCCGGCTTCGGCGTCTACGTGCACTGGCCCTTCTGCGCCGCCAAGTGCCCGTATTGCGACTTCAACAGCCACGTCCGCCACGAGCCGGTGGATCAGGCGCGCTATGTCGCCGCCTTCCGGCGCGAGCTCGCCGAACAGGCGCGGCGCACCGGGGCAGAGATCGTCACCTCCATTTTCCTTGGCGGTGGCACGCCGAGCCTGATGGAGCCGGCGACAGTGGGCGCGATTCTCGACGAGATCGCCTCGCTCTGGACCGTGGCCGACGGCGCCGAGATCACGCTGGAGGCAAATCCCTCTTCAGTCGAGGCGACGCGCTTCCGCGGCTACCGGGCGGCCGGCGTCAACCGTGTCTCGCTCGGGGTGCAAGCGCTGAACGACCGGGACCTTCGCCGCCTCGGGCGCCTCCACGACGTCGATCAGGCGCTGGGCGCGATCGGCCTCGCGCGCGAGATATTCCCGCGCCTCTCGTTCGACCTCATCTACGCGCGCCCCGGTCAGGGCGTTGCGGACTGGGAAGCCGAGCTGGCGCAGGCCATCGGGCTCGCCGCCGACCATCTCTCGCTCTACCAGCTGACCATCGAGGAGGGCACGGCCTTCCACGCCCTCCACAAGGCGGGCAAGCTGACCGTGCCGGACGGCGAGCTTTCGGCCGAGCTCTACGAGGCGACGCAGCAGATCACCCGCGCGCACGGCCTGCCGGCCTACGAGATTTCCAACCACGCGGTGCCGGGCGCGGAATCGCGCCACAACCTCACCTACTGGCGCTACGGCCTCTATGCCGGCGTCGGTCCCGGCGCCCACGCCCGCCTTCCCGGCCCGGACGGCACGCGCCATGCCGTCTCCAACGAGAAGCATCCGGAAACCTGGCTGCTCATGGTCGAGGACTGGGACGCCGGCCACATCGAGGACGTTCCCCTCGAGCCGCAGGAGCAGGCGGACGAGCTGATGCTGATGGGCCTGCGGCTGGTCGAGGGCATGGATCTCAGGCGCTGGCGCGACCTGTCCGGGCGCGACCTCGACGCCGAGACGGTCCGCGAGCTCACCGGCCACGGCATGGTCGAACGTCTCGGGCCCGACCGCATCCGTGCGACGCCGACCGGCATGCTGGTGCTCGACGCCGTGGTGGCGGACCTCGCGTGACGACGATCGCGGTCTACGCCTTCGCGGCCGTGGCGGAGATCGCCGGCTGCTTCGCGGTCTGGGCGGTGTTGCGGCTCGACGCCTCGCGCTGGTGGCTGGCCGCCGGCCTCGTCTCCCTCGTGATATTCGCGATGGCGCTGACGCGCGTCGACGCCGAGTTCGCCGGGCGCGCCTATGCCGCTTATGGCGGGGTCTACATCCTCGCCTCGCTCCTATGGATGTGGGGCGCCGAGGGCATGAGGCCAGACCGGTTCGACCTCGTGGGCGCCGGGCTCTGCCTCGCGGGTGCCGCCGTCATCCTCTGGTCGCCGAGGCCGGCATGAGCGAGGAGCCCGACGCCGAGCCTGCGATCGCGACCGGCGAGGAGCGCGGCGGCTTCACGATCCGCGACGCCGCCTTCCCGGCCTACCGCCCTGAGCCGGCGCTCTATCTCGTCGCCACCCCGATCGGGAACCTCTCCGACATCACGCTGCGCGCGCTGGAGATCATCGCGGGCGCCGACGTCCTCGCCTGCGAGGACACGCGCCAGACCGGCAAGCTTCTGCAGCGCTACGGCATCCGGCGGCGGGCCTGGTCCTACCACGAGCACTCGGCGGAAAGCGCCGACGAGGCGCTGCTTGGCGAGCTCGCCGCCGGCCGCTCCGTCGCCCTCGTCTCCGACGCCGGCACGCCGCTCGTCTCCGATCCCGGCTACCGGCTCGGGCGCGAGGCCATCGCGCGTGGCCTCCCCGTCGTGCCGGTGCCCGGCGCCTCCGCCCCGCTCGCCGCGCTCCTCGCCTCGGGCCTGCCGTCCGACGCCTTCTTCTTCGCCGGTTTCCTGCCGCCTAAGGAAAGCGGCCGCCGCGCGCGGCTGGAAGCGCTCGCCCGCATTCCCGGCACGCTCCTTCTCTTCGAGGCGCCGCACCGGATCGCCGACAGCCTCGCCGACATGGCGGACGTCCTCGGTCCGCGTCCCGCCGCCGTCTGCCGCGAGCTGACCAAGGCCTTCGAGACGATCTACCGCGCGCCGCTGCCGGAGCTGGCCGCCGAGTTCGCCGCCATGGAGCGGGTGCGCGGCGAGATCGTCGTCTGCGTCGGGGGTCCGGCCGACGAAGCGGCGGACGCGCCGGCCGACGTCGACGCCATCCTGCGTGGGCTCCTCGCCGAGATGAAGCCGGCCAAGGCCGCACAGGAGGCGGTGAAGCTCACCGGCCTCTCCCGCCGCGACCTCTACCAACGCGCTTTGGCGCTGAAGTCGTCGTGACGCCCGCCGATCGCCTCGCCGAGCGCCGCGCGCGGTTCGCCAAAGGTCATCGCGGCGAGTGGCTGGCGGCCTGGGCGCTCCGCCTCAAGGGCTACCGCATCCTCGCCATGCGCCACCGCACGAAGCTCGGCGAGATCGACATCGTCGCCCGGCGCGGCGATACGGTCGCGATCGTCGAGGTGAAGGCGCGCGCGAGCCTCGAGGCGGCGATGGACGCGGTCACGCCCGCCGCGCAGGCCCGCATCGCGCGCGCCGCCGACCTCTGGCTCCAGAAGCAGCGCGACTATGCGCGCCTGTCGCTGCGCTTCGACATCGTCGCCGTCCTGCCTCGCCGCTGGCCGGTTCATATTCCCAACGCCTGGGCCCCTGCCTGACCTCCCGAACCCGAAGGCTCCTTTCCGTATGGCCGACTACGACCTCCTGACGATCGGCAACGCCATCGTCGACATCATCTCCCGCACCGACGATGCCTTTCTAGCCGAAGCCGGCATCGAGAAGGGCGCGATGACGCTGATCGACGCCGCCCGCGCCGAGGAGCTCTACGGCAAGATGGGCCCCGCCACCGAAATGTCGGGCGGCAGCGCCGGCAACACGGTGGCCGGCCTCGTCTCGCTCGGCGGCACCGGCGCCTATTTCGGCAAGGTGGCGGACGACCAGCTCGGCCGCATCTTCGCCCACGACATCCGCTCGCTCGGCATCCGCTACGAGACGGCGCCGCTCGCCGACACGCCGCCGACTGCCCGCTCGATGATCCTCGTCACGCCCGACGGCGAGCGGTCGATGAACACCTATCTCGGCGCCTGCGTCGAGCTGTCGCCGGACGACGTCGTCGAGGAGATCGTCGCCGCCGCGCGCGTCACCTACTTCGAGGGCTACCTCTGGGACCCGCCGCGCGCCAAGGACGCGATCGTGGCAGCCGCGAAGATCGCCCACGCCAACGGGCGCGAGGTTGCCATGACACTCTCGGACAGTTTCTGCGTCCACCGCTACCGCGCCGAGTTCCTCGATCTCATGCGCTCGGGCACCGTCGACATCGTCTTCGCCAACGAGCCGGAGGCGCTGGCCCTCTACCAGACCGAAATCCTGGAAGAGGCGCTCCACCACCTCGGCCAGGATGCCAAGCGTCTCGCGATCGTCACCCGCGGCGCGGACGGCTGCGTCGTCGTCGAAGACGCCAGCCGGCAGGCCTTCCCCGCGACCGTCGTTCCCGACGTCGTCGACACCACTGGCGCCGGAGACCTCTTCGCCTCCGGCTTCCTGCGCGGCTACACAGCCGGCCTGCCCCACGACCAGTCCGCCCGCCTCGGCGCCATCGCCGCCGGCCACATCATCGCCCAGATCGGCCCGCGCCCCCAG
>NZ_CAJYIU010000195.1 GCF_913775355.1 uncultured Aureimonas sp.
AGACGAGGCGGAGCGGCATGCGCAGCGCGTCGCGCAGGAGAATGCCGGGCAACATCTCGACGTTGCGGCGTGCGTGCCAGATGCGGAAGGGCCGGGATTTCGGGCGTCGCCAGAACCGGAGGAGGCCTGACCAGCGCATCTTCGGCAGATGGGCAGGCAGGCCGGGGCCGAGCGCCGCGACGGGGAGGCGCTTAGCCTGCTCAGGCACGAGCTGGATGATGGTCGACGTGACGCCGGACAGGCGGCGCTTGAAGTTGGGGGCGACGACGAGGATGTCGGTCGGGGGTGCTTCGGGAGAGGACACGTATCGATTCAGGCCGGCGGCTGCGCCGGCACGAGTCCCGTCCCGTCGTAAATCTCAGCCAACGGCAACTCGAGCGAAAAACCGTCGAGATCGATCGCAACGCTGCCCGCGAGGATGTCGTCCTGCGACACCAGCCGGTCGGCTCCGTCGCGGAGCCAGAGGCTGACGCGTGGCTCCGACTGTGACACGCAGATGTACTGACGGATGGACGGCACGCGCTCGTAATCGCGAAGCTTGCGCGTCTGGTCGTACCATCCGGTAGATTGCGACAGCACCTCGAACACGACGCTCGGCTGCGAGGCGTCGTGCGCCTCGGGTCGGAAGGGGCCACAGTCGATCGTGACGTCGGGATAGCGCACGTTGCCGGTCTCGACGATGGGGATTCGCAGGTCCGAGCCGCTGGGGCGGCACGGCGAGCCGCGTAGGAGCGGGCGGAGGCTGGAGACGATGTTGGCTGCGATGAGCGCGTGGGCCTGGGTGCCCCCCGCCATGAGCACCGCTTGACCTTCCACCAGTTCGTAGCGCCGCTCCTGTTCCTCCTCCCAGAGGAGGAATTCGGAGAGGTTCCAGGTCCTGGCTTTCGCCTCGCTCATCGCGTTTCGCCGATCAGACCCAGCGCAGCTCGAGGATCTCGTAGGAGCGCGCGCCGCCGGGGGCGGCGACCTCCACCGTGTCGCCTTCGCCCTTGCCGATCAGCGCGCGGGCGATGGGGGAGGAGATGGAGATGCGGCCCTGCTTCACGTCGGCTTCCTGATCGCCGACGATCTGGTAGACCTTCTCCTCCTCGGTGTCCTCGTCGACGAGCTTGACGGTCGCGCCGAACTTCACCCGGTCGCCCGAGAGCTTGGAGACGTCGATCACCTCGGCGCGGGCCGTCAGGTCCTCGAGTTCGGAGATGCGGCCTTCGTTGAGGCTCTGCGCCTCCTTGGCGGAGTGGTATTCGGCATTCTCCGACAGGTCGCCATGGGCGCGCGCCTCCGAGATGGCCTCGACGATGCGCGGACGCTCCTCCTGCTGACGGCGGCGGAGTTCCTCCTTCAGGGACTCGAAGCCGGCACTCGTCATCGGGACCTTTTCCATGCCCTCAACCCTTACCTGTCGCGGCACCCGGCCTGGAGCCGGACGCTCTGTCGTGGAGACCGACCCGGCCACACGTGCGCCGGGCAGGACATAAGAACGGCCGGACCCCAGCGGGGACCAGCCGGAACACTTGTCTGAGGCCCGAGCCGGACGGCCGCGGGCCTCCCTGAAATCAGGCTGCCGAGAAGTAGGATTGCAGCGACCGTACTTCAAGGCTGCCGGCCTTCAGGGCCGCGATCGCCTCGGCGGCCGCTTCCATGCCGGCCAGCGTCGTATAGTACGGCACCTTGTGCATGAGGGCGGCGCGACGCAGCGACCGGGAGTCCGACAGGGCCTTGGCGCCCTCCGTCGTGTTGAGCACCACCTGCACCTGCCGGTTGCGGATAGCATCCTCGATATGCGGGCGGCCTTCAAGCACCTTGTTGACCTTCTCGGCCTCGATCCCGTGGCCGGCAAGGAACCGGTGCGTGCCCTCGGTGGCGGAGATGCGGAAGCCGAGCTCGGCCATTCGGCGCACGGTCGGCAGCATCTTCTCCTTGTCGCCGTCGCGCACCGAGACGAACAGCGTCCCGTCGCGCGGCAGGTCCACCGAGGCGCCGAGCTGCGACTTGGCGAAGGCGAGCGCGTAGCCGCGGTCGAGACCCATGACCTCGCCGGTTGAGCGCATCTCCGGGCCGAGCAGCGTGTCGACGCCGGGGAAGCGCGCGAAGGGGAAGACGGCTTCTTTGACGGCGATGTGCTTGAGATTCTTCACGTCCGGCTTGCCGCCATAGGCCGCGAAGGCCGCCTCCAGCGTCTCGCCCGCCATGATGCGCGCGGCGATCTTGGCGATCGGCGAGCCGACCGTCTTGGCGACGAAGGGCACGGTGCGCGAGGCGCGCGGGTTCACCTCGAGAACGTAGATATCGCCATCCTTGATGGCGAACTGCACGTTCATCAGGCCGCCGACCTTGAGGGCGAGGGCCATCTCGCGGGTCTGGCGCTCCAGCTCGTCGGTGATCTCCCGGCTGAGGGAGTGGACGGGGAGCGAGCAGGCCGAGTCGCCCGAATGGATGCCGGCCTCCTCGATATGCTCCATGATGCCGGCGACGAACGTGTCGGTGCCGTCGGAGAGGCAGTCGACGTCGACCTCGGTCGCGTCCGACAGGTAGCTGTCGATCAGCACCGGCGACTTGCCGGAGACGACGACGGCCTCCTTCATGTAGCGCTCGAACTGCGTGTCGCCGCGCACGATCTCCATCGCCCGGCCGCCGAGCACGTAGGACGGGCGGATGACGACGGGGTAGCCGATGCGCTCGACGATGGTGCGCGCCTCCTCGACCGAACGGGCGATGCCGTTGTTCGGCTGGCGCAGGTTCAGGTCGTGCAGGAGCTTCTGGAAGCGGTCGCGGTCCTCGGCGAGATCGATCGCATCCGGCGAGGTGCCGAGGATCGGAATGCCGGCATTCTCAAGGGCCTCGGCGAGCTTCAGCGGCGTCTGGCCGCCGAACTGCACGATCACGCCGTGGAGCGTGCCGCGCGACTTCTCGACGCGCAGGATTTCGAGCACGTCCTCGGCCGTCAGCGGCTCGAAGTAGAGACGGTCCGAGGTGTCGTAGTCGGTCGAGACCGTCTCGGGGTTGCAGTTGACCATGATGGCTTCGAGGCCGGCGTCGCGCAGCGCGAACGCGGCGTGGCAGCAGCAGTAGTCGAACTCGATGCCCTGGCCGATGCGGTTCGGGCCGCCGCCGAGGATGACGACCTTCTTGCGGTCCGACACACCGGCTTCCGAGCGGACTTCCCCCGCGAAGGGCCGCTCGTAGGTCGAGTACATGTAGGGGGTGGGCGAGGCGAACTCGGCGGCGCAGGTGTCGATGCGCTTGAAGACGGGGTGCACGTCGAGACGATCGCGCAGAGCCTTCACCTCGGCCTCGGACCGGCCGGACAGCTTTGCGAGGCGCGCGTCGGAGAAGCCGACGGATTTGAGGAAGCGCAGGTTGTCCGCGTCCTGCGGAAGACCGTGCTCCTTGACGCGGGTCTCGAGGTCGATGATCGCCTGGAAGCGGTCGATGAACCACGGGTCGATCTTGGAGGAGCGGTGCACCTGCTCCTTGGTCGCGCCCTCGCGCAGCGCCTGCGCGACCATGCGCAGGCGGTCCGGCGTCGGCACGCCGAGCGCGGCGCGGATGGCGTTCTTGTCGTCGCCTTCGCCAAGGCCCGGAATCTCGATCTCGTCGAGACCGTCGAGGCCGGTCTCGAGGCCCCGAAGCGCCTTCTGCAGCGACTCCTCGAAGGTCCGGCCGATCGCCATCACTTCGCCGACCGACTTCATCGCGGTGGTCAGCACCGGCGAGGCGCCCGGGAACTTCTCGAAGGCGAAGCGCGGGATCTTGGTGACGACGTAGTCGATCGTCGGCTCGAACGAGGCCGGGGTGGCGCCGCCGGTGATGTCGTTCTTCAGCTCGTCCAGCGTGTAGCCGACGGCGAGCTTGGCCGCGATCTTGGCGATCGGGAAGCCGGTCGCCTTGGAGGCCAGCGCCGACGAACGCGACACGCGCGGGTTCATCTCGATGACGACGAGGCGGCCGTTCTCCGGGTTCACCGCGAACTGGACGTTGGAGCCGCCCGTCTCGACGCCGATCTCGCGCAGGACCGCGATCGAGGCATTGCGCATGATCTGGTATTCTTTGTCGGTCAGCGTGAGCGCCGGCGCGACGGTGATCGAGTCGCCCGTGTGGACGCCCATCGGATCGACGTTCTCGATGGAGCAGACGATGATGCAGTTGTCCGCGCGGTCGCGGACGACTTCCATCTCGTATTCCTTCCAGCCGAGTACCGATTCCTCGATCAGCACCTCGGTCGTCGGCGAGGCGTCGAGGCCACCCTCGATTATCTCGAAGAACTCCGAGCGGTTGTAGGCGATGCCGCCGCCCGTGCCGCCCATGGTGAAGGAGGGGCGGATGATCGCGGGCAGGCCGACATGCTCCAGCGCCTCGGCCGCGGCGCCCATCGCGCGCGCCATGTAGCGCTGCTTGCGGTCGGTCTCGCCGAGGTTCCTCTCGGTCTCCAGGGCTGCCAGCGCCTCGTCGCGCGCCGGGCCGGCCTCCGTCGAGCGGATCGCCTCGGCGCGCTTCTCCTCGTGGAGGAGGCGGTCGGCGCCCTTCGCCTCCGTCGCGTTGGCGAGGTAGCTCTTCGGCGTCTCCAGCCCGATCTTGGCCATCGCCTCGCGGAAGAGGGCCCGGTCCTCGGCCTTGTCGATCGCGGTCGCGTCGGCGCCGATCATTTCGACATTATATTTGTCGAGGACACCCATGCGCTTCAGCGACAGCGCAGTGTTCAGCGCGGTCTGACCGCCCATCGTCGGCAGGATCGCGTCCGGCCGCTCCTTGGCGATGATCTTGGCGACCACCTCGGGCGTGATCGGCTCGATGTAGGTGGCGTCGGCGAGATCGGGATCCGTCATGATCGTCGCCGGGTTCGAATTGACCAGGACGATCCGGTAGCCCTCGTCGCGCAGGGCCTTGCAAGCCTGCGTGCCGGAATAGTCGAACTCGCACGCCTGACCGATGATGATCGGACCCGCGCCGATGATGAGGATCGTCTTGAGGTCGTCGCGTTTGGGCATGGCGGTCCGTCTTTGTTTCGTGCGCGCGGATGGCCCCGGCCGCAAAGAGCGGACGAGGGTCTGGGGCGAGGCATTCTTCAGGCTAAGGCCGGCTTATAGGGAAAGCCGCCGCGCTGCGAAAGGGTGAACCGTCAGTCGATCGACGCGATTGTGGACGGCGCGGGCGCGGGACGCGCGCGGCCCGAGAGATCGGCGGCGCTCCGGGGCAGGGGACGCCCGTCGTAGTGGCGCGCGCCGATCGACAGCGCGAGGCAGGCGAGTTCGACGGTCAGCGGGATCTCGACGCGTTTCCCGTCGCGGTCGCCCTTCTCGTAGTACTGGATGACCCGCTTCTTCAGGCCGAGACGGTCCGCGGCGTCCTTCTGCTTCCAGCCCATGGTCCGGCGCCAGTCGCGAAAGCTCTTGGAATCCATCATCGAATCCATTCGATCTCGGCCGTTCAGCCCGGCTTAAACTTCGGAGCGCATGATTCGTCATGCCCGGTCCGATCCCGATACCAGATGGGGTTGCCGGCACAAGAAAAATGCACATCGTGCGCCTCGGACGTATTTCAAAAGCGCACAGAGTGCATATCTTGTCATCGTGAAGGCCCGTTCGACCTTCGATCAGCGAGGACTGACAACCCGAAAGGAATAGACCCGATGCTTGCCGACCTCATCGTCAGCCGCTCCGCCCTCGGCGCCGACCGCGGCCGCGACGATCTCCACCGCCACGCCACGTTCAGCTGCGGCATCCATGCGATGGTCCGCCGCGTTCTCCACTTGTTCAAGGCTGCATGACGCTCAGCACGAGACCATTGTCCAAGGGGGGCGAAAACGAATAAGGGCGCCGAATGTCTTCGGCGCCCTTATTCGTTTTCGGCTCTTCGTCTGCGGTCAGGCCGCGGTCTTCGTCCGGTGCCCGTCGATCATCTCGAAGAAGCGGGCGAAGAGGTAGTGCGAGTCCTGCGGGCCCGGCGAGGCTTCCGGATGGTGCTGCACCGAGAACACCGGGGCGTCCTTCATGCGCAGGCCGCAATTGGTGCCGTCGAAGAGCGAGACGTGGGTCTCCTCGACGCTGTCGGGCAGCGTGTCCGCCGCGACCGCGAAGCCGTGGTTCATCGACACGATCTCGACCTTGCCGGTCGTGAAGTCCTTCACCGGGTGGTTCGCGCCGTGGTGGCCCTGGTGCATCTTCTCGGTGCGCCCGCCGAGCGCCAGCGCGAGGAGTTGGTGGCCGAGGCAGATGCCGAACATCGGGATGCCGGACTTGGCAAGTTCGCGGATCACGGGCACGGCGTATTCGCCGGTCGCCGCCGGGTCGCCCGGGCCGTTCGACAGGAAGATGCCGTCCGGCTCGTGCTTCAGGACGTCGGCGGCCGACGCCGTCGGCGGCACGATCACGACGCGTGCGCCGTGGCCCGACATCAGGCGCAGGATGTTGCGCTTGGCGCCGTAGTCGATCGCGACGATCGTGTAGGCCGGCTCGCGGCCCGCGTCGTAGCCCCGGTTCCACGACCAGGGACCCTCGACCCAAGCGTCCTCCTGCTTCGACCCGGCGTCCTGCGCGAGGTCGAGGCCGACGAGCCCGCTCCAGGCGGCGGCCTTGGCGCGCAGCGCCTCGATGTCGAAGACGCCGTCCGGGTTGTGCGCGATCACGGCGTTCGGCATGCCCTTGTCGCGGATGAGGGCGGTGAGGGCGCGCGTGTCGACGCCGGACAGCGCCACGACGCCGCGCTTCTTCAGCCAGGCGTCGAGGCCGCCGGCCGAGCGATAGTTCGACGGCGCCGACACCTCGGCACGGAAGATCGCGCCGACTGCGCCGACCGTGTTGTCGGGCACGAGGTCCTCGATGTCCTCGTCGTTGGCGCCGACATTGCCGATGTGCGGGAAGGTGAAGGTGACGATCTGCTTGGCGTAGGAGGGGTCGGTGAGGATCTCCTGGTAGCCGGTGAGCGAGGTGTTGAAGCAGACCTCGCCGAGCGCCTCGCCCACCGCGCCGATGCCGTCGCCCTCGACCACCGTGCCGTCGGCCAGCACGAGCAGGGCCGTGGGCTTCCTCTGCGTCCAGGCGTCGCTCATCGTCTCTACTCCTTGAGATCCTTCGGGGGCCATCGGCGCGTGGAGCGCGGGCGCACCCTTCCGGAGCGTCCATATCGCGCCATCGGCC
>NZ_CAJYIU010000196.1 GCF_913775355.1 uncultured Aureimonas sp.
CGGCGGCACAGCGCCTTGATGAAGACGACCTTCAGGAGGTGCTCGACCTCCACCGGCATCGGCCCGAAGCGGTCGATCAGTTCGGCGCCGAAGGCGTCGATCTCGCGCGCTTCGGTCAGGTCCGCCAGGCGCCGGTACAGCGTCATGCGGAGCTGGAGGTCCGGGACGTAGCCCTCCGGGATCATCACGGCCGTGCCGAGCGTGATCTGCGGCGACCACGAGCCGTCGTTCTCGACCTCGACACCCTTCATCTCGGCGACCGCCTCCTCCAGCATCTGCTGGTAGAGTTCGAAGCCGACCTCCTTGATGTGACCGCTCTGCTCGTCGCCGAGGAGATTGCCCGCCCCGCGCTGGTCGAGATCGTGGCTGGCGAGCTGGAAACCGGCACCCAGCGTATCGAGCGACTGCAGCACCTTGAGGCGTCGGTCGGCGCCCGCCGTCGGCGTCTTGTTGGCCGGGATCGTCATCAGGGCATAGGCGCGCTGCTTCGAACGGCCGACGCGTCCGCGCAGCTGGTATAGCTGGGCGAGGCCGAACATGTCCGCCCGGTGAACGATCATCGTGTTGGCCGAAGGAATGTCGAGGCCCGATTCGACGATCGTCGTCGAGAGCAGAACGTCGTACTGCCCCTCGTAGAAGGCGTTCATGATGTCGTCGAGCTCGCCGGACGGCATCTGCCCGTGGGCGATCGCGACCTTCAGCTCCGGCACCTGCTCGTCGAGGAACTCCTTGATGCCCGCTAGGTCGGCCAAGCGCGGCGCGACGTAGAAGCTCTGGCCGCCGCGATAGCGCTCGCGCAGCAGCGTCTCGCGCACCACCAGCGGGTCGAACGGCGCGATGAAGGTGCGTACCGCCATGCGGTCGACCGGGGCGGTCGTGATCAGCGAGAGTTCGCGCACGCCCGTCAGCGCCAGCTGCAGCGTGCGCGGGATCGGCGTCGCCGAGAGCGTCAGGACGTGGATGTCCGACTTCAGCTCCTTCAGCCGCTCCTTGTGCTTGACGCCGAAGTGCTGCTCCTCGTCGATGATGAGGAGGCCGAGCTGCTTGAAGTCGACCGCCTTGCCGAGCAGGGCATGGGTGCCGACGACGATGTCGATCTGCCCTTCCTTCAGGCCCTTCTTCGTCTCGTTGAGTTCCTTGGTCGTCACCAGCCGCGACGCCTGTGCGAGGTTCAGCGGCAGGCCGCGGAAGCGCTCGGAAAAGGTCTTGAAGTGCTGGCGTGCCAGAAGCGTCGTCGGCACCACGACTGCGACCTGAAGGCCGTTCATCGCCGCGATGAAGGCGGCGCGCAGCGCGACCTCGGTCTTGCCGAAGCCGACGTCGCCGCAGACCAGCCGGTCCATCGGCTTGCCGGCCGACAGGTCGTCGGCCACCGCGTCGATCGCGTTCTGCTGGTCCTCGGTTTCCTCGTAAGGGAAGCGCGCCTGGAACTCGCCCCACAGCCCTTCCGGGGGCACGAGCTTCGGCGCGCCGCGCATCTCGCGCTCGGCGGCGATGCGGATGAGACCGCCGGCCATGTCGAGGAGGCGCTTCTTGAGCTTCGCCTTGCGCGCCTGCCAGGCGCCGCCCCCGAGCTTGTCGAGGATCGCCTCGGACCCCTCGCCGCCGTAACGCGACAGAAGCTCGATGTTCTCGACCGGCAGGAACAGCCGGTCGTCGTTGGCGTAGCGCAGTTCCAGGCAGTCGTGCGGCGCGCCGGCCGCCTCGATCTTGCGAAGCCCGACGAAGCGGCCGATGCCATGGTCGACGTGCACGACGATGTCGCCTTCGTCGAGGCCGGTCACCTCGGAAATGAAGTCCGCGCCGCGCTTCTTCTTGCGCCCGCGCCGGACAAGACGGTCGCCGAGGATGTCCTGCTCGCCGACGACGGCGATGCGGTCGGTCTCGAAGCCCGCCTCGATGCCCAGAACCGCCGTCGCGATAATGTTTTTGCCGACTTCGAGCGCGCGGGCATAGCTCTCGACCGGCTTGATGTTGCCCAGGCCATGCTCTTCGACGACCTGGGTCAAGCGCTCGCGCGACCCTTCCGACCATGCGGCGAGGATGACCTGCTTGCCGGCGGCGCGCAGGCGGGAGATGTGGTCGACGGCGACCTTGAAGACATTGACGTCCTCCGCCTGCCGTTCGGCCGCGAAGTTGCGGCCGCGGTGGACGTCGAGGTTCACGACCTCGGTCTGGAAACCCGCGTCGGTGATCGCGTAGGCCGACAGGCGCACGGGATCGGCGCCGGCGATCCGGCCGTTCAGTTCGTCATCGGTGAGGTAGAGTTCCTGCGGACCGAGCGGATTGTAGGGAACCGACCCTGCGCTTGCCTCGGCGATGCCCCGGCGACGCGCCTCGTAATAGTCGAGGACCAGCTTGCGCCGTTCGCCGATCGCCTCCACCACGAGGTGATCGAGAACCATCGGGAAACCGTCGACATAGTCGAACAGCGTCTCGACGCTCTCGTAGAACAGCGGCAGCCAGTGCTCCATGCCGCTGAAGCGGCGGCCATCGCTGATCGATGTGTAGAGCGCATCGTCGCGAGACGGCGCGCCGAAGCGCCGGACATAGTTGGTCCGGAATCGCGAGATGGTCTCTTCCGTCAGCGTGACTTCGGAGACCGGGGCCAGCTCGAAGCTCTTACGCTGGCCGGTGGTGCGCTGGCTGGCCGGATCGAAGCTGCGGATCGATTCCAGCGTGTCGCCGAAGAAATCGAGGCGAAGCGGCTCCTCGTCGCCCGGCGCGAACAGGTCGAGGATGCCGCCGCGCACCGCGAATTCGCCGCGTTCGCGCACTGTCGTCTGACGCTCGAACCCGCCGCGCTGCAGGACGCGGACGATATGGTCCATCGAGATGCGCCCGCTGGCCTTGGCCGAGATCGTCTCGTCCTGCAGAACCTGCAGCGGCGGCATCTTCTGAAGAAGCGCGTTGGCGCTCGTGAGGATGATCGCCCGGTGCGGGTCCCGCCGCAGGGCGCCGATGGCCGACATCGCCGACAGGCGACGCGCGGCGGCTTCCGACGACGGACCGACACGATCGTACGGCAGGCAGTCCCAGGCCGGCAGCGTCAGGACGGGAAGATCCGGCGCGACGAAACGCAGAGCGTCTTCCAGTTCGCCCATTCGGTTGCCGTCGCGCATGACGAAGACGATCGGATTCGAGCCGCCACGGTGGCGCGCGATCTCGGCCAGCAGGAACGGCTCGTAACCGTCGAGCACGTTGCCGATGCGCAGGCTGCCGCCCTTCTTCAGCTGCTTCTGAAGGACCGCCGCCGAACTCACGCCCGCGCCTCGTCGTTCAGCTCGTAATACGATCGGATCCGGCGGAAGACCGGCGTGTCGTAGTTGGCCGGCGTCTCGGACGAGCCGGTCAGCCACGAGAAGAGATCGCGGTCGGGCGCCTCCATGAGGTGCTCGAACACGCCAAGCTCCTCGTCGTCGAGCTTGTCGATCTCGGCGTCGGCGAATCGGCCGAGGACTAGGTCCATCTCGCGCGTGCCCCGGTGCCAGGACCGGAACAGCGCCTTGCGGCGGCGCGGGTCGAGGTCGGAGGAGGATCGCGTCGTGCCGGTCATCGCATCAGCCCGTCTTGTGAACACAGATCGGGCCGGACGCCTGTCGCGCCCTTCCCGCTGCGACCCGATATAGGCGCCGAAGCGGGCGGTGTCAGCCTATGCGAGAGGGAGAACAGACGATAAACACCGCCCATGCGCCCTGCCGAACTCGATCCGCTCTTTGCCTCGGTCGCCACCGTGCCCGGTGTCGGACCCAAACTTTCGAAGCTTCTCGACGGGCTCGTCTCGCCACCGGGCGCGCAGGACGGCGCAAAGGTGCGCGACCTTCTGTTCCACCTGCCGAGCGGCGTCATCGATCGTCGGCGGCGCGAGACGATCCGCGGCGCGCCGGACGGCACGCTGGTGACGCTCGAGGTGCGGATCGATCGCTACATCGTCCCCTCGCGCGAGGCGCGAAACCAACCGACCCGCGTCATCGCCTTCGACGAGACGGACGAGATCGCCCTCACCTACTTCCGCGCCCAGCCGCAATGGCTGGAGAAACTGCTGCCGCTCGGCGAGACGTTGCTCGTCTCGGGCAAGGTCGAGCGCTTCAACGGGCGCGCCTCGATGGTGCACCCCGATTTCGTCGGGCGGGCCGAGGATGCGGCCTCCCTCCCGCTGGTCGAGCCGGTCTATCCGCTCACCGCCGGTCTCTCGGGCAAGGTTCTGCGCCGGAGCGTCGACAGCGCGCTCGAACGGCTTCCGTCGCTGCCCGAATGGATAGAGCCCGGCGTCTTCGCTCGCGAGAGATTTCCGGCATTCACTGACGCACTGACGCAGCTTCATCGTCCAGCTGATCCGAGCGACCTTCAACCCGATAAGCCGACTTACAGACGCTTGGCCTATGACGAACTTCTCGCCAGCCAGATGGCCTTGGCGCTCGCCCGCGAACGGGCGCGGCGTAAGCCCGGTCGATCGCTCGGCGATGACGGAGCGGTTCGGGCGAGGGCTGAGGCGGCGCTTCCCTTCGCGCTGACCGACGGCCAACGGCAGGTGCTCGGCGAAATTCATGCCGATATGGCCAAGCCCGTTCGCATGCTTCGCCTGCTGCAGGGCGACGTCGGCGCCGGCAAGACGGTCGTGGCGCTGCTCGCCATGGCAGCCGCCAAGGAGTCCGGCGCGCAGTCGGCCCTTCTTGCGCCGACCGAGATCCTCGCGCGCCAGCATTTCGCCGGCCTCGCGCGCTTCTGCGAGGCGGCGGGCCTGTCGATCGTGCTTCTGACCGGCCGCGACAATGGACGCGTGCGCACGGCCAAGCTGAACGCGATCGCCAACGGCGAGGCCGACATCGTGGTCGGCACCCATGCCCTCTTCCAGGACGATGTCGCCTACCACGATCTCGGCCTGGTGGTGGTGGACGAGCAGCATCGCTTCGGCGTCCACCAGCGCCTCAGCCTGACGCGCAAGGGCCGCGCGCCCGACCTTCTCGTCATGACCGCCACCCCCATCCCGCGCACCCTCGTGCTCGCCGCCTTCGGCGACATGGACGTCTCGCGCCTTCACGGGAAGCCGGCCGGCCGCAAGCCGATCACCACGGTCGCCATTCCGTTCGAGCGGCTCGACGACATCGTCTCGCGTGCCCGCCAGGCGATCGAGGAAGGCGACAAGCTCTACTGGGTCTGCCCGCTGGTCGAGGAAAGCGACAAGAGCGAACTGACGGCGGCCGAAGAGCGCGCCGAGGTGCTGCGCCAGTTCTTCGGCGACCGGGTCGGCCTCGTTCATGGACGGATGAACGCCGAGGAGAAGGACCGCGTGATGGCCGACTTCAAGTCGGGCGCGACGCGGATCGTCGTCGCCACCACCGTGATCGAGGTCGGCGTCGACGTTCCCGATGCCTCGATCATCGTCATCGAGCATGCCGAACGCTTCGGCCTGTCGCAGCTTCACCAGTTGCGCGGGCGGGTCGGCCGCGGCGAGAAGGCCTCGTCCTGCGTCCTCCTCTACAAGGCGCCGCTCGGCGAAACGGCCAAGGCCCGCCTCGCCGTCATGCGCGAGAGCAACGATGGCTTCCGCATCGCGGAAGAGGACCTGCGCCTGCGTGGTGAAGGCGACCTTCTCGGAACGCGGCAGTCGGGCGTGCAGTCGTTCCGCATCGCCCGGCTGGAGGAGCACGCCAATCTGCTTGAGATCGCGCGCGACGACGCGCGGCTGCTGCTGGCGACCGACAAGGAGCTCGCCTCGCCTCGCGGCCAGGCGATCCGCAATCTCCTCTACCTCTTCGGCAAGGACGACGCGATCCGCCTGCTCCGTGCGGGGTGAGCGCTACTCGACGGTCACGGACTTTGCGAGATTGCGCGGCTGGTCGACGTCCGTGCCCATCTGCACCGCCGTGTGGTAGGCGAGCAGCTGAAGCGGCACGCTGTAGACGATCGGCGTCAGAATCTCCGGCATCTCAGGTAAGAGAATCGTACGGGCGTTGACGCCCTTGCCGGCTTCCGCACCGCGTTCGTCGGTGAAGAGGATGATCCGCCCGCCACGCGCAGCGACCTCCTGCATGTTCGACACCGTCTTCTCGAAGACGCGGTCGTAGGGCGCCACGACGATCACCGGCATCGTCTCGTCGATCAAGGCGATTGGCCCGTGCTTCAGCTCACCCGCTGCATAACCTTCCGCGTGAATGTAGCTGATTTCCTTGAGCTTGAGCGCACCTTCCATCGCTAACGGGAAGGAGAACCCCCGGCCGAGGAACAGCGCATGGCGATAGGTCGCCATCTCGCGCGCCAACGCCTCGATCTCGTGCTCGACATGGAGCGCCGCGTTGACCATGCGCGGCGCCTCGGCCAGCGCCTGCGTCAGTTCCGATTCCTGCTCGGCCGACAGCACGCCGCGCTGGACACCCGCACGAACCGACAGGGCTGCCAGTGCAGTCAGCTGGCAGGTAAAGGCCTTGGTCGACGCGACGCCGATCTCCGGCCCGGCCAACGTCGGCAGTGCGGCATCGGCCTCGCGCGCGATCGTCGACCCTTGCACGTTGACGATCGCCGCCGTTTTCAGCCCTTCGGCCTTGGCGTAGCGCAACGAAGCCAGCGTATCGGCCGTCTCGCCGGACTGCGAAACGAAGAGCGACAGGTCGACGTCGCCAAGCGGGCTCTCCCGGTAGCGGAACTCCGAGGCCACATCGAGATCGCATGCGATCCGACCATAGCGCTCGAAATAGTAGCGGCCGACCATGCCGGCGTAGAAGCCCGTGCCACAGGCGGAAATGGCCATCCGGCGGACGTCGGTGAAGTCGAGTTCGGCGCCGGCGGGGATTCGCGTGCGCCCGGTCGTCATGTCGACGAAGGCTCCGAGCGTGTGCCCGATCACCTCGGGCTGCTCGTAGATTTCCTTCTGCATGAAGTGGCGGTGGTTGCCCTTGTCGACATAGTGCTGCTTGCCGACCGATCGGCGGCGCGGGCGCTCCACCGGACGGTTGTCGGCGTCGAACACCTGGGCGCCTTCGCGGCCGATGATGGCCCAGTCGCCGTCCTCGAGATAGCTCACCTCGTCGGTGAACGGGGAAAGCGCGATGGCATCGGACCCGAGGAACATCTCGCCCTCGCCGTAGCCGATAGCGAGAGGCGGGCCCGAGCGCGCGGCCATGACGGTGGACGGATCGTCCTCGAACATCACGGCGAGCGCGTAGGCGCCGGTGATGGACTTCAGAAGCCGTTCCATCGCCTCGCGCCGACCGGCGCCCTCGCGCCGGAAGCGCGCCAGTAGATGGGCGACGACTTCGGTATCGGTCTGGCTGGCGAAGTGCGCGCCTTCCGCCTGAAGGTCGCGCTTCAGTTCGGCGAAGTTCTCGATGATGCCGTTATGGACGACGGCGACACCGTCGGCAAAATGCGGATGGGCGTTGGGTTCGTTGGGCACGCCATGCGTCGCCCAGCGGGTATGGCCGATGCCGATGGTGCCGCCGAGCGGCTCGTCGGCCAGCCGGGCCTCGAGGTTGCGCAGCTTGCCCTCGGCGCGTCGCCGGTCGAGCCGGCCGCCGTCGAGGGTCGCGACGCCGGCCGAATCGTAGCCTCGGTATTCCAGCCGCTTCAACGCCTCGACGAGGCGGTGCGCCACCGGCTCCCGACTGACGATCCCGATGATGCCGCACATAGCCAAAGCCCTCGATTCGATCCGCCTCGAGCCCTAGCATGGCCGGGCCAAGCGGCACGTTAACGTACCGGTGAAACCTCGACCCGAAAGGTCACGAGCGTCCGGCCTTGCGGGCCGCGTTGCGGGCGTTGATCTCGGCGCCGCGCCCCGCCTTCGTCACCTGCCGGCCGCGACCGATGGCGAGCGCCTCGTCCGGCACGTCCTCCGTGACGACGCTGCCCGATCCCACATAGGCGCCGTCGCCGATCACGAGAGGCGCGACCAGCGATGAGTTCGAGCCGATGAACGCGTCCGCGCCGATCGCGGTCCGATACTTGTTGAAGCCATCGTAGTTGCAGGTGATCGTACCGGCACCGATGTTGGAGCGCGGACCAACGGACGCATCGCCGAGATAGGTCAGGTGGTTCACCTTCGCGCCGGCCGCGAGCTTGGTATTCTTGGTCTCCACGAAATTTCCGACGCGCGCCTTCGCCTCGATCTCCGTGCCCGGCCGGAGGCGCGCGAACGGTCCGATCGAGACATCCGTACCGATCCGGGCGCCTTCGACGTGCGAGAACGCATGGATCACAGTGCCGGTGGCAATCGAGACACCCGGGCCGAAGACGACGTTCGGCTCGACGACGACATCGGGCTCGATCGTCGTGTCCGCCGAGAAGAAGACGGTATGCGGGGCGACCAGCGTGACGCCGGCCGCCATCATCTCGGCGCGGCGGCGTTCCTGGAACAGGTGCTCGATACGGGCGAGATCGGCGCGGGTGTTGACGCCGAGCGTCTCGACCTCGTCGGCGAGCACCACGCGAACGCCGAGACCATCGGCCCGCGCGATCTCTACGACGTCCGTCAGATAGAACTCGCCCTTTGCATTCGCATTGCCGACGCGCTCAAGAAGCGAGAGCGCATGCCGGCCGTCGAGCGCCATTACGCCGCTGTTGCACAGCCGCACGCGCCGCTCTTCCGCTGTCGCGTCCTTGTCCTCGCGGATGGCGAGAAGCTGTCCGCCATCGAGAAGGAGACGTCCGTAGCCGGTCGGATCCGCCGCCTCGAAACCGACGACGCAGACGGCCACGCCATCGGCCAGTTGAAGTCGCGCACGGCGCAGCGTCTCCGCCGACAGGAGCGGCGTGTCTCCGAAGAGGACGAGTACGTCGTCGTAGCCTTCCGAGATCGCCGCGCGCGCCGCGAGCACCGCATGGGCGGTGCCGAGACGTTCCGTCTGCTCGAAGCTTTGAGCGGGATGGCCGAGCGCCTGTCCCAAGGCCGTGACGGCCTCCGCGTCGCGGCCGACGACGAGGGCCACGGCGTCCGATCCCGCATTGGCCGCGCTCGCCAGAACATGCGCGACCAGCGCCCGCCCGGCGACCTCGTGCAGGACCTTGGTCCGGCGTGACTTCATGCGGGTACCCTCGCCGGCAGCAAGGACCACGGAAAGACAGGTTCTCGTCATCGATCGTTCTCCGGCCGGCCGATGGGGCACGGCGTCGATTGGGTCAGCCGATTCGCTGGAATGCGGGGAAGGTTTCGAGAAGCCAGAAGGCCATGGCCTGCATGCCTCCCGTCAGGAACAGGATGCCGGTGAGGACGAGGAGACCACCCATCACCTTCTCGACGGTGCCGAGATGAGACCGGAAGCCCTGCAGCGCGCGCAGGAAGGCGCCCGAGAAGATCGCCGCGAGAAGGAACGGGATGCCGAGCCCCAGCGAGTAGACGGCGAGGAGGCCCGCACCGCTGCCGACGGTCTGCGTCGAACCCGCAACCCCGAGGATCGCACCGAGGACGGGCCCGATGCAGGGCGTCCAGCCGAAGGCGAAGGCGAGGCCCATCGCATAGGCGCCCAGAAGGTTTCCGCGCTCGGAAGGCGCCTGGAACCGCGCCTCGCGCGACAGGAAGGCGATACGGAACACACCCAGGAAATTGAGGCCCATGGCGATGATCGCGAGCCCGGCTATGATGCTCAACCAGTCGAGGTTGGTGCGCAGAAGATAGCCGATCGAACTCGCGCCGGCTCCGAGCGCCACGAACACCGTCGAGAAGCCGAGAACGAAGAAGACCGCCGCCGCGACGATCCGTCCCTGCCCGCGCACGGACGCGCGCGACGTCTGGCGCAGATCGTCCACCGAGACACCTGCCATGTAGCAGAGATACGGCGGCACGAGCGGCAGGACGCAAGGGGACAGGAATGACAGGGCGCCCGCCACGAGCGCGGCCGAGAATGTCGGATCGGGAAGCAAGGGCGTCGGCACTCGTCTCGTGTTGCGGCGGCGATTTGTCCTGTCCTATCGTAGCGGCGAAATGCGGGCAAATGCGGGTTCGGCCGGTTGACCCGCCGGGTCCACCTTTCTATGGTTCGCCAGCTTTCAGCCGCGATCTCGCATCGCGAGCGAGCGCGTAGCTCAGTTGGTAGAGCAACGGACTTTTAATCTGTAGGTCCTGGGTTCGAGTCCCAGCGCGCTCACCACTCCTCCCTTCGCCTTGCGTCAGCGTTTCCGGTCATCACGAAGCGCTCAGGCCGGATCGACACCGATCGTCGGTGCGGCCGGCGCCGGAGCCCTGCGCTTTTTCCAGCGCTTGTAGGACGAACGCTTCAGCGGATGCGTCAATTGACCGAACGCGCCGGGCGCCATCGTGTCGGTCACGCCGAGCGGCGCGTCGCAGGGGCCGGGCACGCGATGAGTGCCGAACCAGACGTCGAACAGCGAGAAGACCGTGGCGTAGTTCGTATGAAAAGCTCGTCGATCGAGCGCATGATGCCACCGATGCATCGCGGGCGAGACGAAGATGCGTCCAAGCGGTCCGTAGGTCCAAGGAAGGTCGGCATGGACGAAATGGCCGTAGTAGTGACGCACCAGCGCATTGGCGACGACCGCGTAGGGCGGGAATCCCATCATGGTCAGAAACGCGCCGTCGATGACCGTCGTCGTGACGCGATTGATCGGATGGAAGCGCGACAGCGTCGTCCACGTCATTTCCGTGTCGCTGTGGTGCACGGCATGTGAAGGCCAGAGCAGCCAGGAATGCTCCAGTCGATGACGCCAGTACCCGATGAAATCGCCGCAGAAGACGGCGACGAACGCTACGAGAAACGGCAGACCGATCGCATCCCACGCGCCGGCCGGAACCAGCTGGAGGCCGTGCGCCGGGGCGAAGTCGTGGAACCACACGACGAAGAAGGCAAGAAGCGGTCCGATCGTCAGGGCGTCGAACAGATGGATGACGAGGTTGGTGCCCATTTCGGGACTGGCGCGGAACGCGTCCGCGACGGCGCGTCGCCGCTTCACCGCAAGAGACAGGGCGACGAATGCGATCGTGGGAAGGATTAGGACGATCATCGCATCGAGGACGGCCGATGCGGCGGCTTCGGATAGAGAGCGTAACGTGTCCATCGACGGGTCCCGGGGGCTGCGAACCTGTCCGCCAAGATGCGCTCGCGAGATTGCGGACTCGCTAAAGCGCTGCCGACGGCGACGCGATCCTCGAAGGCTTGGCTTGCCGGACGAAGTGGTTCAGGAACGGGGCGTCAACGCTCCGCAACCCGGTGTTTTCCCATGCAGCCTTCCCGCGACATCGCTCGGCTCGTCGAGATCATGGCGGCCCTCCGGCAGCCGGAGACGGGCTGCCCCTGGGATGTCGAGCAGACATTCGATTCGATCATCCCCTACACGATCGAGGAAACCTACGAGGTCGTCGACGCCATCGAGCGCCGTGATGCGCAGGACCTGCGCGAGGAACTCGGCGACCTGCTGCTGCAGGTCGTCTACTACGCGCAGATGGCTGGCGAACTCGGTCTCTTCACCTTCGAGGACGTGGTCGAGGGGATCACCACCAAGATGATCCGCCGGCATCCCCACGTCTTCGGCGATGCGGAAGCCCGCTCCGCCCGGTCGGCCAAGGGTCAGTGGGAACGGATCAAGGCGGAAGAGAAGCAGGAGCGGCGCGAAGCGCGGGAGCGAGCCCGCACCGCAACCGCGGCCGAGGGCGCCTCCGGGGAATGGACCCCAAGCCGGGACGAGATGAGCGGCGGGCTGCTCGATTCAGTGCCCGGTGCCCTGCCCGCTCTGGCGCTTTCGCGCAAGATTCAGGAGAAGGCGGCGACGGTCGGTTTCGACTGGACGAAGCCCGAGCCGATCCTCGCAAAGCTGCGGGAGGAGACCGACGAGTTCGAGGCGGCGGCGCGGACGCCGGACCGCGACGCGCAGGAGTCCGAACTCGGCGACATCCTCTTCACCGTGGTCAACCTCGCACGGCGCTACGAGATCGATCCCGACGCTGCCCTGCGCCGCACGACCGCGAAATTCCGGTCGCGATTCGCCGCGATGGAAGCGCAGGCGGCAGCCGACGGGAGGACATTGGGCGGCATGGACCTCTATGAGCAGGAGGCCCTGTGGCAGCGCGCCAAGGGGGCGGAAGTCAAACTGGAGCGCTAGAGGCGGCGGGCTCCAAGCCCACCGCTTTCGCCTGTCAGTCGTCAACCTCTTCCAGCGCCGGCAAGCCCTCGATCTGCACGTCGGGATGCTTGTGCTTCAGCCGAAGGAGGTCCGAGCGCGCCGCCCGTGTCAGGTCGATCGACAACTGGACGCTGCCGTTCTCAAGATCCTCGCGCTCGCGCACGACACTGTTGTCGTAGACCCAAGGCAGGATGCCGAGCGCATCGGCCGGCACCGTCAGCGACACCGGTTCGGCAAGACCCGCGATCCGGCCCTCGATGTCGGCGAGGAGCGCCGACACGTTCTCGCCCGTCAGCGCCGAGACGATGTGAACCGCCTGCCCCCGCGGATGCGACGCGGCCGAGAGTTCCACCTGCGCGCGCGCCTGATCGTCGAGCCGGTCGGCCTTGTTCCAGACCTCGATGACGTGTTCCGGGTCGTCGGCGTCGATCTCGAGATCGGCGAGGATCTTGCGCACGTCCGCGGCCTGCGCCGCCGTGTCCGGGTTGGCGATGTCGCGCACGTGCAAGACGATATCGGCCTCGACCACCTCTTCCAGCGTGGCCCGGAAGGCGGCGACAAGGTGCGTCGGAAGGTCGGAGATAAAGCCGACCGTATCGGAGAAGATGACCTCGGTCCCGTGCGGAAGGTTGATCCGGCGCAGGGTCGGGTCGAGCGTCGCGAAGAGAAGGTCCTTCGCCAGGACCTCCGCGCCCGTCACCTTGTTGAACAGCGTCGACTTGCCGGCATTGGTGTAGCCGACGAGCGCGACGATCGGGTGCGGCGCCTTCTTGCGCTTGGCGCGGTGCAGCGAGCGCGTGCGGCGTACCTGATCGAGCTCCTTCTCCAGGCGCTTGATCTTTTCCTGCAGCTGACGCCGGTCGGACTCGATCTGCGTTTCGCCGGGACCGCCGAGGAAGCCCGCGCCGCCGCGCTGGCGTTCGAGGTGGGTCCACGAGCGAACCAGGCGCCCGCGCTGGTAGTTGAGGTGAGCGAGTTCGACCTGAAGCCGGCCTTCCTTGGTCCGCGCGCGCCGGCCGAAGATCTCGAGGATGAGACCCGTCCGATCGAGAACCTTGGCGTTCAGCTCTTTTTCCAGATTGCGCTGCTGCACGGGCGTCAGCGGATGGTCGACGATCACGAGACCGATCTTCTCGGCCGCGATCAGGCCGGCGAGTTCCTCGACCTTGCCGGAGCCGATGAGCGTCGCGGGCTGGATCTTCGAAACCGGAACGATACCGCGGGCGACGACGTCGAGTTCGATCGCCAGCGCAAGGCCTTCCGCCTCGACCAGCCGCTCCTCGTCACCGCGCCGGACGGCTTCCGACCCATCGTCGGCCGGATTGCGTTGGCGCACGACCGGCACGAAGACGGCGGCTCGCGTGGGAACGCGCTCGTGCTCGATCGGGGTGCGGGGCTCGTGCCCATGTTCTTCGGTGTATTCGGTCAATCAGACCTTCCTGTCCTCGTCCCCGCCGTCGTTCATGTTGACGGGCTGGGACGGCATGATCGTGGAAATGGCGTGCTTGTAGACGAGCTGCGAGTGGCCGTCGCGACGCAGGAGAACGCAGAAATTGTCGAACGAGGTCACGACCCCGGTCAGCTTGACGCCGTTCACGAGGAAGATCGTCAGCGAGATCTTCTGCTTGCGGACGGTGTTGAGGAAGAGATCCTGAAGGTTCTGCGCGCGTTCGGCCATCGGGCTGTCCTGTTCTTGTTCTTGCCGTGCCCGCGCCATCAAGGCGCGAACGGACGGAAATCGCGGTCCACGAGGACGCGCCGCCGCCGAAGGTTGTCCTTCAGCCGGACGACGCGTTCAATACGGCTTGATCGTTCGTGTGGACCGAGACGGAGATAGGTATCGCGGCGTTGCATCGCCACATCAGAAGAACTCGAGGCTGACGCGAAAAAACTGTTCCACTTGCCGCACGGTGTCGGATCGCACGAAGAGGACGACCCGATCCTTCGGCCGAATGCGCGTCTGGCCGGTCGGACGAATGAAGACGCCGTTGCGGGTGATCGCGCCGATTCGCATACCGTCGGGAATGTCGAGATCGCGCAGCGGCTGCCCGACCAGCGGCGACGTCTCGAGCGCCTCGGCTTCGATCGCCTCGGCCATGCCGTTCTGCACCGAATGCACGGCGCGGATGCGGCCCCGCCGGACATGCTGGAGGATGCGCGAGGTCGTGACGGAGCGCGGGTTCAGCACCGCGTCGATGCCGAGGTGCTTCGCAAGATCCTGAAAGGTCGGGCTGTTGATGAGGGCCAGGTTCGACTTCGCGCCGAGGCGCTTGGCCATGGCGGAACTCAGCACGTTGATCTGATCGTCGTTGGTCAGCGAGACCATGAGATCGGCGTCGCCGATCTCGGCCTCCCGCAGGATCGCCGGATCGAGCGCGCTGCCCTGAAGGACGATCGTACGCTTCAGCTTGTCGGCGACGTTGAGCGCTCGGGTCCCATCGGCTTCGACGAGGCGCAGGCGCGATGCGAGGTTGCGGCTCTCCATCTCCATCGCGACCGTCATGCCAACATTGCCGCCGCCGGCGATGACAATACGGCCGACGTCCGGCTCCTCATGGCCGAAGATCGTCAGCGCTCGGCGGACCTGCGACTGCTCGACGATGACGTAGGCGAGATCGCCCGCGTAGAGAATGTCGACGGCGTTGGGAATGAAGATCGCTCCGTCCCGCAGGACGCCGACCACGGTCGCGCCGAGATCCGGAAAAAGCTCGGACAGCTGACCGAGCGGCGTGCCGAGCACCGGGCATTCCTCGCCGCATTCGATCGCGATCAGCGAGATCGCGCCCTCCGAGAACCGTACCGTATCGACCGCGCCCGGCAGAGCGATGCGCCGAAGGACCATCTGCGCGACCTCGACCTCGGGCGAGATCACGACGTCGATCGGCATGTGATCGGTCGAGAAGAGGTCTTGCCAGTGCGGCTGGAGATAGGCCTGGCTGCGGATGCGCGCGATCTTGGTTGGCACGTTAAACAGCGAATGGGCCACCTGGCAGGCGACCATGTTGACCTCGTCGTGAAGCGTCACGGCGATCAGCATGTCGGCCTCCGCCGCGCCGGCCTCCGCCAGCGTATCGGGAAAGGCGCCGTGCCCGACGATGCCCTTGGCGTCGAGGTTCTCGCGGATGTTGGCGATGAGGGCCTGCGACGTATCGATCACCGACACGTCGTTCCTCTCCGCCGAAAGGCTCTCGGCAATGCCGTAGCCGACCTGACCGGCGCCGCAGATCACGATCTTCATGGGCATGACCGGCGTCCGCCTAGATGCCGAGCGACTTCAGCTTCCGGTGCAGCGCGGAGCGTTCCATGCCGACGAACTCGGCCGTGCGCGAGATGTTGCCGCCGAAGCGGTTGATCTGGGCGACGAGATACTCCTTCTCGAACACCTCGCGCGCGTCGCGCAGCGGCAGCGCCAGAATCCGTCCGTCCGACTGGCTCGGCGTCCTTGGCAGCATGTCGCTCACCTCGTGCGGCAGCATGTCGGCGGAAATCGCCTCGGCGCCGTCCTGCCGCGACAGGATCATCAGCCGCTCGATATTGTTGCGAAGCTGCCGAATGTTGCCCGGCCAGTCGCTCGACTGGAGGACGGCCAACGCCTCGGGACTCAGTGCCTTCGGGCGGATGCCCGTCTGCTCACCGATCTGCTTCATGAAGGCGTCGATCAGGATCGGAATGTCGGAACGCCGATCCGCCAGCGGCGGCACCGAAATCGGCACCACCGCGAGGCGGTGGAACAGATCCTCGCGGAACGAGCCTTCGGCCATCAGCGATTCCAGATTCTGCGACGTCGAGGAGATGATGCGCACGTCGACCTTGACGCGCTTGGCGCCGCCGACGCGCTCGAATGTCTGCTCGGTCAGGACGCGCAAAATCTTGTTCTGCGTCTCGCGCGGCATGTCGCCGACCTCGTCGAGATAGAGAACGCCGCCATGCGCTTCCTCCAGCGCCCCGACCTTGCGCTCCATGCCGGGCGGCGTTTCGGTGCCGAAGAGTTCGACCTCCATTCGATCCGGCGTGATGGCCGCCGCATTCAAAGCGATGAACGGCCCCTTGGCGCGCGCCGAGGCCGCATGGATCGCACGCGCGACCATCTCCTTTCCGGAGCCGGAGGGTCCGAGGATCATCACGCGGCTGTTGGTCGGCGCGACGCGCTCGATCGTCGCGCGCAGCTGGTTCATCGGGTGCGACTTGCCGAGGAGATCCGGCGAATCGCTCGACCGGCGCTTCAGCTCCGAGACCTCGCGCTTCAGCTTCGATGTCTCCAACGCGCGTTCGGCGATGAGCACCAGACGGTCGGCCTTGAAGGGCTTTTCGATGTAATCGTAGGCACCGCGCCGGATGGCCGAAACGGCGGTCTCGATATTGCCGTGGCCAGAAATCATGACGACCGGGACTTCCGGATGCTGCGCGCGGATCGCGTCGAGGACGTCCAGCCCGTCGAGGCGGCTGCCCTGCAGCCAGATGTCGAGGAAGATCAGGCGGGGCACGCGGTCGGCGATCGCCTGCAGCGCCGCGTCCGAATTGCTCGCCATGCGCGTCTCGTAGCCCTCGTCGTCGAGAAGGCCGGCGACGAGCTCGCGGATGTCGGCTTCGTCGTCAACGATGAGGATATCCGCTGCCATCAGTGTTCACCGTATTCTTCTGAGTTCGTCGTCGGGGCGGTCTTGGACGTGTCGTCGGCTGGAAGGCGGATGCGGACCAGGGCGCCGTGGTCGAAGTTCGGCGCGTCGTCGAGCGCGATCGTGCCGCCGTGCTCCTCCACGATCTTGCGCACGATCGCGAGACCGAGCCCCGTCCCCTTTTCGCGGGTCGTCATATAGGGCTCGAGAAGGCGATCTCGATCCTCCTTCGGGAAGCCGAGGCCATTATCTTCGATCTCCACGACGTTCGTTCCATCGATCTGGAACGCGCGGACCACGATGCGGCCCGCTTGGTTCTCCATCGGCTCCATCGCCTCGACGGCGTTCTTCACGAGATTGCCAAAGGCCTGCGATAGGAGGCGGAGGTCGTAGGAGCCCATCAGCGGCCTGTCGCCGAACTCACCCTCGATCGTGATGCCTTGCGCGGCGAGCTCGCGCATGAAGACGGCTTCCCGCAGCGCCTCGCGCAGGTCCCGGTCCTCCAGCGTCGGCTTCGGCATGCGCGCGAACTGCGAGAACTCGTCCACCATGCGCCCGATGTCGGCGACCTGCCGGATGATGGTGTCGACGCAGCGGTCGAAAATCTCGCGATCGGTCTCGATGAACTTGCCGTAGCGACGACGGATGCGCTCGGCCGAAAGTTGGATCGGGGTCAGCGGGTTCTTGATCTCGTGCGCGATGCGCCGTGCGACGTCAGCCCAGGCCGAGGAACGCTGGGCATCGACGAGATCGGTGATGTCGTCGATCGTGACGACGCTCGCGCTGACGCCGGCCTCCTCCTCCTCGGATGTCACGCGCACGTCGAGCGTCCGCTCGCGGTCGCGCACCCGCTGCTTGATCTGCTCCTGATGCTCGCGGCGGCGCGAATGGCGGGCCGCGGCGTAGACCTCGCTGAGGGCCGGCAGCACCTCCTCCAGCGGCCGCCCGACGACGTCGGCGCCGCGGATCGACAGGATGTGCTCGGCCGACGGGTTCAGCATCGAAATCTCGCCGCGCCGGTCGACGCCCATGACGCCCGCCGTGACGCCCGACAGCACCGCCTCGGTAAAGCGTCGGCGCTCGTCGATCACGTCCTTCGCGTTGACCAGCTCGTGCCGCTGGCTGCGAAGCTGGCGGATCATGTTGTTGAACGTGTTGGAGAGGGAACCGACGTCGCCATCCGACACGCGCACCGGCACCGAAACGCCGAGATTGCCCTCGCTGACCTCGTCGGCGGCCGAGATGAGAAGACGGATCGGCCGCACCAGACGGTCTGCTACCCCGATGCCGGTCCAGATGGCCGACAGGAGGACGATCAACGTGATGCCGAGATAGAGAAGCGCGAACGCGATCTGCAGGCCGAAGCGGTTGTCGGCAAGACTGGAATATTCCGCCGTGCGCTCGCGCATCAGCCGCAGCGCGCCGATGACCTCGGGGTCCACGACCCGGATCGTGTAGAGATAGACATCGCCGAATTCGCGCAGGCGCATCACCGCACCGACGAGGTTCGTAACGCCCGGCGGGATGAAGACGAGGTTTCCCTGGGATGCCTGCTGGAGCGCGTCCGCCGGCGGCACCGGCAGCGGGCGCTCGACGGGAATGTCTGCTCTCAGGAACGGCGAACCGTCGCCGTTCAGGAGTTGCGCCCCGAGCAGCGAGCGTCCCCGCGCCTGCTCCGTCAGAAGGTCCTGAAACCCCGTCCGGTCGAGACTGAAAAGCTGTCGCTGTCCCCGCAGTTCCTGCGCCATCGAGAGCGTCGAGCCCTGAAGATTGCGCGCGTTCTCGTTGACGTAGGCTTCGGCGACGTTGATCGACGAGTCGATGATGGTGCGGGTCCGAATCTCGAACCAGCGATCGAGGCCAAGATCGAGCGTGATGCCCGCCACGATCGCTACGAGCAGCGCGGGCAGTGCCGCGACGATCGAGAAGAGCAGCACGATGCGCACATGAAGACGGGACGCCGCTTTGCCGTGGCGTCGGGCCTTCGTCATTCGCACGACCTCGCGTGCGATCAGGACGCAAAGCAGCAGAACGAAGACGCCGTTGACGACGGTCGCGGTCTTCACCACCGCGGCGGTCGGTGCGATCGGCGTCAGACCCATGAGGACGACGAAGGAAATCGCGCCCGTCACCAGCGCACCGA
>NZ_CAJYIU010000197.1 GCF_913775355.1 uncultured Aureimonas sp.
CGGCGAGACCGTCATGGGGGCCGCGGAAGGTCCGCTTCCCGCCCTTCACGACGAGCTCGCCCGCATCGTGGCGCATCGCGCCGTAGAGCACCTTGGACAGTTCGTCGACGCCCGAGCCGACGAGGCCGAAGATGCCGAGGATCTCGCCGCGCCGGGCGACGAGGTCGACGCCGGAAAAATAGGCGCCGCAGCCGAGGCCCTTCGCCTCGAGGAGCACGTCGCCGTCGGAGCGGCCGTCGCGGGCGGGATAGAGGTCGCCGGCCGCCTCGTCGAGCATCAGCTCGGGGATCGAGACGCCCGTGCGGCGCGCCTCGCCAACCGTCATCGTCGCAACGTTGCGCCCGCCGCGAAACACGGTGAACCGGTCGGCGATCTCGTAGACCTCCTCCAGCCGGTGGGTGATGTAGATGATCGAGATGCCGCCCGCCTGGAGCGCCCGCATCATCTGGAAGAGCGAGGCCTTCTCGCGCTCGGTCAGCGTCGAGGTCGGCTCGTCGAGGATCAGGATCTTGATATGGTCGTGGCGCAGGGCGTGGAGGATCGCGACGATCTCGCGGTCCACCGCCGGCATCTCGCCGACCCGCGCGTCGAGGTCGATCTCGATCGGAAAGCGGATGAGAAGCTTCTCGGCCTTTTCGCGCATCGCGGCGCGGTTCATGCGTCGGAAGAGGCCGGGCGTGGCGCCCTCGCCGCCGAGGAAGATGTTCTCGACGCCGGTGCAGTCGGGCACGAGTTCGGGATGCTGCTGGACGGTGGCGACGCCGGCCTCGATCGCCGCGCGCGGGGTGCCGAGCTCGACCGCATCGCCGTCGATCGTGATCGTCCCCTCGTCCTTCACGTAGACGCCGGAGAGGATCTTGATGAGCGTCGACTTGCCGGCGCCGTTGATGCCGAGGAGGGCGTGGATCTCGCCGCGGTCGAGGTCGAAATCGACGCCGCCGAGCGCCTGGACGGGCCCGAACCGCTTGGCGATGCCGCTCATGGTCAGGATCTTCGACATGGCCTCCCCTTCTCTTGCTCAAGGGAGGACGGGCTTGACGCCCGTCCTCCCTTCATCCGTCGGCGTCGATCAGAGGACGCGGTTCCAGCCGAGCTTGGCGGCCTCGCCGGGCTGGTCGTAGGTGTCGGGGATGTCGATGTCCGCGAGGCTTTCCTGCGTCACCGCGTAGGACGGGGTGATGACGAAGCGCGGCGCCTTGCGCCCGGCGATCACCTCATGCGCGAAGAACGCGTTCATGTAGGCCATCTCGTAGAAGCTCTGCGCCATGGTGAGGGCGAAGGGCGAGCCGGCCTGGATGTACTCGAAGGACTGCGCGCCGCCGTCGATGCCGGTGATGAAGACGTTGCGGCCCGAGGCCTTGATGGCGAGCGTGCCCTCGGACGCCGCGCCGTCCCAGGCGCACCAGATGGCGTCGAGCTCGGGATTGGCGGTGAGGATGTTGTCGACCACCTGGCGCGGGGTCGTCGTGCCGCCGAGAGCGAAGGCGATCTCGGACACGACCTGGATGTCGGGATAGCGCGTGAAGATCGATTTCGCGCCGAGCGTGCGCTGGTCCCAGGATTCGTTCGAGGGCAGGCAGACCATGGCGACCTTGCCCTTCCCCTTCAGGCGGTCGGCGATGTACTGCGCGCCGTAGGAGCCGAGGCCGAAGTTGTTCGACATGGCGGTGGAGGTCACCGTCGTGTTGGGCACGTAGCTGTCGCCGCAGAAGATCGGGATGCCGGAGGCGACCGCGGCCTGGACGGCCGGGGCGATCGCGGCGGCGTCGGCAGGCGTGATGAAGATCGCGGCGGGCTTCGATGCCACGAAGGCGGCGATCTGGTCGGCCTGCTTCTTCACGTCGTAGTTGGCGTCGGCGATCGTCAGCGTGCCGCCGAGGCGCTTCACGGCGTCCTCGTAGCCGGCGACGATGTGGCGGCCCGATTCCCAGACCGTCCAGCCGAGCGAGGCGCAGAACTGCGCGTCCTGCGCGAAGGCGAAGTTCGGCCGGGCGAGCGCCGCGGCCACGGTGAGCGCCGCGGCGCCGCTCAGGAACCCGCGGCGCGTCAGGCGCAGGCGGGCGGCTTCGGGGCTGTTGTCGTCGAAGTCGGTCATGCGGATCCTCCCAGTGATGAATGGTCGAGGCGGCCCCCCGCCGCCTCGCTTGGAATGGCGCCGGCCGCCCTCAGGCGGACTGGCGAAGCAGTTCGAGGTAGTCCTCGCGCGTCGGGATGCGCGGATTGGTGCCGTGGCAATGGTCCTTCAGCGCCTCGGCCGAGACGCGTTCCATCATCTCGTCGGTGACGCCCATGGCGCGAAGGCCGGGCGGCAGGCCGATGTCGCGCACGAGGCTGGCGATCACCGCGTCCGGCTCGCCGCCGAGGATGCCCGCCAGCACCTGCCACTTCTCCCCGATCGTCTCGCGATTGAAGCGGAGGACGGCGGGCATCAGGACGGCGTTCAGCGTGCCGTGGTGGAGGTTCAACTCGCGCACCGCGCCGAGCGGATGGGTCAGCGCGTGCACCGCGCCGAGGCCCTTCTGGAAGGCCATCGCGCCTTCCAGCGCGCACATCATCATCTCCCAGCGGGCGCGGGCGTCGGAGCCGTCGCGCACCGCTTGGCCGATCGCGCCCATGCCGCGCTTCAGCCCGTCGAGCGCGATCGCGTCGGCCGGCGGATTGACCGAGGGCGCCATGTAGGTCTCGAGGCAGTGCGAGATCGCGTCCATGCCGGTCGCCGCCGTCAGGAACGGCGGCAGGCCGTAGGTCAGTTCGGGGTCGCACAGCGCGACGGAGGGCAGCATGTGCGGCGAGACGATGCCGAGCTTGCGGCCCTCGGCGGTGATGATGACAGCGGCGCGCCCTACCTCGGAGCCGGTGCCCGACGTCGTCGGCACGGCCACCAGCGGGCAGATGCGGCCGTGGATCCGGGCGGCGCCCCCCTCGACCGCGGTGTATTGCGCGAGCGGCCCCTCGTGGCCGCTGAGGAGCCGCACGGCCTTGGCGAGATCGATCGACGAGCCGCCGCCAAGGCCGACGATCCCGTCGCAGCCTTCGGCCCGGTAGAGCGCATAGGCGGCTTCCGTCGCCGCTTCGGTCGGGTTGGCCGGCGTGTCGGAGAACACCACCGGACGCTCGGTGAAGAGGCCGAGCACCTTGTCCACCAACCCGCTCGCGACGAGCCCCCGATCGGTCACCACCAGCGGGCGCGACACGTTCAGCCCTTCCAGGATGGAGGGCAGCTTGGCGATGGCGCCTTCGTCGAACTCGATGCGGGTGAGGTAGGTGATCAGGGCCATGGCCGGCACTCTCGGACTTGTCGACATTCAGGATGCGCGGCATCGTTCGCGGCCAGGGGCTGGCCGCGCCGATCGGGCGCGATGGGTCTCTTCGGGACGTGCCGCGGCGCTCGCTGGCCAAAGGCCGGCGCTCGCCCGGATGCGCCACGCAATCAGGACTGCGGGTGATGGTTCGGGTGGGTCGGACCGGCCTTGCCGGTGCGGGTCGGCGGCCTCCTCCGCCGCGGTTCGATCTCGTATCGGATTGTGCCTTGCGTCGTCAACCGATATATGAGTTATTGAAGCCAGACCGGTTCCAGGTTGTCAACACCTCACCAGATCCGTCGGAATGATCCATGATTGCAGGAACTAGCGCCGTACGAGACAGGCGCTCGCCGGCGGAAAAGCCGACGCTGAAGGCCGAACAGATATATGAGGTTCTGCGCCACGCCATCGTGCGCCTGTCGATGGAGCCGGGCTCGGTGATCTCGGAAAAGGAGCTGTGCCTTGCCTACGGCGTGTCGCGCACGCCGGTACGCGAGGCGCTGAAGCGGCTCGCCGACGAGGACCTCGTCGACGTTTTTCCCCATTCGGGGACCTACGTCTCGAAGATCTCCTTCGAGGTCGCGGAAGAAGGTTTCGTGATCCGCCGCGCGCTCGAGATCGAGAGCATCCGCCGGGCCGTCGCCTATGCCACCGACGAGGACATCCGCCGGCTCGAGCGTCTGATCGGCGAGATGCGCGACATTCTGGAGCGCGAGGCGCTGCACGAATATATCGAGGTCGACGACGCCTTCCACGCGGCGATCGCCGGCATCAGCCGCTATCCGCGCATCTGGAAGTTCATCAATCTCGTGAAGGCGCATCTCGACCGGATGCGCCAGCTCTCGGCGCCGGTGCCGGGACATCTGGCCGAGGTGACCGAGCAGCACGCCGCGATCGTGCGCGCGCTCGGCCGGCGCAACGCCGACCAGGCGGAGCTTGCGATGAAGATCCACCTGGAATCCTCCTTCGCGGTGATGAGCGCGATGTACGAGGACGGCCGCTACTTCCGGAGGAAGGAAGCCTGATGACGGGCTCTTCTGCCGGCCCCCAGCCGTCGATCCCCATGCGAGCGTCGCACGACGCCGCCGCGACGGCGGGTGGCGAAGGGGCAGTGGGTGCCCGGATTTTCGCCGCGATTGCGGCGGCTGTGTCGGGCGAGCCGCCGAAATCCAGGACCTTCGACGACAACGAATGCACGCCCGACAGGTCGGCGCGGTGATGTGAGGACGGGGCTTCGTGCCAGCGCGCCGGGAGGCGAGCGGCCGGACGTCCGGGAGGAATGAAGAGATGAGCGAACTCAAGAACAGCTACGACATCGTCATCATCGGCGCGGGCGTCGGCGGCGGCGCGCTGGCCAACGCCCTGGCCGCGCCCGGCCGCGAGATCCTGATGATCGAGCGCGGCCCCCGCCTGCCGCGCGAGAAGGACAACTGGAGCGTCGACGCCGTCTTCCACAAGAAGAAGTATGCCACCAAGGAGGAGTGGCGCGACCGCGACGGCAAGCTCTTCAATCCCTCGACCTACTACTATGTCGGCGGCAACTCGAAGTTCTTCGGGGCGGCCACGGTGCGCTTCCGCAAGGAGGATTTCGAGGACCTGCAGCACGAGGCGGGCGTCGCCCCGGCCTGGCCCGTCTCCTACGACACGTTCGAGCCCTACTACGCCCGCGCCGAGAAGCTGATGGGCACGCACGGCGAGGCGGGCGTCGATCCGATCGAGCCGCCGCGCTCGGGCCCGATGCCCTATCCCGCGATCGGCCACGAGCCGGAGATCGCCTGGTTCGAGCGAAAGCTCCGCCAGAAGGGCCTTCGCCCCTTCCCGCTGCCGATCGCGATCGACTACCACGACGGGGGCGCCTGCGCGCGCTGCCGCACCTGCGACGGCTTCGCCTGCAAGATCGGCGCCAAGGGCGATGCCGAGGTGCGGCTCGTCAACCCGGCGCTCGCCAAGGGCGGCGTGACGCTGATCACCGAAGCCTTCGTCCATCGCCTCGTGACCGACCCGTCGGGCGCGCGGGTGACCGCGGTCGAACTCGACTACCAGGGCGAGCGCCGCACGGTCTCGGCGCAGATCTTCGTCTCGTCGGCGGGCGCCATCAACTCGTCCGCCCTCCTCCTGCGCTCGAAGAGCGACAAGCACCCGCGCGGCCTCGGCAACAACACGTCCGACCAGCTCGGCCGCAACTACATGGCCCACAACAACACGGCGATGATGGCGATCTCGCCGTTCAAGAAGAACCGCGTGACCTTCCAGAAGTCGATGGCGATCAACGACTTCTACCTCGCCAATTCCGAGAAGCCCTACCCGCTCGGCAACATCCAGGGCCTTGGCAAGCTGCAGGCCGGCATGCTGACGGCGAACGCCAAGTGGGCGCCGGAATGGGCGATGGGCCTGTTCGCCGAGCGCTCGGTGGACTGGTGGCTGATGTCGGAGGACCTGCCCGATCCGGAGAACCGCGTCAGCGTCGATCCCGACGGCAAGATCCGCCTGTCCTACACCTCGAACAATCTGAAGTCCCACGGCGAGCTGGTGAAGGTCTGGTCGAAGGTCATGCGCTCGCTCGGCTACCCCCTCATCATCACGCAGAAGATGGACATCAAGGTCTCGATGCATCAGTGCGGCACCGCACGCTTCGGCAACGATCCGAAGACCTCGGTCCTCGACACGAACTGCAAGGTCTGGGACGTCGACAATCTTTACGTCGTCGACGCGTCCTTCCTGCCGTCCTCGACGGGCTTCAACCCGTCGCTGACCATCGTGGCGCAGGCGCTGCGCACGGCCGAGCACATCGAGCGGGAGCTCGGCGAGCCGATGGCCGTGCCCGTCCCGCCGGTGCGGGTGGCCGAGACTGTGCCCGCCTGACGCCGCATCGAACGACAGAAGACGTTTCAAGGGAGGGGAACCACCATGGCGCCCAAGCGTGACTACGCGCGTATGTTCGACCTGACCGGCCGCAAGGCCATCGTGACCGGGGGCTCGCGCGGCATCGGCCGGGCGCTGACGGAGGCGCTCGCCGCGCACGGGGCGGACGTGTGCGTCGTCGTGCGCTCGACGCTGCCGCAGGCCGAGGAACTCGTGGCCGAGCTCAATGCCGGCGGCGGCGACAGCTTCGCGATCCAGGCCGACGTCGCCGACCCCGCCGACGTCGAGCGGCTGGCAGCGGGCGTCGAGGCGCGCTGGGGACGCGCCGACATTCTCGTCAACACCGCCGGCACCATCTATCCCGGCGACGCCGAGACCTACGCGCTCTCCGACTGGCGCGCCACGATGGCGACCAATCTCGACGGCGTGTTCCTCGTCAGCCAGGCGATCGGCCGCCTGATGATCCGCCAGAAGTCCGGCTCGATCATCAATATCGGCTCGATGTCCGGCCGCATCGTCAACTGGCCGTTCAAGCATTCCGCCTACAACGTCTCGAAAGCGGCGGTGCACATGCTGACCAAGTGCCTCGCCACCGAGTGGGCCGAGCACAACATCCGCGTCAACGCGCTCGCGCCCGGCTACATCCTCACCGAACTGACGGAAGAGGTGCTGCGCGAGAACCCGGACGTCGTGAACAACCATTGGGCGAAGAGCGCGGTGCAGAACCGCATCGGCACGGTGGACGAACTCGCCGGCTCGGTCGTCTATCTCGCGAGCGACGCCGCCTCCTTCACCACCGGCGAAATCCACACGGTCGACGGCGGCCTGACGCTGCGCTGACACTCCCCAAGGACAGTCCCATCATGACACAACGCGGATACGGCGGACCGCTTCGCTACGTCCAGGGCCCGGGCGTGGCCTCCGATCTCGGCCGCTACGTCGCCCCGTTGGGCGACAAGGCGCTGGTGGTGATCGACGGCTTCTTCTGGGACACGCTGCGCCCCGAACTCCAGTCGGCCCTGTCGACCGCCGGGGTCTCGGCCGAGTTCGTGCGCTTCGGCGGCGAATCGTCGGATGCCGAGATCGAGCGCTGCGTGGCCGCCGGGCGCGCGGCCGGCGCGAGGTCCGTCGTCGGCATCGGCGGCGGCAAGGCGCTCGACACGGCCAAGATCACCGCCTTCCACATCGGCGCGCGGATCGTCACCGTGCCGACCATCGCCTCGACGGATTCGCCCACGAGCTCGCTCGGCGTGATCTATTCGCCGGACGGCGTCTACGACCGCGTGGTGCGCTGCGGGCGCAACCCGGACGTGGTGCTGGTCGACAGCGAACTGATCGTGAAGGCGCCGGCGCGCTTCCTCGCCGCCGGCATGGGCGACGCCCTCTCGACCTTCTACGAGGCCCGCTCCAACGTCGAGTCGCGCTCCAACAACTATATTGGCGACGGCTACGCCACGACGGTCGCGGGCTACCAGATCGCGAGAGCCTGCCACGACACCCTGATGCGGGACGGACGCGCGGCCTACATCGCGGCACGAGACGGGCGCCTGACGACGGCGGTCGAGAACATCATCGAGGCCAACACGCTCCTGTCGGGCCTCGGCTTCGAGAACTGCGGCGTATCCGGCGCGCACGGCATCCATGACGCCCTGACCGTTCTCGAGCCGGTGCACCACTTCCTGCACGGCGAGAAGGTCGCCTTCGGCGTCCTCTGCCTTCTCGTCCTCGAGAACCGGCCGCCGGCCGAGTTTGCCGAGGCCCTGCGCTTCTGCCGCGACGTCGGCCTGCCGACGACGCTCGCCGACCTCGGCCTGAGGGACGCCAGCGCCGCCGACATCGCACGCGTCGGCGAAGCCGCGATGGCGCCGACCAACGTCATCCATTCGGTGCCCGTGAAGCTGACGGCGCGCGCGATCTCGGATGCGATCTGGACCGCGAGTCATCTGGCCGAACGAGGCAAGACAGATCCCGCCGCGCCGGGTCACTGACCCCCGTCCCGCGACGCCGGCCGGCCCTGCCGCGGCGGCGTCGCGGGGGCCGGCCGCATTAGGGTTAATCTTTCGTTGCATTTGCCGACCGGCCGCGCTCGCGCGATATCACTCGCGACGCCACAGGAGGCCCCGATGCTGCCCCTCATGCCCGGACCCGATCCGACCGCCTTCGGGGCGATCGCCATCGCGCTGACCATCGGCGCCGGCGGCGCGGTGCTCGCCTTCGCCGGCCTCCTCGGCTGGACCGCCGTCGAACTCGTTTGCCTGATCGAGCACTACGGCGAAGCCTGAGGAGCGAAGCGCCTCCCGTTGCGGGGCGCGCGGGCGCTCCATAGACTGCGGCTATGATCGACCGCTATCACCTGCGCTACTTCCTTGCCGTGGTCGACACCGGCAACTTCTCGCGGGCGGCCGGCGCCTGCCATGTCTCGCAGCCGACCCTCTCGGTCGGCATCGCCAAGCTCGAGCAGGGGCTCGGGCAGACGCTCTTCCACCGCACGAACCGGCGCGTCGAACTGACCCCGGCCGGCGCCGCCCTTCTCGCCCATGCCCGGTCGATCGAGGCCGGCTTTGCGGCGGCCGAGCGCGCGGCCTCCGGCAGCGCGACCGTGCCGGTGCTGCGGCTCGGCATCCTCTCCACCGTGCCCCGTCGCTGGACGGAGGATTTCCTGCATCGGCACGCGCAAGACGGATTTCCCGAGCGGCTGGAGATCGTCGAAGGCGGCGAGCGCGACCTGCGAACGCGCCTCGCACGCGGTCGGATCGACATGGCGCTGACGATCCTGCGGGACGAGACCGACCGCAAGGGCGGTCGCGCGGTCGTGTCGGAAGGCTATTCCCTGGCGCTCGCCGCGACGCATCCCCTGTCCGGCCGCCCCGCCCTCCGCGCCGAGGACCTCGTCCACGAGCCGATGCTGGTGCGCCGTCACTGCGAGCTCCTGCCGGAGACCAGCCGCTTCTTCACCGCGCGGGGCGTGCGCCCCTTCTTCGCCGCCCGCACCACCAGCGACGACAAGGCGCTCGCCTATGTCCGCGCGGGTCTCGGCCTCACGGTGATGCCGGACGGCTTCTTGGAGGCGGGCGTCGCCAGAGTGCCGATGGAGGACTTCGCCTTCCGGCGCGACCTCGGCCTCGTCGTCGCGCCCCACGCGGACGCCCGTTCGCTGACCTCGACACGCACCGCCGACCGGTTGGCGGACGCCTACACGGAAGCCGCAGCGCCGACGCCACGCCGATCATAGATCGCGTCTATGATGAAGCCCCGCATCTTTCAATTTTGCCGGACGGGCGAAGCCACGTAGTCTCAGCCCTCGACAAGCTTGGGAGGGCGCGTTGGCGGACCTGGATTTCGGCCTCGGCGAGATGGCGGACACGATCCGCGAGACGACGCGGCGCTTTGCGGCGGACAGGATCGAGCCGATCGCCGCGGAGGTGGACCGGGAGGACCGCTTCGCCCGCGAACTCTGGCCACAGATGGGCGCGCTCGGCCTCCACGGCATCACGGTGGAGGAAGCCGACGGCGGCCTCGGGCTCGGCTATCTCGAGCATCTCGTCGCCTGCGAGGAGGTGAGCCGCGCCTCGGCCGCGATCGGCCTCTCCTACGGCGCCCATTCGAACCTGTGCATCAACCAGATCCGCCGCTGGGCCACCCCGGAGCAGAAGGCGAAGTACCTGCCGAAGCTCGTGTCGGGCGAGCATGTCGGGAGCCTCGCCATGTCGGAGGCGGGCGCGGGCTCGGACGTCGTGTCGATGAAGCTGAAGGCCGACAAGGTGGACGGCGGCTGGCGTCTCAACGGCACCAAGTTCTGGATCACCAACGCGAGCCACGCCGATACGCTCGTGGTCTACGCCAAGACCGACCCGGAGGCGGGCTCCAAAGGCATCTCGACCTTCCTGATCGAGAAGGACATGCCGGGCTTCTCGATCGGCCAGCGGATCGACAAGGTCGGCATGCGCGGATCGCCGACGGCCGAACTCGTGTTCAACGACTGCTTCGTGCCCGACGAGCAGCTGATGGGGTCGCTCAACGGCGGCGTGAAGGTCCTGATGTCGGGGCTCGACTACGAGCGCGTGGTCCTGTCCGGCATCCAGGTCGGCATCATGCAGGCCTGCCTCGACGTGGTGGTGCCCTATGTGCGCGAGCGCCGCCAGTTCGGCCGTCCGATCGGCGATTTCCAACTGATGCAGGCGAAGGTCGCTGACATGTATGTCGCGCTCAACGCCTCGCGCTCCTACTGCTACGCCGTCGCAAGGGCGTGCGATGCCGGCCGCGTCACGCGGTTCGACGCGGCGGGCTGCATTCTGTTCGCCTCGGAAAGTGCGGTGCGCGTCGCCGGCGAGGCGATCCAGGCGCTCGGCGGGGCCGGCTACACGCGCGACTGGCCGGTGGAGCGCTACTGGCGCGACGCCAAGCTCCTCGACATCGGCGCGGGCACCAACGAGATGCGACGCATGCTGGTCGGCCGCGAGCTGATCAAGCACGACGCCCCGCGCGTCCAGTAGGCCGCCGATGCCGACGCTCCGCTCGCTCGTCGACACGGCCTCGCCGGCCTTCGCCGCCCAAGACGCCCACAACCGCGCGCTCGCGGCGACACTGCGCGAGACGACGGCGAGAACCGCGCTCGGCGGATCGGCCGAGCACCGCGCCCGGCACGTTGCGCGCGGCAAGCTCCTGCCGCGCGACCGCGTCGCCCGGCTCCTCGACCCCGCCTCGCCCTTTCTCGAGATCGGGGCGCTCGCCGCCAACGGTCTCTATGGCGACGCCGCGCCCGGCGCCGGGATGATCGCCGGCATCGGCCGCGTGTCGGGCCGCGAATGCATGATCGTCGCCCACGACCCCACGGTGAAGGGCGGCGCCTATTTCCCGATGACGGTGAAGAAGCACCTGCGCGCGCAGGAGATCGCCTTCGAGAACCACCTCCCCTGCATCTATCTCGTGGATTCGGGCGGCGCCAACCTGCCCCATCAGGCCGAGGTCTTCCCCGACCGCGACCATTTCGGCCGCATCTTTTTCAACCAGGCGCAGATGTCGGCGGCGGGCATCCCGCAGATCGCCTGCGTCATGGGCTCGTGCACGGCGGGCGGCGCCTACGTGCCGGCCATGTGCGACGAGACGGTGATCGTGCGGGGTCAGGGCACGATCTTCCTCGCCGGCCCGCCGCTGGTGAAGGCCGCGACGGGCGAGGTGATCTCGGCCGAGGAGCTCGGCGGCGCCGAGACGCACGGCCGGCGCTCGGGCGTCGTCGACCACGTCGCCGAGGACGACACCCATGCGCTCCTCATCGTGCGCGACATCGTCGCGACGCTGAACCGCGCGAAGGCGGTCGACATCAATCTCGCGCCCCCGCGCCCGCCGCTTCTCGACCCGGTCGAGCTCTACGGCATCGTGCCGGCCGACCTTCGCATCACCTACGACGTGCGCGAGGTGATCGCGCGGCTCGTCGACGGGTCCGAGTTCCACGAGTTCAAGGCGCTCTACGGCACGACGCTCGTCTGCGGCTTCGCCCGCATCTGGGGCATGCCGGTGGCGATCCTCGCCAACAACGGCGTCCTCTTCTCCGAAAGCGCGCTGAAGGGGGCGCATTTCATCGAGCTCGCCTGCCAGCGCCGCGTGCCCTTGTTGTTCCTTCAGAACATCTCCGGCTTCATGGTCGGCGGCAAGTACGAGGGCGAGGGCATCGCCAAGAACGGCGCCAAGCTCGTGACCGCGGTCGCGACCGCCACCGTCCCGAAGGTGACGGTCCTCATCGGCGGCAGCTTCGGCGCCGGCAACTACGGCATGTGCGGACGGGCCTACAGCCCACGCTTCCTGTTCTCCTGGCCGAACGCGCGCATCTCGGTGATGGGCGGCGAACAGGCGGCGAGCGTGCTCGCGACCGTCCACCGCGACGCCGACAGGTGGACGGCGGAGGAAGCCGAAGCCTTCAAGGCGCCGATCCGCCAGACATACGAGGACGAGGGCAACCCCTACTACGCTACCGCCCGCCTCTGGGACGACGGCATCATCGACCCGGCCTCGACCCGCGACGTTCTCGGCCTAGCCTTCTCGGCAACGCTCAACGCCCCGATCCCGGAGCGCCCGCGCGCCGGCCTGTTCCGGATGTGACGATGATCGAAAGTCTCCTCATCGCCAATCGCGGCGAGATCGCCCGCCGCATCATCCGCACCGCACGGCGTCTCGGCATCCGCACGATCGCCGTCCATTCCGACGTCGACGCCGACATGCCCTTCGTCGCGGAAGCCGACGAGGCGGTCCTGATCGGCACGGCCGCTGCCAGCGAGAGCTATCTCCGGCAGGACCGCATCCTCGAGGCCGCTCGGGCGACGGGCGCCGAAGCCATCCATCCCGGCTACGGCTTCCTGTCCGAGAACGCCGAGTTCGCGGAGGCCGTGGTCGCGGCCGGGCTCATATGGGTCGGCGCGCCTGCCAGCGCAATCCGTGCCATGGGCCTGAAGGACGCCGCCAAGGCTCGGATGATCGCGGCCGGCGTTCCGGTGACGCCGGGCTATCTTGGCGCCGACCAGAGCCTCGAGCGCCTGACGCGCGAAGCCGAGGCGATCGGCACGCCGCTTCTCATCAAGGCGGTGGCGGGCGGCGGCGGCAAGGGCATGCGCCGGGTCGACGCGCTGGCGGATTTTCCCGGCCTTCTGGAAAGCTGCCGCCGCGAGGCGGCCGCATCGTTCGGCGACGATCGCGTGCTTCTGGAGCGCTACATCACCGCCCCGCGCCATATCGAGGTGCAGGTCTTCGGCGACACCCACGGCAACGTCGTCCATCTCTTCGAGCGCGACTGCTCGCTGCAGCGCCGCCACCAAAAGGTCATCGAGGAGGCCCCCGCCCCCGGCATGGACGAGGCGACGCGCCGCGCCGTCTGCGATGCCGCGGTGCGCGCGGCCAAAGCCGTCGACTATGTCGGCGCCGGCACGATCGAGTTCATCGCCGACGGGTCGGAAGGGCTTCGTGCCGACCGGATCTGGTTCATGGAAATGAACACACGGCTGCAGGTCGAACACCCGGTCACGGAGGCGATCACCGGTCAGGACCTCGTCGAATGGCAGCTGCGCGTGGCGAGCGGCGAGCCGCTGCCGCTCGCTCAAGGTGCGCTGCGGATCGACGGCTGGGCGATGGAGGCGCGCCTCTACGCCGAGAACCCGGCGACGGGCTTCCTCCCATCGATCGGGCCGGTAGAACGCCTGCGTTTCCCGCCGAACATCCGGGTCGACAGCGGCGTCGAGGAAGGCGGCACGATCACGCCCTTCTACGACCCGATGATCGCCAAGCTCGTCGTCCACGGCGCGACGCGCGAGATGGCGGCGAGGCGCCTGTCGGAGGCGGCAGGGGGCACGGAGGTCTGGCCGCTGAAGACCAATGCCGGCTTCCTCTCGCGCGCGGCCGCCCATCCGGGCTTCGTCTCGGGGCGGGTCGACACCGGCTTCATCGAGCGCCATGCCGCAGATCTCGTGCCGCCTGCCGAGCCGACGGAGGCGATGGTGGAGGTGGCCGCCGCCGCCCTGTTGCCTAAGCCCAGCAACGATCCCTGGAGCGCCCTCCAGGGCTTCCGCCTCAACGCCGCGCCCGACAGGGCCGTCGATGTGATCGTCGGCGGGACGCCGCACCGCATCGTCCCGCGCGCCCACCCCGGCGTGACGACAGCGAACGGCGTCGTCTTTTCGGGCGGCGACGCCTTCGCCTTCGGGCCGCCTCGCATCGAGGCCGGCAGCAAGGCGAGCGAGGGGGACGGCGCGATCCTCTCGCCGATGCCGGGCGCGGTGATCGCCGTGCATGTCGGCGAGGGGCAGGCGGTCGCCAAGGGCGAGCCGCTCCTCGTTCTCGAGGCGATGAAGATGGAGCAGGCGCTGCTGGCGCCGTTCGCCGGCACCGTCGCCCTTCTCAAGGCGGAACGGGGCGCGCAGGTGCCCGAAGGCATGTTGCTGGCCCGCATCGAACGGACGGGGGACTGATGGCCGGACGCCTCTTCGACGACTGGACCGTGGGCGACCGGATCGCCCACGAGATCCGCCGCACGGTGACGGAGACCGACAATCTCCTGTTCACGGTGATGACCCACAACCCGCAGCCGCTCCATCTCGACGCGGAGGCCGCGCGCGCCAGCGAGTTCGGGCAGATCCTCGTCAACGGGACCTATACGTTCGCGCTGATGGTCGGCCTGTCCGTCGGCGACACGACGCTGGGCACGCTCGTTGCAAATCTCGGCTACGACAAGCTGGCGATGCCCAAACCCGTCTTCATCGGCGATACGCTGCGGGCCGAGACCGAGGTCCATGCGCTGAAGGAGAGCCAGTCACGCCCCGAAGCCGGCATCGTCACCTTCGCACACCGCATGCTCAACCAGCGCGACGAGATCGTCTGCGAATGCCTGCGCACCGCGCTGGTGAAGCGGAAGGCCGCGCCATGAGCCTGCGCTCGCTCCTCTTCGTTCCGGGCGACCGGCCGGACCGCTTCGCCAAGGCTGAAAGCAGCGGCGCCGATGCGCTGATCCTCGACCTCGAGGATGCCGTCGCTTCCAGCGCCAAGGATGTCGCGCGCCGGGCCGTGGCCGATCGCCTGCGGGCCCCGCGCGGGCGCTCGCGCCTCTTCGTGCGCGTCAATCCGCTGGGCACGCCGCTCTTCGACGCCGACATTGCGGCGCTCGAAGACCTTGAACTTGATGCCGTGGTGCTGCCGAAGGCGGAAGGGGCGCGAAGCGTTCTCGCCTGCGCCGAGCACTTGGCCGAGCGATGCGTCGCCGCACCGATCCTGCCGATCGCCACCGAAACGCCCGCCGCGATCTTCGGCCTCGGCAGCTACGGCGAGGTGCGGGGCCATCTCGCCGGTCTCACCTGGGGCGCGGAGGACCTGCCGGCGGCGATCGGAGCCAGCACGGCCCGCGAGGCCGACGGCCGCTTTACGCCACCTTACGAGATCGCGCGATCGCTGACGCTGTTTGCCGCCCATGCGGCGGGCACGGCCGCGATCGAGACCGTGTACCCCGCCTTCAAGGACGAGGCCGGGCTCGACGCCTTTGCCCGGCGCGCCGCGCGCGACGGGTTCACCGGCATGATGGCGATCCACCCGGCCCAGGTCCCGGTGATCAACGCCGCCTTCACCCCGAGCGCGGAGGCGGTCGCCGGCGCCCGGCGCATCGTCGAGGCCTTCGCCGCCGCCCCCGACGCCGGGGCGCTGCAGGTGGACGGGCGGATGGTCGACGCGCCGCACCTCGCCCAGGCCCGCAAGCTTCTCGCCCGCATGGAAACCCCCGCATGACGCCCGACGAGCCCGCCTGCTTCTTCCAGCGCGAGGGCGACCACGCCTTTCGCGCGACCCGCCTGACCGAGGGTGCCTGGAACCCGGCCGAACAGCACATCGCACCGGCGCTTGGGCTGATCGGCCACGCGATCGAGGCGGACATGCGCGCGCGACGCGGCGACGATCCGCTGGTCCTGTCGCGCATCTCCTACGACATCCTCGGCGTCATCCCGATCGGTGTCGTCAGCATCGAGACTGAGGTCATCCGGCCGGGCCGGACGATCGAGCTCGTGGAAGCGAAGCTCCTCTACGACGGGCGCGCTTGCGTCCTCGCGCGGGCCTGGGCGCTGAAGGCCTACGACACCGGCGCGATCGCCGGCACGGCGCTCGACCCACTGTCGGCGCGCGAGTCCTTGAGCGAGCACACGTTCGACGGTGTCTGGGCGGGGGCCTGCGTGCGCACGCTGGACGGGCGGCGCGAGCAGCTGGGCCAGGGCCGCGCGCGCGGCTGGCTCCGCACCGACGTCGCGCTGATCGGCGGCGAGACGGTCGGCCCGACGGCGCGCGCGCTGGGGCTCGTCGACTTCGCCAACGGGATCACGCCGCGCTGCGGCCCGGACACGGCGCTCTTCCCCAATGTCGACCTGACGGTCCATCTCCTGCGCGAGCCCGTCGGCGAATGGCTCGGCTTCGACACTGCGGTGAGCTTCGGCTCGGTCGGCATCGGCCTCACCCACTCGATCCTGCACGACGCGCGCGGGCCGCTCGGCTCGGTGTCGCAGAGCCTGACGGTGCGCCCGCGCTGACCCTGCCGTTCAGTCGTAGCGCCGCTCGTCGGCGATCACCTTGCCGTCGCGCGGCAGGGTGCCCGGCGCCACGACCCGCGCGGTGCCGCGCAGCTTGGTGACGCTGGCGAGCGTCTCGGCGAGGGCCGCGGCCACGGCCTCGTCCGGCCCTTCGGCATGGAGGGTCATCACGTCGCGCTCGCCCTCGCGCGTGACCACGAGCCGGAGATGCCCGACCTCGGGATGGCGCTTGCCGACCGTCGCCACCTGCTCGGGCCGCACGAACATGCCGCGCACCTTGGTGGTCTGGTCGGCGCGGCCCATCCAGCCGCGGATGCGCGGCGCGGTACTGTCGCCGGCCGCGGTGCCCGTGTGGATCGCCGAGAGATCGCCGGTCGCGAAGCGAAACAGCGGGTAGTCTGCATTGAGGCGGGTGACGATGAGCTCGCCGATCTCGCCGTCCGGCACCGGGTCGCCCGTGCCGGGTGCGACGATCTCGACGATTGCCTCCTCGCTGACCGCCATGCCCTCCTCGGCCGCGCCTGTCTCGAAGGCAATGATGCCGAGATCGGCGGTGCCGTAGGCTTGGGCGAGCCGGAGCCCCCGCCCCTCCAGCTCGCGCTTCAGCGACGCCGGCAGCGCCGCGCCGGAGACGAGCGCCAGCCGAAGCGAGGACACGTCGCGCCCGAGCTCAGTCGCCTTGTCGAGGAGGACCTTGAGGAAGTCCGGCGTGCCGACATAGGCCCGCGCCCCGTATCGCGCGAGGGCGTCGACCTGCGCCTCCGAGCCGGCGGTGCCGGCCGGAATGACGGCGCAGCCGAGCGCATGGGCGCCGCTCTCGAACATCGCGCCGGCCGGGGTCAGGTGGTAGGAGAAGCTGTTGTGAAGGACGTCGCCCGGTTCGAGGCCGAGGGCGTCGAGCGCGCGTGCCGCGCCCCACCAGTCCGCGCCGAAGCCTTCCGGATCGAGGATCGGCCCCGGCGAGACGAAGAGGCGCGCGAGCGCCCCCGGCGCCTTGAGCGCCAGCCCGCCGAAGGGCGGCCGCTCGTCCTGGAGGCGCGGCAGGTCGGACTTGCGCAGCACCGGCAGGCGGGCGAGCGCCTCGCGCGAGGTGACGGTCGCGGGGTCGAGCGCGCCGAGATGCGCCTGCCAGCCGGGCGCCCTGGCGAGCGCCTCTGCGAGAAGCGTGCGGAGCGTTGCGAACTGCGCAGCCGCGCGCGCCGCCGGCTCGCGCCGGGCGAGGGTCCTGTCGTAGACCGTCATGGGAATGTCCTTCCGATCCCGCGTCAGGCCAGCCAGCGCTTGCGCCGGCGGTAGTGCTTGACGTTGTAGTAGTCGACCTTGCCGCCGCCCCCGAGATAGAACTCCTGCACGTCCGGGTTGGCGCGCAGCGTCTCGGCCGATCCGTCCATGACGACATGGCCGTTCTCGATGAGATAGGCGTGGTCGACGATGGCGAGCGCGGCGGCCGCGTTCTGCTCGACCAGAAGCACGGTCAGCTTCTCCGCGCGGTTGATCTCGCCGATCATCGCGAAGATCTCCGAGACGAGGAGCGGCGACAGGCCGAGGCTCGGCTCGTCCAGCATGATGAGGCGGGGGCTCGTCATCATGGCGCGCCCGATCGCCAGCATCTGCTGTTCGCCGCCCGACAGATACCCCGCCTTGTGCCGCGCCCGCTCCTTCAGGCGCGGAAAGTAGGTGTAGACGCGATCGCGTAAGGCATCGAGCTCGCCGCGCGAGCCCTTCAGAGGAAAGGCGGCGACGAGATTCTCGTCCGGCGTCAGGTGCCCGAAGATGCGCCGGCCCTCGAGCACGTGGACGATGCCGGCGCCGACCCGGTCGGGCGGGCCCATGGCGCGCACGTCGCGCCCGTCGAAGGTGATCTCGCCGCGCGTCACCTGTCCGCGCTCGGGGCCGAGCAGCCCCGAGATGGCTTTGAGCGTCGTCGACTTGCCGGCTCCGTTGGCGCCGAGCAGCGCCACCATGCCGCCCTCCTCCAGCCGGAGCGACACGCCCTTGATCGCGAGGAACACGCGATCGTAGATCACCTCGACATTGGAAAGCGACAGGAGGCTCATGGCGTCAGCGTCCCTCGCGGAAGCCCTTGGCGCCGGCGTCGATCTCCTTCTGGACGACCTCGCCGTAATGCGCGCCCCAGTCGGTGACCGGCACCCAGGCCTCGCCGTTCCACTCCGACACGCGGCCGAAGCCGCCGCCCTGATGGTCCTTGGCGGTGATGGTGATCGGCGGCATCAGCCCTTCGGCGTTGAAGTTCGAGATCTTCTCGAAGCCCGCCTTGAGGCGCTCGCCGGTCAGTTCGCCGCTCGCGCCGTCGGCGAGGCCGAGGCGTGCGGCTTCCACAGCGACGGCCATGGTCGCGACGCCGAGATTGTAGGCCGACGAGCCGACGAATTCGGCATTGCCTGCGCCCTGGCCGGGTTTGACGACCTTCTCTTCGATGCGCTGGATGATCGGATTGTCGCGGCCCGGCGCCACCGCCTCGAAGCGCTTGACGCCCTTCATGATGTCGGGCCCGACGGTGCGCGCGTCGGTCTCGGTCAGCCAGACGACGGACAGGATCTTGTCGGCCGCGATGCCGTTGCGGATGGCCTCGCGCACCGACACGGCCTGACCGCCACCCGCGCCCCAGATCAGCGCGTAGTCCGGCCGGTAGCGCCGCACCTCGGTCCAGGTCGAGCCCTGCTCGTTGCCGGGGCTGGCATAGGCGAAGGTCGAGACCTCGAAGCCCTTCTCGGCGGCGAGATCCTTGAGGACGTTGATCGGCTCGCGCCCGAACGGGCTGTCGATGTGGACGAGGGCGATCTTCTTGCCGGCAAGCCCGCCGCCCTTCGTCTCGATCCAGTTGGCGAGAACGGTCGCCTGAGACCAGTAGGTCGCCATCATCGGGAAGATGTAGGGGAAGGTCTCGCCGTCCGAGGCGTCGCCGCGCCCATGCACCGGCGTGATCATCACCACCTTGTCCTGCAGCGCCTGCGGCACGAGGGCGCGCGAGACCGGCGTCGACAGGAAGTCGAAGAGGATGGCGCCCTGGTCGCGGGCCCGGTTGTAGGCCTCGATGCCGCGCTGCGGCTGGTTGCCGGTGTCCGACACCAGCGCCTCGAACTTGCGGCCGTCGATGCCGCCCTCGGCGTTGACGAGGCTGAGATAGTCGCGCTGACCCTGATTGTATTCGCCCGTCACGAACGTATAGACCGCCGTGAAGTCCTGGGGCATCGCGAACTTGATCGTCTCCTGCGCGAGCGCCGCGCCGGAGAGACCGACGCTGAGGGCGAGCCCTCCCAGGATCGATGCGAGACTGCGTTTCATGTGGGTCTCCTCCGGTTGTTTCTTGGTTTTCGGCGGTCAGCGCCTCGCGTGGCGGAAGGGCCAGACGAGGAAGGTGTTGCGGATGTTGTCGTAGATCTTGGCCATCCCGAGCGGCTCCAGGAGCAGGAAGGCGACGATCAGCGCGCCGTAGGCCATCATCGGGATGTGCGAGAGAAGGTTGGTCGAGACCGACAGCCAGCCGGCCGACGACAGGGCAATGACGAGGTTGGTGAGGACGATCGGGGCGAGGAGCACGAAGCCTGCGCCGAGGAACGCGCCGATCACCGAGCCGAGGCCGCCGACCAGCACCATGGCGACGAGCTGGATCGAGACGTTGAAGGTGAACTGCTCGGGCGTGACCGCCCGGTAGTAGCAGAAGGCGAGCACCGCGCCCGACACGCCGCCCATGAACGACGAGGTGAAGAAGGCGACGAGCTTGGTGCGGAACGGATCGACGCCGATGACGGCCGCCGCGAAGTCCTTCTCGCGGATGGCAACGAGGGCGCGCCCGAACGCCGTGCGCTTGACGTTGAGAAGGAAAAGCGCGGCCACCACGGCCCAGGCGAGCGCCGCCCAGTAGCGCGCCCAGGGTCCGTCGAGCGGCAGGAAGAGGAGCGAGACGCGCGGCGTCTGGAGCGTCGCCTGCGCGCCGCCGGAGATCGCCGGCACGTTGATGATCACCCAGTCCACGAGATACTGCATGGCGAGCGTCGCCATCACGAGGTAGAGCCCCTTCACCCGGAGCGCCGCCGCGCCGAAGACGCAGCCGACCACCGCCGAGACGAGCCCGGCACCGATCAGCGCCAGCTCGAACGGCAGGCCGGCGCGCGTCAGGTGGATCGAGGTGTAGGCGCCGATCGCCATGACGGCCGCGAAGCCGAAATGGAGCTGGCCGGCAAGGCCCATCAGAAGCGTCAGCGACAGGGTCGCCGCGCTCCAGACCAGCCAGGGCAGGAGGTAGGAGCCGAGATAGAGCGGCGACACGAGGAGGGGCGCGGCGACGCCGAGCGCCAGGACGAGGGCGAGGACATAGCGGTCGGCCGGCACGCGCCAGAGCCGGGCGTCGGAGCGGTAGGACGTGTGGTGGACGCCGGCGAGACGGTAGAACATCGGTCAGATCCTTTCGATGTCCTCGCGGCCGAAGATGCCGTAGGGCCGGACCATGATGGTGAAGAGGATGATCAGCGAGGTCACGACGTCGCGCGTGCCGCCGCCGACGAGGCTGTCGAGATAACCCGGCACGACCGAGCCGAGGATGCCGACGAGGAGCCCGCCGACAAGGACGCCGACGATGGAGTCCACCCCGCCGAGGATGACGACGGCGACGGCCGGAAAGAGCAGCGCCGAGAGCGTCCAGTCGACGCCCTGCACCGAGCCCCAGAGCGTGCCGGCCGCGACCGCGGCGACCGCAGCGAGCCCCCAGGAGATGCCGATCGCCCGCTCCACCGAGATGCCGACCGCCCAGGACGAGACGTGGTCGTCCGAGACCGCGCGCAGCTTGGTGCCGAGGCGCGTGCGGAAGAAGAGGAGCGAGGCGCCGATCAGGAGCAGCGCGATCACGCCGCCATAGAGATAGTCGCGGTTGATGAAGACGTCGCCGACGATGATCGGCGAGAGGTCGATGCCGAGATCGAGGGATTTCGGCGCGGCGCCCAGAAGCCCCGGCCCGAGACCGCGCAGGAAGATCTCGAGGCCGAGGGTCAGCATCACCACCATGATGATCGGCTGGCCGACCATGCGCCTGAGAAGCAGGCGCTCCACGGCGAGGCCGAAGCCGAACATGACCGCGCAGGCGACCGGCACGGCGGCCAGAAGCGGCAGGCCGGCGGCCACCAGCAGCCAGACGACGTAGGCGCCGATCAGCACCACCGCGCCTTGGGCCAAGTTCGGCACGCCAGACGACTTGTAGATGAGGACGATGCCGAGCGCGACGAGCGAGTACATCAGACCCGTCAGCGCTCCGTTGACCAGAAGCTCCGCGAAGTAGCTCATGCCGCCACCCCCCCCTCGCCCACCGTGCGCAGGGTGAGGTCGCGCTTCAGGACGCCTTCCGCGCCGGTCTCGTAGGCGACGCGCGCCTCGAAGGCGATCTCGCCGGCGCCCGCATAGAGCGCCTCGACGATCGGGGCGTAGTGGGCGTCGATCACGTCGCGCTTCAGCTTGCGGGTGCGCGTCACCTCGCCGTCGTCGGGATCGAACTCCTTATGGAGATTGACGAAGCGGGTGATCGCCAGCCCGGCCGGCAGGCGCCGGTTGAGATCGGCGATCGTGCGCTCGACGAGATCGAGCACCTCGGGCTTCTGCGACAGGTCGGCGTAGGACGTGTAGGAGACCGCGTTCTCCTGCGCGAAGTGGCCGACCGCCTCGAAGTCGATGCAGACGATGGCGGCGAGCGATGGCCGACCGCGACCGACGACGCAGACGTCGCGGATGTAGGGCGAGAACTTCAGCCGGTTCTCGATATAGGTCGGGATGTAGCGCGTGCCGCCGCCCGTGTGGACGACCTCGGACACGCGGCCGAGCACCACGATCTGCCCGTCGGGCTCGACCTGGCCGGCATCGCCGGTGCGCAGCCAGCCGCGGTCGAGCGCCTTGGCGCTGGCCGCCTCGTCGCCGTGGTAGCCGTCGAAGACGTTGTCGCCGCGCATCAGGATCTCGCCGGTCTCGTCGATCCGGACCTCGATGCCGGGGAACGGACGGCCGACCGTGTGGAGCTGGAGATCGCCCGCCCCTTGCGCGACGGCGAGCGCGCAGTTCTCGGTCTGGCCGTAGAACTGGCGAAGGTTGAGGCCGAGGGCCCGGAAGAACAGGAACACCTCCTCGCCAATCGCCTCGCCCGCCGTGTAGGGGCGCTGGACGCGCGAGAGGCCGAGCTGGTCGAGGAGCGGGCCGAAGACGAGGAACCGTCCGACCTGCCAGCGCAGGCGCTCGAGGCCCGAGGGCTCGCGCCCCTCCAGCCGACGGCGTTCGAGTTCCACCGCGAAGGGCACGAAATGCTCGAAGAGACCGCGCTTCAGCCACGTCGACTCTTCCATGCCGACCTGCACCCGCGTCAGCATGTTTGACCAGGCGCGGGGCGAGGAGAAATAGATCGTCGGCGCGATCTCGCGCAGGTCGTGCTGGGCGGTCTCCTGGCGCTCGGGGATCGCGACCACGAAGCGCAGCGTGATGGCGGCGGCGATCGAGAACAGGAAGTCGCCGACCCAGGCCATGGGCAGATAGGCCATGTGGACCTCGCCCTCGCGAAAATAGCCGGCAGCGGCCGCGTTGCGCACGCCCGACAGGACGTGGCCGTGCTTGAGCGGAATGCCCTTCGGCGCCCCCGTCGTGCCCGACGAATGGAGAAGCACCGCGACGTCGTGGACGCGCGCGCGCTTGAGGAGATCGTCGCGAAGACCGCTCTCGGCGGTCAGGCGCTCCCGACCCTTTGCGACGAGATCCTCCAGCCCGACGACGCCCGGTGGCTCACGGCCCTTCAGGCCGCGCGGGTCGTCATAGGCGATCGTGGCAAGCTCCGGCACGGTCTCGCGCACGACGAGCAGCTTGTCGACCTGCTCCTGATCCTCGGCGATGGCGAAACGGATGCCCTCGCGGCGGATCTGGCCGGCAAGTTCCTCCGGCGCGACCTCGGAATAGGCGGGCGAGGGCACCGCGCGCAGCGCGATGACGGCGAGCATCGCGACATAGAGGCTCGCGCGGTTGTCGCCGATCACGAGCGCGATGTCGCCGGCCTTCAGACCCGCCGCCTCGAAGCCCGCGGCCTGTTCGAGGACACGGTCGCGATACTGCCCCCACGTCCATTCCTGCCAGATGCCGCGGTCGCGCTCGCGCACGGCGACGGTGCTCCCGTGCTTCTCGGCGTTCTCGTTGAGCGCCGCGATCAACGTGTCGCCATCCCGCCAGTCGGGATGCAGCGCCCGCGCGCCCGCCTCGATCGTCGCCCCGTCATGCAGCATGGGCGGCCCCTCCGATATAGGCGGCGACCACGGCCGGGTCGCTCATCGCCTCGCGCGCCGGGCCTTCGGCGATCGCCTTGCCGTTGTTGAGGACGACCACCCGGTCGCAGATCGCCGTCACCACATCGAGGTGATGCTCGATCAGGAGGACGGTCAGACCCAGTTCCTCGCGCGCGTCGAGGATGAAGCGGACCATGTATTCCTTCTCCTCCTGGTTCATGCCGGCCATCGGCTCGTCCAGCACCAGGAGGCGCGGTTCGGCGGCGAGCGCGCGGGCAAGCTCGACCCGCTTCTGCAGCCCGAGCGGGATCGTGTCGACATGCTCGTCGCGCACGCTCTGGAGCTGCAGGAGGTCGATCACGTCCTCGACCTTGCGGCGGTTGTCGATCTCGGCGCGCTCGGCCCAGACGGGATAGAAGAAGGCGGCCAGCGCCGAGGGGCGCATAAAGATGTGCCGGCCCATCAGGATGTTGTCGAGAACGCTCATGCCGCGGAAGAGGGCGACGTTCTGGAAGGTGCGGGCGACGCCCATCCGGGCGACCTTGTGCGGCCGCGTGCCCTCGATGCGCGCCCCGTGCAGGCGGATCGAGCCGTCCTGCGGCGGATAGAAACCGGTGATGGCGTTGACGAGCGTCGTCTTGCCGGAGCCGTTCGGCCCGACGAGGCCGAAGATCTCGCCCTGGCCGACGCGGATGGACACGGATTTCAGTGCCTGAAGCCCGCCGAACCAGCGGCTGACATTCTCGCAGGCCAGCGCTTCGGGCCTACCTGCCGCGCCGTCGGACGCGCGGGTGCTTGCGGCGACGAGCGCCGTCGGATGCTGCATGACCCGCCTCCTCCCAGAGCCTGTCAGTGCCGATATGGGTTGGTCCGATCTCCCAATCGGCACAACCAGAAGGAGGCTAGCAAAGGGAAATGCTTTCAGGAATACGTAATCGATCGCACAGATCGTTCGGATCCTTCGAATGAACCCCAATCTGATCGACCAGCTCCGCACCTTCGTGACGGTGGTGGAGGAGGGCAGCTTCACGGGCGCCGCGCGGCGGCTCAACCGGGCGGTCTCCTCGGTCTCCTATGCGGTCGCCCAGATCGAGCGGCACTGCGGCTTCCCGCTTCTGGAGCGCGCCTCGCGCCAGCCCGAACTCACGCGCCGCGGCCGCGCGGTGTTCGCCGAAGCCAGCTTCCTCGTGGAAAGCGCCCGCCGCCTCACGGCCCACATGAAGGCGCTGGAGAAGGGCGAGGAGACGCGCATCCGCATCGCGGTCGACGTCCTCTTTCCGCTCGACCATCTCCGCGCCGCGCTGCAGCGCTTCGATGCGGCGCGCCCGCGCGCCCGCGTCCAGCTCTTCACGAGTTCGCTCAACACGCTCTGGGAAACCCTGCGCAGCGGCGACGTCGACTTCGCGCTGACCTTCCTCGCCAACGTGCCGGCCGACATGACGGCCCGCTCGTTCCGCAACGTGACGATGTGGCCGGTGGCGGCCGCGACCCACCCGCTCGCCCGCATGGCGCAGCCGATCCCGATCGAGGCCTTCCAGTCGGAGCGGCAGATCTACTTCATCGGCGATCCCGGCGTCGACGTGGAGCGCCTGGGCCGCGTGTTCGGCCCGGACGTCTGGACATCCAACGACCTCGAACACATCCGGATGCTGGTGACGGGCGGCTTTGGCTGGTGCTTCACCAACGAAGCGTTCTTCGCGCGCGAGGAGGCGTCGGGCGCGGTGAGGCGCCTGCGCAGCGCCGACAACCGGCTGCATCCCGTGCGCGCGCTCGGCGCCGCCTGGTCGATCGACCGCGCGCCCGGCCCGCTCGGCGGCCAGATCGTCGACTTTCTGGCGGGCGCCCTCGGCGAGGCGGACTAGCCCCGCCGCGCCTCCACGAGGCGGTCGAGGAACTTCGCCACACCGTCCTCCTCGTTGGAGGCGGTGACGTAGCCGGCCGCCTGCCGGACGGCTTCGCTGCCCTGACCCATCGCGACGCCGAGACCGGCGCGCCGGAGCATCGGGATGTCGTTCGGCATGTCGCCGACCGCCGCGGTCTCCTCCAGCGGCACGCCGTGTGCCTTGGCGAGGAAGGCCGCGCCGTCGCCCTTGTTGGCGACTTTCGCGGTCACGTCGAGGAAGTAGAGCTGCGAGCGCACGACGTTGGCGGTCTCTCCGAGACGATCGCCGATCTCGCGCTCCATGCGCTCGACGAGGGGATGGTCGTCCGACACGCCGACGACCTTGTCGGTCCGGTCGTACCAGGGCGAGAAGTCCTGGACGATCGTCGGATCGAGCTGTGCCGCCTTGCGCTCGCGGTCGCCGTGCAGCGCATCTTCGCTGCGGGCGAGCCAGAGCCCGTCCGCGAACACCCAGACCGGCACCCCGGCCGCATCCAGCGCCTCGACCGCGCGCCTCGCGTCGTCCGGCGCGAGGCGATGCGCCTCGATCACGTCGCCGCCGGCCTCGAACAGCGTGCCGCCGTTGAAGGCGCCGACCGCGCCTTCGATCCCGAGTTCGCGGACGATGTGCCCGAGCCCGCTCGCGGGCCGCGCGCTGATGAGAGTGACCGCGATGCCGGCCTCGCGCGCCCGCGCGACGGCCGCGACCGTGGCTTCCGACACGGTCTTGTCGTCGCGCACGATCGTGCCGTCGATGTCGCAGATCACGAGGCGGATGACCTTGGCGATAGCCGGATCGAGGGTGTCCGCCATCCTACTGCGGGATCTCGACGTGGCCGCCGAAGCCGTAGCGCATGGCCGACAGCATCTTGTCGCCGAAGGTCGCCATCTGACGCGAGCGGTAGCGCGCGTAGAGCGCCGCCGACAGGACGTTGACCGGCACCGCCTCCTCCATCGCCGCCTCCAACGTCCAGCGCCCCTCGCCACTGTCGGCGACGTTGCCGGAGAAGTGGTCGAGATTCCCGTCGCCCGCCAGCGCGATCGCGGTGAGGTCGAGGAGCCAGGACGAGATCACCGAACCGCGGCGCCAGACCTCGGCGATGTCGGGGAGGTTGAGGTCGAAGCGCTCGTCTGGAGGCAGGTGCTCGGAGTTCTTGGTCTTCAGAATGTCGAAGCCTTCGGCATAGGCCTGCATCAGCCCGTACTCGATGCCGTTGTGCACCATCTTGACGAAGTGGCCGGCGCCCGCAGGTCCCGCATGGATGTAGCCGCGCTCGGCCCGGTCGTCTTCCGCGTGGCGGCCGCGCGTGCGCTCGATGTCGCCGTATCCCGGCGCCAGCGCATCGAAGATCGGATCGAGCTCGCGCACGGTATCCTCCGGCCCGCCGATCATCATGCAGTAGCCGCGCTCCAGCCCCCAGACGCCGCCAGACGTGCCGACGTCGACGTAAGCCACGCCCTTGGGCTCCAGTTCCTTGGCGCGGCGGATGTCGTCCTTGTAGAAGGAGTTGCCGCCGTCGATCACGACATCGCCGGGCGAGGCGAGATCGCCGAGCTCGCGGATCGTCGCCTCCGTCGGCTCGCCGGCCGGCAGCATGACCCAGAAGATGCGGCGACCGGAGAACCGGCCGGCTAGGTCTTGGAGCGACGACGCGCCCTTGGCGCCCTCGCCCTCGAGGCCCGACACGGCCTCCGCGTTGCGGTCGAAGACGAGGCATTCGTGGCCGTGCGCCATGAGGCGGCGGGCGATGTTGCCGCCCATGCGGCCGAGGCCGATGATCGCGATCTGCATGTGGGTCCTGCGATGTTCGTTGCGTCGGAGAGTGAAGGCGGGCGGCGGCTCAGCGGCCGGCCGCCACCTGTTCGCGCGCGAGCTTGACGACGTTGTCGACCGTGAAGCCGAATTTCTCCTGAAGCTTGGCGATCGGGGCCGAGGCGCCGAAGGTCTTCATCACGATCTTGGCGCCCTTGGAGCCGGCATATTGGTCCCAGCCGAGCGAGCCGCCCTGCTCCACCGCGACGCGGGCCATGACGTCCGGCGGCAGGACCTCGTCGCGGTAGCTCTCGTCCTGCCGCTCGAAGAGGTGCCAGGACGGCATCGAGACGACCCGCGCCTTGATGCCCTCGGCGGCCAGCGTCTCGCGCGCGGCGACGCAAAGCGAGACCTCCGAGCCGGTGGCGAGAAGGATCACGTCCGGCTTTCCGCCCTCGGCCTCGGCCAGCACGTAGGCGCCGCGGCGAAGGTTCGAAGCGGGCGCGAATGTCGAGCGGTCGAGCGTCGGCAGCGGCTGGCGCGAGAGCACGAGCGCGGTCGGCTCGTGCCGCTGCTCCATTGCGACCCGCCAGGCTTCCGCCGTCTCGTTGGCGTCGCAGGGGCGGATCGTGTTGAGGCCCGGGATCGCGCGAAGCGAGGCGAGGTGCTCCACCGGCTGGTGGGTCGGTCCGTCCTCGCCGACGCCGATCGAATCGTGCGTGAAGACCCAGACCGCCGGGATCTCCATGATCGCCGACAGGCGCACGGGCGCGCGCATGTAGTCGGAGAACACCAGGAACGTCGCGCCGTAGGGGCGCACATAGGAGAGCGCCATGCCGTTGACGACGGCGCCCATGCCGTGTTCGCGGATGCCGAAATGGAAGTTCCGCCCGGCATAGTCGTCCGCCGAGAAGCTACCCGCTCCCTCGAAGCCGAGCTTGGACTTGTTGGACGGCGCAAGGTCCGCCGAGCCTCCGACGAGGAACGGCACGCGCTCGGCGATCGCGTTGAGCACCTTGCCGGACGCATCGCGCGAGGCGATGCCCTTGGCGTCCGGCTCGAAACGCGGGATCGAGGCATCCCAGCCGTCCGGCAGCCGGCCCTCGCGCATCGCGTCGATCTCGGCGGCAAGCTCGGGATGGGCCTGTCGGTAGCGGGCGAAATCGGCGTCCCAGGCCTCGCGCGCCGCCTTGCCGCGCGTCTCGACGCGGCTGCGGAAATCGGCGGCAACGCCGTCCGGAACGTAGAAATCCTTGTCCTCCGGCCAGCCGTAGGAGCGCTTGGCACCCTTCACGTCCTCGGCGTCGAAGGCCTCGCCGTGCGCGGCCGCCGTACCCTGCTGCTTCGCGAGCCCGTAGCCGATGACGCTGTCGACGACGACGAGCGTCGGCCGGTCGTCGGTCGCGCGGAACTCCTCGACCGCGCGGCGGATCGCCGACCGGTCGTTGGCGTCCGACACGTGCAGCGTCTTCCAGCCGTAGCCGCGGAAGCGCTCCGCGACATCCTCGGAGAAGGCGAGGCTGGTGAAGCCCTCGATCGACACCTTGTTGTTGTCGTAGATCCAGAGGAGGTTCGAGAGCTTCAGATGGCCGGCGAGCGAGGCGGCCTCGGAGGACACGCCTTCCATCATGTCGCCGTCGCCGCAAAGGACGATCACGTCGTGGTCGAAGACCTTGGCCTCCGGCTTGTTGTAGCGCGCGGCGAGCCAGCGCTCGGCGATCGCCATGCCGACCGAGTTGCCGCAGCCCTGGCCGAGCGGGCCGGTCGTCGTCTCGACGCCGGTGGTCATCCGGTATTCCGGGTGGCCCGGCGTCTTCGACGAAAGCTGGCGGAACGCCTTGATGTCGTCGAGCGAGACGGCCGGCTTGCCGGTCTTCTTACCTTCCGCGTCGATCTCCTCGACACCCGCCAGATGCAGCACCGAGTAGAGCAGCATCGAGCCGTGGCCGACCGACAGCACGAAGCGGTCGCGGTTCGGCCAGTCCGGCCGGCCGGGATCGTAGCGCATGAACTCGGTCCACAGCGTGTAGGCGACCGGCGCAAGGCCGAGCGGCGCGCCGACATGGCCGGAATGCGCCTTCAGGACGGCGTCCATCGACAGGGTGCGGATCGTGTCGATCGCCAGTTGTTCGGGCGAGCCGCGCTCGCTGGATCCGGCGTCGGCGGCTACGGGGTTCGCGCTCATGGGACGTTCCTTGTGGTTCGAGGCCGGGCGCGTCGCGGGGGTTCGACCCCGAGCGTCGCGGCGTCCCGCTCATCTCCCGCCTTATGGTGGAGCGCGGCGCCGTCATGTCGATGGGGGTGCCCGGCATGCGGGCGCAGGGACCGGGCGAGAGGTCCCGCACGGGGACTTGTGCGGACCGGACGCGATGCGTATGGAAAACATGACTAGATTGTTCATGTATTCCGATCGGCAGCCGGGCCTTCCCCCGAACGCCATCGAGACCAGGGCCCCTCCCGCCCGATCGGCGAGAAAGTTCGACGATGACAGACGACACGCTTCTTCCGCCGGCGCGTTCTCGGACCGGCCGACAGGCGATCCTCGCCGCCCTTCTCGCGCTGCCGATTCTGGCCGGCGGGGCCGAGGCGCAGACGGCAGCACCAGAGGCGGCCCCGGCCGATCCCGCCCCGAGCCTCGTCGCCCCGGCGCCGGCCGGCGAGATGCCCGGCACCGTCTTTCCGTCCGGCCAGCCGCGCACGATCGCGCCGCTCGGCAGTCCCGCACCGGCAGCCGCTCCGGCCTCGAGCGCCACCGACGTGTCGGTCGCGCCCGCCGAGGTCCCGCCCACCGCCGGCGCCGCCACCCTGCCCCATGACCTCTCCCCCTGGGGCATGTTCATGGCGGCGGACTACGTGGTGAAGGCGGTGATGATCGGGCTCGCCTTCGCGTCCGTCGTCACCTGGACCATATGGCTCGCCAAGGCGCTGGAGCTCACCGCCGCCAAGACGCGCGCGGGCCGGGGCGTCCGGCGGCTCGGCAAGGCCGAGGGCTTGCCGTCGGCCGACGCGGTGGATGCCGAGGGCTGGCGGCGCGGCCCCGTCGCCGCGATGGTGCGGACGGCCGCCACGGAGTGCGCCCGCTCCGCCGGACTGCCGGCGGACGGCGTCAAGGAGCGCGTCGCGATCGCGCTCCAGCGCATCGAGGCACGCGCCGGCCGTCGCATGGCGCGCGGCACGGGGCTTCTCGCCACCATCGGCTCGACCGCGCCCTTCGTCGGCCTCTTCGGCACGGTCTGGGGCATCATGAACTCGTTCATCGGCATCAGCCAGGCGAACACCACCAACCTTGCCGTGGTGGCGCCCGGCATCGCCGAGGCGCTGCTCGCCACCGCGATCGGCCTCGTGGCGGCGATCCCGGCCGTGATCATCTACAACGTCTTCGCCCGCGCCATCGCGGGCTACCGTGCCGTCCTATCGGACGCCTCCGCCGCCGTCCTCCAGCACCTGTCGCGCGATCTCGACCGCGCCGGGGTCGCGGCGGGCGCCGGCCCGCAGCGGGCCGCTTACGCCCGCGCGGCGGCGGAGTAGCGCGCCGTGGGTGTCAGCCTGAAAAGCTCCGACGACGACGATGCGGGCGAAGTCTCCGAGATCAACGTCACGCCCTTCATCGACGTCGTCCTCGTGCTCCTCATCATCTTCATGGTGGCCGCGCCGCTTTCCACCGTCGACGTGCCGGTGGACCTTCCCGTCTCCAACGCGATGCCCCAGCCGCGCACCGACGAGCCGCTCTACCTCACCGTGCAGGACGACCTGAACCTCGTGCTGGGCGAGGCGGCGGTCGCCCGCGAGGCCTTGCGGGCTGCGATCGACGCGCGCACCGGGGGCAACCGGGACGAGCGCATCTTCCTGCGCGCCGATGCCGCCGTCGACTACGGCGACCTCATGGAGGTGATGAACGCGCTGCGGGACGCCGGCTATCTCAAGATCGCGCTGGTCGGGCTCGAGAACACGGGCGCCGCCCCCGCCGCCGGGGTCGCCCCGCAACCATGACGCTCGCCCGTCCCGAGGATTTCGAGCGCGGCTCCACCCCATGGAGCGTCGCGCGCTGGGGCACGGCGATGCTGTGCATCGCGACCGCCCATGCCGCGGCCGCCTGGTTCTTCGTGCAGATGCCCCCGATCGCGACGCCGCCGGCCGGCGCACCCGAGGCGCCGATCCTGATGGAGCTCGCGCCGCCGGAGGCCGCGCCGCCGGCCGCGCCCGCCGTGGAAGCGCCGGAGCCCACGGAGGAGCCGCAGGACACGCCGCCCGAACCGCTGCCGCCGGAGCCTGAACCCGAGCCGCCTCGACCTGAGCTCATCGCGCCGCCCCCCGAACCCGATCTCCCGCCGCCCGTCGAGGAGCCGCCCCCGCCGATGGAGGAGCCGCCGCCGGTCGTGGAACCCGCCCCTCTGCCCGAGCCGCCACCGCAACCACAGCCGGAGCCGCCGCCCGTGGTCGAGGCGGCGGCGGAAGCGGTGATCAACGCGCCCGTCCCGCGCGCGCGCCCTCGCCCGCCCGAGCCGCGCCGCGAAGTCACTGAGCGCCGACCCGAACGCCCGCG
>NZ_CAJYIU010000198.1 GCF_913775355.1 uncultured Aureimonas sp.
AGCGGCCCGCCGCCGCTCTCGTTTCCGGTTCCTTGCAAGCGAACGCGCCCATGCTGACCAGCCCCCGCCCCGCCGCGTCCTCCACCGCGATCGGCCCGCTGCCGCCCGGCCATCCGCCCGTGAAGCCGAAGAAGGTGGGCGTCCTACTCGTCAATCTCGGCACGCCCGACGGTACCGACTACAAGCCGATGCGGCGCTATCTCAAGGAATTCCTGTCCGACAAGCGCGTCATCGAATGGCCGCGCGCCGCCTGGTTCCCGATCCTCTACGGCATCGTCCTCAACACGCGGCCGAAGAAGTCCGGCCACGCCTACGAGCAGATCTGGAACAAGGAGCGCAACGAGAGCCCCTTGCGCACCTTCACCCGCGCGCAAGGCGAGAAGCTCGCGCAGCGCATGGCGGGCGAGCGCAACGTCGTCGTGGACTGGGGCATGCGCTACGGCAACCCGTCGATCGCGACGCGCGTCGAGGCGCTGCGGGCCGAGGGCTGCGAGCGCATCCTCTGCTTCCCGCTCTACCCGCAATATTCGGCCTCGACCACGGCGACGGTGAACGACAAGTTCTTCGAGCACCTCATGGCGCAACGCTGGATGCCGGCCGTGCGCACCGTGCCCGCCTATCACGACGAGCCCGTCTACATCGAGGCGCTCGCGCGCTCGATCGAGACACATCTCGCCTCGCTCCCCTTCGAGCCCGAGCGCGTGATCGCCTCCTACCACGGCATTCCGCAGAGCTACTTCCGCAAGGGCGACCCGTATCACTGCCACTGCCAGAAGACCTCGCGCCTCGTCGAGGAGCGGCTCGGCTGGGAGAAGGGCCGCTTCATGACCACCTTCCAGTCCCGCTTCGGGCCGGAGGAGTGGCTGCAGCCCTATACCGACAAGACCGTCGAGGCGCTGGCCAAGCAGGGCATCAAGCGCATCGCCGTCCTCAACCCGGGCTTCGTCTCCGACTGCCTGGAGACGCTGGAGGAGATCGCGGGCGAGGCCGGCGAAATCTTCCGCGAGCACGGCGGCGAGCACTTCAGCCACATCCCCTGCCTCAACGATTCCGAGGACGGGATGGACGTGATCGAGCACATGGTCCGGCGCGAGCTGCGCGGCTGGGTCAACTGACGCGCGGCCCGGTCGCCGGGGTTCAGACTGCCGCCGCCCTCAAGCGACGCCGATGCGCAGGAGGTCGTGGAGGTGGATGATGCCGACCGGTCGCTCGTTCTCCACCACCATCAGCGCGGTGATGTTGGCGCCGTTGATGATGTCGAGCGCCTTGGCGGCCAGCGTGTCGGGCCGGATGGTTTTGGGCGAGGGCGTCATCACCTCGTCCACGGTGCGTGACAAGAGGTTGGAGGCGAGGTGACGGCGCAGGTCGCCGTCGGTGACGATGCCGAGCAGACGCCCGGCCTCGTCGACCACCGCGACGCAGCCGAAGCCCTTGCGCGAGATCGCGAGGATCGCCTCGCCCATCTTCGTTCCGCTCGCCACCAGCGGCAGCGCCTCGCCCTTGTGCATGACGTCGCCGACATGGCGAAGGCTCGCACCGAGCTGGCCGCCGGGATGGAAGACGCGGAAGTCGCTGGGGCTGAAGCCCCGGCGCTCCAGAAGCGCGACGGCCAGCGCATCGCCCAGCGCCAGTTGCAGCGTCGTCGAGGTCGTCGGCGCGAGACCGTGCGGGCAGGCCTCGGTGGCGCGCGGCAGAAGCAGACGCTCGTCGGCCGCCGAGCCGAGGGCCGAGGTCTCGCGCGAGGTGATGGCGATCAGCGGGATGCGGAAGCGGCGGGTGTAGGAGACGATGCCGGTGAGCTCGGCCGACTCGCCCGACCACGACATGGCGAGCACCGCGTCGTCGCGCCCGATCATGCCGAGATCGCCGTGGTTGGCCTCCACCGGATGGACGAAGAAGGCCGGCGTGCCGGTGGAGGCGAAGGTCGCGGCGATCTTCGAGGCGACATGCCCGCTCTTGCCGATGCCGGTGACGACGAGGCGCCCGCGCACGCCCGCAATGAGGTCGAGGCTGCGCTCGAAGGCCGCGCCGAGGTCGCCCGCCAGCGCGTCGGCAAGGAGCGACAGGCCCTCAGCCTCGGTGCGGACGGTGCGGATCGCCGATTGGGTGCCGGGGGTGTGGGCGGGGTCGGCGGCGAGCGGAAGAGCGTTCAGGGTCATTCGCATCCCTTACTCCCGCGGCGCCGCGCGCGCCAGCGCCGGTGCGGAAGGCTGCCGTCCGGTCAGCCCGGCTCCATGATGGGGGCCTACGGATAGGGAGATTGCCCCCCGCCGGCCGGCCGACGCCGCGCCCATCGACCGATCGGACATGACGCCCCTCCTTCGCCCCCTCCTCGCCTCGCTGCTTCTCAGCGCCGGACCGCTCGCCGGGTCCGCGTCGGCGCAGGATGCCGGCGACGTGCCGCCGATCCGCGGCCGCGCCGACGAGATGCGGCTGTCCGACACGGTGGACCTTCGCACGCGGACGCAGGATTCGCGCGACCGCGAGGCGACGCAGCCGCTCGATCCCGCCCAGCGGGAGCTGCGGAACGATCTCGATACGCCGCTCGCCGACCCGGCCGCGGCCCCGCCGCCCACCCGGCCGGACGCGGACGCCGCCGATCCCGCCGAGGCGCTCGACCTCTTCGCCGGTCCGCCCGAGCCGCGTCGCGAGAACCTGCCGCAGTCGACGCGTCAGGCTTCGCCGGCCCAACCGGTCGATGCCGGCGTGCGGCCGGCGCGCGCCTCGCGCACGGGCGCCGCGGCCGCGCTCGACGGCATCGCCCCCGCCGAGGCCGCATTGGAGACCGACGAGACCGGCCAGCGCCCCGCCGTGGCGGACCTGCCGCCCGATCTCTTCCGCGCCGTCGGCCCCGTCCGCAGCCCGACGCAGGACACGCAGCTCGGCCGCCAGGGCGGCGCGGGCCTCGACGACCTTCGCCGTGCCCTGCCCCGGACGCAGGACGATCCGTTCGCGCCGCTCGGCCTGCGGCTCGGCTCGTTCACGCTCTACTCCACGCTGGAGCAGAGCTTCGGCACGTCCGACAACCTGACGAACACGCTGGACGGGGTGCGCGGCGCCTTCTCCGAGACCGCCGGCTCGGTCCGCCTCCTGTCGAACTGGGACCGCCACGAGGCGGAGATCAACGCGCTCGCGAGCTTTCGCCGCAACGATTCCGGCCCCCTCGAGGACGTTCCGCGGATCGACGTCGACGCGCGCCTTCGCCTCGACATGAGCCGCGACTGGACGGCGACGCTGCGCGGCGCGCTGCGCTTCGACCGCGACGATCCGCTGGTGAGCGGCCCCGCCACCGCGGAGGCCTCGACGCGCGACATCCTCGCCTATTCCGCCGGCGCGACGCTCTCGCGCGACGTCGGCCGCCTTCACAACGAGCTGGACCTCTCGGCCGTGCGCGAGGACCGTGACGACGGGCTGTTCGACGGCACCGTGCGCCGCCTCGACGACAGCTTCACCACCTGGAGTGCGGGCCTGCGGACCGGCTACGACGCGACGCCGGCGCTGCGCCCGTTCGTGGCGGCGAGCGTCGGGCGCCGCCTGTTCGACGAGACCCTTCTCGGCTCGCCCACGCGCGACAGCGTCATCCCGGCGCTGCGCGGCGGGGTGGGGTTCGACTGGGGCGAGAAGCTGTCGGGGGACGTCGCGGTCGGCTATGCCTGGAACGTGCCGGACGACGATCGGCTCGGCACGCAGGCGAGCCCGACGATCGACGCGCGGGTAAACTGGTCGCCGCGGCGAGGCACCGACGTCCTCCTGCGGGCCGAGACCTTCTTCGAGCCGGACACGTCGGGTCTGGCGACTTCGACGCTCTACCAGGCCTCGCTCGGCCTTCGCCATCGCGCCACCGCGCGGATCGACGTCGAGGGGCGGCTGATCGCGGGCCTTCGCGACGGACCGGTGGCGGGCGACGAGAACCTCTACGCCGCCGAGACGGGCCTCACCTACTGGCTGAGCCGATACCT
>NZ_CAJYIU010000199.1 GCF_913775355.1 uncultured Aureimonas sp.
TCACGTGGATCGTCTCCGACACGACGATGCAGGCGGCCGTGTCGTCGGAGAACTGCGGGTTCTTCGCGTGGCCGAGCGCCTCGTAGAAGGCGACCGAGCGTTCGAGATCGCGAACGGGAAGATTGACGAAGATCAGCCTGGACATGGACCCCTCCTGCATCGGCGCCCCGGACGGCGCGCCCTCGATTGGACAAGACTGACCGGATCAGTTATCAATTGCAACCATGAAGTCAGAAGAAATAACCAAGGGTGCGGATCTGATCAGCACGGAGCGGCGCTGGCCCTACCGAGACGCCTGCGCGGCGGCCCACGCGCTGGAGCTTCTCGGCGAGCACTGGACGCTGCTCGTAATGCGCGAGCTGATGCCGGGGCCGCGCCGCTTCAGCGACCTGCGCGCCGGCCTGCCGGGTATCAGCGCCAACGTCCTGACGCAGCGGCTGGAATGGCTGGAGGAGGCGGGCGTCATCGTCCGCCGCGAATTGCCGCCGCCGTCCGGCGCGCGGGTCTACGAGCTGACCGAATGGGGCCAGGAGGCGGAACCGATCTTTCGCGTGGTCGGCCGCTGGGGCGCGCGCTCGCCCTTCCATGATCCGACGGCCAGCTTCTCGGCCGCCTCGCTGATGCTGTCGCTGCGCACGATGTTCGATCCCGAGCGGGCCGGTGGCTTTGCGGGGCGGATCGGCTTCCGCTTGGGGCGCGAGACGTTGCTGGCCGTCGTCCATCGCGGCACGATCGAGGTCGCCCTGGGGGCGGTGGAGGGGGCGGACGCCGTGCTGACGGGCGAGCCCCGCGCGGTCGCCGCCACGATCTACGGCGGCCAGAGCCTCGAGACGCTGGAAGCGGCCGGCGCGCTGGCGGTCGAGGGCGATCGCGAGGTGGTTCGCCGCTTCGCGAGCTTCTTTCCTCTGCCGGAGAAGGCGCCCCTGCCGGGCAGCTGACGCTTATTCGGCCGCCTCGAGGAAGGCCGTCGGCTCCAACGGCTCGGGCAACTTGCGCAGCGACGAGACGCCGGCGTCGCGTGCCAGCCCCGCGAAGATGCCGCCCTGCGCCACGAGTTCGTCGAACGTGCCGGTCTCGGCGATGTGACCGCCGTCCAAGACGATGATGCGGTCGGCCGAGCGGATGGTGGACAGGCGGTGCGCGATGACGAAGGTCGTGCGGCCCTTGCGCAGCCGCTCCAGGGCGCCCTGGAGGCGCGTCTCGGTGGCGGTGTCGAGCGCCGAGGTCGCCTCGTCGAGGATGAGGATCGGCGCATCCTTGAGGAGCGCACGGGCGATCGCGAGGCGCTGGCGCTCGCCGCCCGACAGGCCGAGCCCGCGCTCGCCCACCATCGCCTCGAAGCCGTCCGCCTTGCGGGCGATGAAGTCGGCGGCACCGGCGAGCCGGGCGGCCTCCTCGATCTCGGTCATCGTGGCCTCTGGCCGGCCGATCGCGATGTTCTCGCGGATGGTGCGGCTGAAGAGACCGGCCTCTTGGAAGACGACGCCGATCGAGGCGCGCAGCGAGGTCAGCGTCACGTCGCGAATGTCCTGTCCGTCGATGGTGATGCGGCCGCATTCGGGGTCGTAGGCGCGCTGGAGGAGCGACAGGGCGGTGGATTTGCCCGATCCAGTCGGCCCGACGATCGCGATCGTCTCGCCCGGCCGCGCCTCGAAGTCGAGACCGCGAACGGCGCCGGACCCTTGCGGGTAGCGGAAGGTGACGTTCTCGAAGCGCACGCGCCCTTGCGTGACGCTGAGCGGCTGCGCGTCGGCGCGCTCCACCACGTCGGTGCGCTCGCCCAGGATCGCAAAGAACTGCACCAGCATCGGTGCGCGCGAGAACAGCCCCATCAGGAAGCCCGTCAGCTGGTCGAGCCGGCCGATCAGGAGCGTCGCGAAGCCGACGAAGGAGACGATCTCGCCGACGCTCGTCTGCCCGCGTGAGGCAAGGAAGGCGCCGTAGGCGAAGATCGAGACGATGGAGATGGACGAGGCACCGCGCGTCAGCACAGCCATCACCGCCCACCAGTTGAGGACCGGGTACTGCGCGGCGAGGATGCGGTCGAGCGCCGAGCGCACGGAGCCGATCTCGCGCGGCACGGCGAGGAAGCTCTGGAGCATCGGCACGTTGCCGAAGAGCTCGCCGACCGTGCCGGAGACGCGGGTGAAATGGCCTTCGATCTGCGCCTGGCCGCCCGAGGTTCGGCGCACGACGGCAAGATTCACCAGCGTGTAGACGGCGATGAGGACGCCGAGCAGCGAGGCGAGGCGCCAGTTCATCCAGAAGGCGACGGGCAGCAGCACGGCGAGCGCCACGACGTTGCCGATCTGCTCGCGGAACAGCGGCAGCCAGAACGAGAAGAGCGTGTCGACGCCCGAGATCATCACCCGCATCAGCCCGCCCGACTGCGAGCGCGAGTGGAACGAGGCCGGCAGCGCGAGAACATGCTCGAGGAAGGTCGCCATGGCGGCCAGCCGGCGACGGTGCATCAGCCGATCGGCGAGCAGCGAGATCGTCATCGCCGACAGGAACGAGACGAAGCTCGCGGCCCCCCAGAGGAGCACAAGCCGCAGCGCATCGCCGCCGGACAGAAGCGCGTTCACAGCATGGCCGAAGAGGACCGGTTCGGCCACCTGGATGCCTGCGACGGCCATGCCGGCGAGGACGATGCCGGCAACGCGGCCGGCCTCGGGGCGCAGGAGCGCAATCGCCCGCG
>NZ_CAJYIU010000200.1 GCF_913775355.1 uncultured Aureimonas sp.
CAGGCGGCTCGCGCGGCATCGGCGCGGCGGTATCCAAGGCGCTGAAGGCCGCGGGATACAAGGTGGCCGCCAACTACGCGGGCAACGACGAGGCGGCGAACGCCTTCAAGGCCGAGACCGGCATCGACGTCTTCAAGTGGGACGTCTCGGACTACGCCTCCTGCGGCGAGGGCATCGCGGCGGTCGAGGCGGCGCTGGGACCGGTCGACATCCTCGTCAACAATGCCGGCATCACGCGCGATGCCATGTTCCACAAGATGACGCCGGAGCAGTGGAACCAGGTCATCGGCACCAACCTCACCGGCGTCTTCAACATGACGCGCCAGGTCTGGGACGGCATGCGGTCGCGCAAGTTCGGCCGGGTCGTCAACATCTCCTCGATCAACGGCCAGAAGGGGCAGGCGGGGCAGGCGAACTACTCGGCCGCCAAGGCCGGCGACATCGGCTTCACCAAGGCGCTTGCGCAGGAGGGCGCGCGCGCCGGCATCACGGTCAACGCGATCTGCCCCGGCTACATCGGCACCGAAATGGTGCGCGCGATCGACGAGAAGGTGCTGGCCGAGCGCATTCTACCGCACATCCCGGTCGGTCGCCTCGGCGAGCCGGAGGAAGTGGCGCGCAGCGTCCTCTACCTCGTGGCCGAGGACGCCGGGTTCATCACCGGATCGACGCTGACGATCAACGGCGGCCAGTACTTCCACTAACCCTTCGACGACGAGACGACAGCACGGGAGGAACCGATCGGGCCCTCTCGTGTTCTCCCCCGCGATACCGGGCGCACGATTGTTTCGAACTCATGGCGCCCTCTTTGTTCGTGGAGGATTTCTGATGATCCGCAAGCATCTGACCATTGCCGTCCTGGCGGCCGCCACCATCGCCAGCGCCGTGCCGGCCATGGCCCAGGGCATCGAGATCGGCCGTGACGGCGTTCGTCTCGTCGACCCCAACCGCGACGACATGCGCCGTGACGACATGCGTCGCGACGATCGCCGCGGCCGCGAGATCGGCGAGCGCGACGCGGTGCGCATCGCCCGCGCCGAGGGTGTGCGCGAGGTGGACGACGTTCGTCGCACCAGCCGTGCCTACCGCGTGATCGGCACCGATCGCCGCGGCGACGACATCCAGGTCGACATCGACCGCCGCAGCGGCGACGTGATCGGCGTCCGCTGATATCGACACCGACGGAACCGAGAAGGCGGGTCGCTCCGGCGGCCCGCCTTTTTTTCATGCGATCCGCCGCCGGTCTTGAAGCCGCCACGGGTTCCCGCAATTTTGCCGGCTAGGGACATCTCTCTCACGGAATCGCCATGTCGAAGCCCTTGCGTTTTTCGCTTGCCCTCGCCGCCACACTTCTGGCGGCCACCGCGCCCGCCCTGTCGCAGACGCTGGAGTTCGGGCCGAACGGCTTGCAGATCGTGCCCAACGAGCGTCGCGGACCCGACTACGGATACGACCGCCCGCCCGAGCGCCGCGGACCGCCAAGCATCAGCGAGCGTCAGGCCGCGCGGATCGCGCGCTCGGAGGGCATGCGCGAGATCGACGACGTGTTCCGGCAGCGCCGGACGTACCGGGTCGAAGGCGCCGACCGCCAGGGCGACGACATGACCGTCATCATCGATGCCCGGACCGGCGACGTGATCGACGTCCGCTGACATCATCGAGGCGGGGGCGTTTGCGTTTCGTCCATTTCGACCCACCTATGGTGCGATCATGATGGACAGCCACTTCCCCGCCCAGCCGACGCGCCGCTCCGAAGCCGGAGCGGGCGGGCGTGGCGTCACCGCCGTTCTCGGACCCACCAACACCGGCAAGACCTTTCTGGCGATCGAGCGGATGGTCGCCCATTCGTCCGGCGTCATCGGCCTGCCGTTGCGGCTTCTGGCGCGCGAGGTCTACCAGCGCGTCGTCGAGCGGGTCGGCGTCGGCGCCGTCTCGCTGATCACCGGCGAAGAGAAGATCAAGCCGCCGAACGCGCGCTACCAGGTCTGCACCGTCGAGGCGATGCCGCGCGAGCCGGGCGCCGCCTTCGTCGCGATCGACGAGGTGCAACTGGCCGCCGACCTCGAGCGCGGCCACGTCTTCACCGACCGCATCCTCCATGCCCGCGGCCGCGAGGAGACGCTGCTTCTCGGCTCGTCGACCATGCGCGGCGCGCTGGAGCGCCTCCTGCCGGGCATCCAGTGCGTGACCCGGCCGCGCATGTCGCAGCTCCTCTATGCCGGCTCGAAGAAGATCACCCGCCTGCCGCGGCGCTCGGCCATCGTCGCCTTCTCGACCGAGGAGGTCTACGCGATCGCCGAGCTCATCCGCCGCCAGCGCGGCGGGGCGGCGGTCGTGCTCGGCGCGCTCAGCCCGCGCACCCGCAACGCGCAGGTCGAGCTCTACCAGAACGGCGAGGTCGAGTTTCTGGTGGCGACCGATGCGATCGGCATGGGGCTAAACCTCGATGTCGACCACGTCGCCTTCGCCCAGGACTGGAAATACGACGGGTTCCAGTACCGCCGGCTGACCCCGTCCGAATACGGACAGATCGCGGGGCGCGCGGGGCGCCACGTGCGCGACGGCACGTTCGGCGTGACCGGCCGTGTCGATCCGCTCGACCAGGATCTCGCCGAGGCGATCGAGGCCCACGACTTCGCCTCCGTGAAGGTGCTCCAGTGGCGCTCGCGCAAGCTCGACTTCGCCTCCGTCGACGCCCTGAAGGCGAGCCTCGACGCGCTTCCGCCGAGCCCGGAGCTTGCGCGTTCGCTGCCGGCCGTCGACCAGCGCGCGCTGGAGTTCCTGTCGCGCGACGACGCGGTGATGGCGCGGGCGAACGGCGCGCGCAACGTCGAGCTCCTGTGGGAAGCCTGCAAGCTGCCGGACTACCGGCGCATCGCGCCGGCCCAGCACGCCGAGATCATCGCCTCGATCTACGGCGACCTCGTGCGGCGCGGCCATGTGGCCGAGGACTACATGGCCGAGCAGGTCCGACGGGCCGACCTCACGGAAGGCGACATCGACACCCTGTCCCAGCGCATCGCCGAAATCCGCACCTGGACATATATCTCCCATCGTCCGGGGTGGCTGGCCGATCCGACACACTGGCAGGAAAAGACCAAGGCAATCGAGGACCGTCTGTCCGACGCGCTACACGAGCGGTTGACGAAACGCTTCGTAGATCGCAGGACAAGCGTCCTTATGAGGCGGCTGAGAGAGAGCGCATTCATGGAAGCTGAAATCGGCAGCGACGGCACCGTGCGCGTTGAAGGCCACGAGGTCGGGGAGCTGCAGGGGTTCAGGTTCACGCCGGACACCAAGTCCGACGGCCCGGATGCCAAGGCCGTTCGCGCCGCCGCCCAGAAGGCGCTCGGCGGCGAATACGACAAGCGCGCCGAACGCTATGCCAACGCCCCGAACGGCGATCTGGCGATCGGCTCGGACGCCCTGGTTCGCTGGCTTGGCGCGCCGGTGGCTTCGCTCGTCTCGGGCGACGATCCCTTGAAGCCGCGCGTCGTTCTTCTGGCCGACGAGCAGCTCGCCGGCCCGGCACGCGACAAGGTCGTCCAGCGCACCGAGCGCTTCGTGACCTATCAGGTCTCGACGATCCTCAAGCCGCTCGCCGACCTTCGCGATGCCGAGGGTGTCGACGGCGCGGCGCGGGGTATCGCCTATCGCCTCTACGAGAATTTCGGCCTGCTTCAGCGCCGCGACATCGCGGACGAGGTCCGCGGACTCGACCAAGACGCCCGCGCGGCGCTCCGCCGCCTCGGCGTGCGCTTCGGCGCCTACCACATCTTCGTGCCGGCACTCGTGAAGCCGGCGCCGGCCGCGCTGATGACGCTGCTCTGGGGCATCGCCAAGGACGGACGCGACAAGCCGGGTTTCGGCGAGGTCACGCAGCTTCTGGCGACCGGGCGCACCTCGGTCGCGCCCGACCCGACCTTCGATCCGGTGTTCTACGCGCTCTCCGGCTACCGCTCGCTCGGGCGCCGCGCCGTGCGCGTCGACATCCTGGAGCGTCTGGCCGACCTCATCCGCCCGGCGCTCGCCTGGACCCCCAGTGCCGCCAAGCGGCCGGACGGCGCCTTCAACGGGCGTGAGTTCATCGTGACCCCGGCGATGATGTCGATCCTCGGCGCCACCGCCGACGACATGGACGAGATCCTGAAGGGCCTCGGCTATCGCTCGCACGCCGTGCCGCAGACAGAGGTCGACGCCGAACTGCGCCGTCAGGACGAGGCGCAGGCGGCCAAGACGGCAGCCGATGCGGCGCCGGCTGGTGACACGGCGGCGGTTGCTGCCGACGACAGCGCTTCCGGCGAGGCCGATGGTGCTCCGAGCGAGGCTGACGCTGCCGAAGATGTCGCAGTCGGCGACCAGCCGACCGTCGAGGTCGCCGACGAGCCGGCCGCGGTGGATGTCGGTGCATCGGATGTCGAGGAAGCGCCCGCCGTCGAGGCCGCGGCCGCCGAGACGCCCGTGCCCGATGCGTCGGGTGCCGATGCGCCCGCGGCGGAGGCCGCCGAGGCCGAGCCGGTCAAGATGGTGCTCCTGTGGAAGCCCTCGCGCGGCGAAGGCCGAGGCCGGCCGCAGCAGGGACGCGGCAACAACCGGCCGCAGGGACGCGGCCCGAACGCCCGCAGCGGTGACGCCACTCCGGCCGAGGCCGGCGGCGAGCGCGCGCCCGGTCGTCCGGTGCGCGGCGGAGGTGGCCGGCGCGAGGACGGGGAGGGCGGCGAGCGCCGCTTCCCGCGCCGCGACGGCGGCAAGCCGGGTCAGGGTCGGCGCGACGGTCAGGGCGAGGATCGGCGCGAGGATCGCGGCGGTCAGGGCCGGGGCGGTCGTCCCGCCTTCGGCAAGGAGCGCGAGGCGTCGCGCCCCGTCGCCGAGACCCGGCGGCCCGAGCGCGCGAACAAGCCGATCGATCCCGATTCGCCGTTCGCCAAGCTCGCCGCGCTGAAAGACAAGCTGGGCAAGTAGGGGCGGGCAGGCATGGCGGCAGGCGAGCAGCGCATCGACAAGTGGCTGTTCTTCGCGCGTGTCGTCAAATCGCGTAGCCTCGCCCAGAAGCTGGCCGTATCCGGTGCGGTCCGCGTCAACCGAGAGAAGATCTCCCACGCCGCCCGGCTCGTCCGGCCGGGCGACGTGCTGACGATCTCGATCCACGATCGCGTGCGGATCCTCAAGATCCTCGATCCCGGCGACCGCCGGGGACCCGCTCCCGAGGCCGCCCTCCTGTTCCAGGACCTGACGCCCGTGAGGGCCGACGCCGAGCCTGCCGTCGCGCAGGACGACGGCTAACGGACGGGCCGTTGGCGGGGAAGGACATTCCGTCGCCGGGGCCGCCCGTGGAACGGCTCGCTCTTGCAAGCGGCGAGACGAGACGGTACCTCCGCCGCTGGAGCGCTTCGCGACCCGAACGGGTCGTGCGGCCTCTCCGATCCGCAACGATCCGTCCGTTTCGGCGTTGCGGACCAACCGTTCCGGGAATTCGCCATGACCTACGTCGTCACCGACAATTGCATCCGCTGCAAGTACATGGACTGCGTCGAAGTGTGTCCGGTGGACTGCTTCTACGAGGGTGACAACATGCTCGTCATCCATCCGGACGAGTGCATCGACTGCGGCGTGTGCGAACCGGAATGCCCGGCCGAGGCGATCAAGCCGGATACCGAGCCCAATCTCGACAACTGGCTGAAGATCAACGCCGAATATGCCGAGAAGTGGCCGAACATTACCGTGAAGCGCGATGCGCCCGCCGACGCCAAGGCGATGGACGGGGTCGAGGGCAAGTTCGAGAAGTTCTTCTCCGCAGAGCCCGGCCAGGGCGACTGAGCTAGACAATCTCCCCGCTTATGCCCTTGCGCACACAGGGAAATCCTGTTGCGCGCCGTGGCTTCGCGACGTCGTAGGCGGTCCCAACCCGTTGCGTTGCAGGGGTTGCGCGGCCGGTCGCGCCATATGCGCAAGTCGGTTGAAATTTCCAGACTGATAGGGTATTATTTGTGCAACAGTCGGACGTCGGATGAAGGGTCATGAGACCCGTTCCGGCGTCCAGGTGCTTCTGAAAGGCTTTCCTCCCGCCCGTCCCGTCAGTTGAGCGTCCGTTTCGGGCGCCGTTGGGGCTTGCGAAGGAGTTTCCCGAAGTTCCGGACTGCGGCCGGCCACCGAACCGGGATGCTCAATCCGCGGCCCTCGGGTCGTTTCGTGCATAGCGATGTTCCCCGCTCTGCACAACAGGGAGTTTATGAAGCGTATGAGCAGTCAGAAGAAGACCTCCCAGCGTCAGGGTTTCAAGACCGGCGAGAGCATCGTCTATCCGGCCCACGGCGTCGGCCAGATCGTTGCGATCGAGGAGCAGGTGGTCGCGGGCATGAAGCTCGAACTCTTCGTCATCGACTTCGAGAAGGACAAGATGCGCCTGAAGGTGCCGGTCGCGAAGGCGGAAGCGGTCGGCATGCGCAAGCTGTCCGAGACGGATTTCGTCGAGCGCGCCCTCAAGGTGGTCCAGGGTCGCGCCCGCGTGAAGCGGACGATGTGGAGCCGCCGCGCGCAGGAATACGATGCGAAGATCAACTCCGGCGACCTGATCTCGATCGCGGAGGTGGTCCGCGACCTCTACCGCGCCGAATCGCAGCCTGAGCAGTCCTATTCCGAGCGTCAGCTCTATGAGGCCGCGCTCGGCCGCATGGCTCGCGAGCTTGCCGCCGTCAACGAGATCAGCGAGACCGAGGCGGTCCAGCTGATCGAGGTGAACCTGAACAAGGGCCCGAAGCGCGGCGCCAAGGTCGTCGACGAGGCGGATGCCGACGCCGAGGACGAGGACGACGTGGAGGTCGAGGCCGAGCAGGCCGCCTGACCTTTCAGGTTCTACGCTTTGCGACATTCCGGCCGGCCGCTGACACCAGCGGCCGGCTTTTCTTTACGCTGCGGCAGTGCTAGAGAAGATCAAGCGGTCGAGACCTATCTCCCGCCGATTCTTCACTTTTTTCCGCCGGCCCTTTCCTCTTTGCCGCACCCCGCTATTTTGCGAAAAAAACTTTCCCCTGTCGGGAACGTTCCGCCATCCCGCCCGTTTCCAGCTTAGTAGCGCAGTGTCCCTATGGGCACGCCGCGCCGAGTTCATCGCGTTTCCAGCGTGACATGGAAGGTCCGGGCCCATGAAATCCCAATCGACGCGTCGTCACCTCATCCAAGCCGCCATGGCCGCCCCCTATCTGCAGCGGGAAGAGGAATACGAACTGGCGGTGCGTTGGAAGGAGCATCAGGACCAGGCCGCCCTTCACAAGATCACCTCGGCGCACATGCGCCTCGTCATTTCGATGGCGTCCAAGTTCCGTCACTTCGGCCTTGCGATGAACGACCTGATCCAGGAGGGGCATGTCGGTCTTCTGGAGGCCGCTGCCCGCTTCGAGCCGGAGCGCGAGGTGCGCTTCTCGACCTACGCCACGTGGTGGATCCGCGCCTCGATCCAAGACTATATCCTGCGCAACTGGTCGATCGTGCGTGGCGGTACGTCATCCGCGCAGAAGGCCCTGTTCTTCAACCTGCGTCGTCTCCGCGCGCGCCTCAACCAGGGCACCGAGAAGATCTCCAGCACCGAGATGTACCGCGAGATCGCGACGGCGCTGAAAGTGTCGGAAGGCGACGTGGCGCTGATGGACTCGCGCCTGTCGGGCCCCGACAGCTCGCTGAACGCGCCGCTGATGGAGGACGAATCGGGCTCCGCCGACCGTCAGGATTTCCTGGTGTCGAACGACCCGCTGCCTGACGAGATGGTCTCGGCCTCGATCGACGACGAGCGCCGGGTGATCTGGCTGCGTTCGGCCCTCGGCGTCCTGTCCGAGCGCGAACTCAAGATCATCCGCGAGCGCCGTCTGCAGGACGATGGCGCGACGCTGGAAGCGCTCGGCTCGAAGCTCGGCATTTCCAAGGAGCGCGTTCGCCAGATCGAGACGCGCGCCATGGAAAAGCTGCGCGTGGCGCTCCTCCAGGCCAATCCCGACGAGGCGGCGTTCATCGCCTGAGCCTCATCGGAAACTATCGGAAACGAAGAAGGCCGCCCTCGAGGCGGCCTTCTTCGTTTCCGAGGCACCCTTCGGGCCTATTCCGCGATGATCTTGTAGCGCTCGCCCGTGCGCACGCCCGACCCGTCTTCGAGGTCGTTCAGGAGACGGAACATCTCGACCTTGCGGTCCACGCCCTGGATGCGATCGGCGATCGAGCGCTCGGTATCGCCCGCACGCGCAGTCACGATGCGAACGCGCAAGGGTTTCAACTGCTCGCGCTCGTCCGGCCGCAGCACCCGGAACGATCCGGCGACGCTGTCGGCGATCTGCGGAAGGCGCGCGGCGGCGTCGGCCGGGAGCGCCGTCAGGAACCGGTAGACCTGACTGCCGACGCGGATGACCGTGACGTTGAAGACATAGGACCCGCCGACCGCCTGCGCCGAGACGGCTTCGAGGTCGCCGATGCGGATCGGCCGGATGGTCGAGGCGTCGAGGCCGCCGACCCATCCGCTCTGGATGTAGTCGGAGAGCGTCGTCGAGGGCGGCAGGGCCACGCCGTCGAAGCGGATCGCCGTGTCGCCGGGGCCGGTCGCGAGCACCGCCTCGGCTGTGTTGTCGATCACGAACCCGTCCGGCACCCCGAAGGTGATGCCGAGGCCGGGATGGTAGAAGGTGCGCCCGCGCACGTAGCCTTCCGACGCCGTGTCGCCGAACAGCATGCCGTCGATGCCGGCGAGGTAGCGGTCGCGGTCGGTAACGCCGGTGCCGGGCGGGCCGAACGCGCTGGCGTGGCGGCGTGCGAGTTCGACGCGCTGGGGCGCGGCGGGGTGTGAAGCGAGGAAGTCGAGGTTCGGATTGCTCGCCTGGAACGCGTTGCGGAACGAGGAGAACGAATCCATCGCCTTCAGGAAGCGCGCGGCGGCATAGGAATCGTAGCCGGCGTCGCCGGTCTGCTTGATGCCCATCGCATCGGCCTGAAGCTCCTGGTTGCGCGAGAAGCTTGCGAGATTCAGCCGTCCGCGCGCAAGCGCCGCGCGTGCGGCCGTGGTGTCGGTCGCCAGGACCTCGGTCACCACGCGGCCCGCAAGCTCGGCCGCTTCCTCGCGCTGCTGGCGCTCGATGCCGTGGTTGGCCTTCACGTGTCCCATCTCGTGGGCGAGCACGGCGGCGACCTCGGCTGAATCGTTGGCGAGCGCGAGAAGACCGCGCGTCACGTAGAGAAAGCCGCCGGGCAGCGCGAAGGCGTTGATGTTGGGCGAGTTGAGGACGGTGATCGAGTAGGCGCGTCCGGGATCGCTCGACACCGCGTTCAGCTTGCCGACGATGCCCGCCAGCATGCGCTCGAGCTTCGGGTCGGAATAGGCGCCGCCATAGGCCGCGAGGATACGCGGATGCTGCGACTTGCCGATGGGCGACTGGGGATCGTTGGACTGCACCGCCTCGAACGACACGGGGGCGCGGTTGACCGGGGCGACGAGGCTCGACTCCGTGCCCGCGCCGCTTGCCACGTCCTCCAGCCCGCCGGTCAGCGTGGTGCAGCCGGCCAGCCACAGCGCGAAGGGCAGTGCGAAACCTGTGCGCAGGGCCCGGCCCATGCCGTTCCCCGCCCGCTCCGTTCCCGCTGGCCGCGCCCGTTGCCGCATTCCAGAATGTCCCCACAGATGCCGATCCGTCCGGATCGTCTTCCGGTCTAGCCGATCAGGGCCGAGCCGTGGAAGGGCCGGCGCGTCACAGGATGCCATGAAACGCCTCGCCCGACCTTCGCCCCCATGATCGAGGAAAGGGACCAAATTAGGGTTCGGATCCCCGCGTCGCACCGAGATAGGCGGCAACGCGGGGATGGCGCCCCGACAGGATCTCGTCCGGCGTGCCGCTGAGGACGATCCGTCCCGCCTCCAGAAACGCCACGCGGTCGGCGTGTCCGAGGGCATCATTCGGATGATGCGTGACCATGACGATCGCGGGCGGCCGGGCGGCCTCGGTGCGCAGGCGATCGAGGAGGTCGAGCATCTCGCCGCGCAGAGCCGGCCCGAGGGCCGCGAAGGGCTCGTCCAGCGCGAGGATCGGCCGTTCGCGCAGGAACGCGCGGGCGAGCGCCACACGCTGACGCTCGCCGCCGGACAATTCGCCGGGCAACCGCCCGGCGAGGGCGCCGAGCCCGACACGGGTCAGCGCATCGCGCGCCCGGGCAAGGGCGGCTTCCGGCAGCCGCCATGTCGGGCTGATGCCGAGCGCCACGTTCCGCTCGGCCGACAGGTGAGGGAAGAGGTTGTCGTCTTGGAACACCATGCTGATCGGGCGCTCGGCCGGTGGGCGGTCCGTCATGTCGCGCCCTTCGAAGCGCACCGTGCCGGAATCGGGCTTCAGGAAGCCGGCGAGGATGTCGAGAAGGGTCGATTTTCCCGCGCCCGAGGGGCCGATGACGGCCAGCCATTCGCCCCGCGCGACGTGAAGATCGAACCGCATCTCGCTCGCCTCGTGCACGAAGGTGACGGCGTCGAGTTCGATGGCGTTCATTTAGGTGCCTTTCGGCCGCCGAGGCCACGTTCGGCGAGGAGAATCAGTCCGAGGCACAGAAGCGCCAAGAGAAGCCCGATGCCTTCCGCGTCGGTCGAGCGGTAGCTGCCCATGCGCTGGAGCAGGAGATAGGGGAGGGTGACGAGGTCGGAATTGCCGAAGAGAGCCACCACCCCGAGATCGCCGAGCGAAACCGCCATGCCGAAGGCGCCGGCGAGCGCCAGCGGACGGCGCAACGCGGGCCATTCGACATGCCGCAATCGGGCGAGGCCGGAGAGGCCGAGCCCGTCGGCGAGCCGGCCGTGGCGCCGCGCGATGGCCGCGATCTCGGGCGACAGGATGCGTGTCGCATAGGGCACGACGAGAATGGCGTTTCCGATGACGACGACCGCCGGCGCGAACAGCGCGACATCGCCGACCTCGCGAAGGGTGAGGAACCAGCCGGCTCCGACGACGATGGGGGGCACGACGAGGACAAGGCTGCCCGACAGCGCCAGAAACCGGCCGCCGCCGCGCCCCGCACCGCTGGCCCCAAGCGCGAGGCAGACGGACAGGGCAAGGCCGAGGAGCGCCGCGCTGAACGCGATGACGAGGCTACGCAGGAGCGCGGCCAGAAACGCGGGGTCCGCGAGGATGCGTCCGAGATCGGCCTGAAGGCCCGCCGCGAGGATGGCGAGGAGCGGCGCGAGGAGGAAGGCCGTCGCCACCCCCGCGATCGCGATGTCGAGGACCCGCGCGATCGCGGGGGGGCGGTCGAAGCGCCGGCTGGCCTGCGCGAGGCCGAACCCCGCATCCGCCGATCCGGTCAAGCCGGTCGTCGGCAGGAGCAGCAGCGCCACCAGCCCGACCTGGACGAGCGAGAGCGTGAGGGCGCGCGCCGGATCGAAGTCGTAGCGCAGCGACTGGTAGATCGCGACCTCGAGCGTTGTCGCGCCGGGCCCGCCGCCGAGCACGAGGACGAGCGTGAAGCTCGTGACGCAGAGCATGAACACGAGACCGGCGGCGGGACCGAGCGTGCGCCGGATCACCGGCCATTCGACGATCCGGAACGTCGCCCAGCGCGACAGCGAGAGCTGCCCGGCGATCTTCCAGCTTTCCGCGGGCACGCCCGACAGGCCTCCGAGGGTCAGCCGGGCGACGAGCGGCATGTTGAAGAAGACGTGCGCGACGAGGATGCCGGTGAGGCCGTAGATCGAGGGGCGCGGAAGTCCGGCGAGCACGAAGGCGTCGGCGACGATCCCGTTGCGGCCGAAGACGGTGATGAGTCCGAGCGCGCCGACGAGGACGGGCAGCGCCTGCGGAAGGAAGAACAGGCGCAGGAGCAGCGCGCGACCGGGGAAGCGAAGACGGTCCAGCGCCAGCGCCAAGGGAACGCCGAACGCGACCGAAAGGAGGGTCGACAGAACGGCCTGCAGGAGCGTGAAGCCGAGGACCGATCGCAGATAGGGGTCGGCGAGAAGAGCGACGGGCGAGGCCGGCAGGATGCCGGCCAGAAGCGGCAGAAAAGCGAAAGGCAGGAGGCAGAAGCCGAGCACGAAGGCCGCCGCCAGCACCCCGGCCCGGCGCCGGTGCCGGGCGTCTGCCCCGGTGCTCGCGCCCGGGTGATCGCCCGTCCTCAGCGGCCGAGGCCCCGGAGCCACTCCGCCGTCCACTCGGTGCGGTGGGCGGCGACGTCGGCGGCCGGAATCGCCAGCGGGCGCGACGGCTGGACGAGGGTCTCGAACGCGGCGGGCAGGGCCTCGCCGGTCGGGGCGGCGGGCAGCGACCAGTTGCCGGTCGGGATGATCGACTGGAACTCAGGTGTCAGCATGAAGGTGAGGAAGCGGCGTGCGAGCTCGGGCTGCCGCGAGGTCCGCAGCATGCCTGCGAGCTCCACCTGGAGGTAGTGCCCTTCCGAGAAGGCGGCGGCCTTGTAGCGGTCCGTTCCCTCCTCGATCTGATGGTAGGCCGGCGAGGTCGTGGAGGAAAGGACGATCGGCACCTCGCCCTTGGTGAAGAGACCATAGGCCTCGCTCCAGCCAGGCGTCACGGTCAGGACGCGGCGCGAGAGCTCGGCCCACTTCGCCTCCGCCTGGTCGCCGAAGACCGCCTTCATCCAGAGGAGAAGACCAAGGCCGGGCGTCGAGGTGCGCCCGTCCTGGATCGCGATCTTCTGGTCGGGATCGCCGGCCACCAACTCGGCGAGGCTCGCGGGCGGGTTGGCGATGCTCTCGGAATCGTAGACGAAGGCGAGATAGGAATAGTCGAAGGGCACGAACGTATCGTCGGAGAAGCCGCCGGGTATCGTCAGCGGCTTAAGGTCGACGCCGGACGGGGCGAAGAGGCCCGTCGCCTTCAGTTCGGGCACGAGTTCGGCGGTCATCCCGAGTGCGATGTCGGCCTCGGTGCGCTCGCCCTCGAGCTTCAGGCGGTTCAGGATGGCGACGCCGTCCTCGAGGCCGACGAAGCGCAGATCGCAGCCGCACTGCGCCTCGAACGCCTTTTTGATGCGCGGTCCCGGCCCCCAGTCCGGCGTGAAGCTCTCGTAGGTATAGACCGTGAGGACCGGCCTTGCGGAATCCTGCGCCGCTGCGACGGACGGCCAAGCGAAGGCAATCGCGGAGAGAAGGGCGGAAACGGCGGGGCGCATGGGCGGAACTCCTCTTGCCGGAGTTCGAAGCGCGCCCCCTCGACGTCCCGTCGCGGACGCTCCCCATCCCTCCGCCGGTACGAGCCGGATCAGGTTCAGCGGGTTGGCGCAGCGCCTCTCAGCCCGAAATGGGCACCCCGTGTGAGCGACGATCACGTTGCCCGGATCGGCAGGCGAGGGCAAGGGGGCGCCGCGGCTCGTGCCACGCTCTCCCCAGCCCGTCGGCGATGCGCTATGCGCTGGACGGATGAGCCGCTTCACGATCCTACTCGCCGGACCGATCCACGTCACGCCGCGCCTCCTGTCCGAGGTGCGCGGCACGCGCACGATCGCGGCCGACGCGGGGATCGCGCATGCCGCGCCGCTCGCCCTTCGCCCCGAGCTCTGGGTCGGCGATTTCGATTCGCACCGGGGCGAGGCGCCCGACGGCGTGCCGCGCCACGAATGGCCGCGCGACAAGGACCGGACCGACGGCGAGATCGCGATCGCCGAGGACTTCGCGCGCGGCGCCGGCTCGGTGCTGCTCGTCGGCGCCTGCGGCGGGCGCACCGACCATGTCTTCTCTCATCTGGTCGTGGCGCTGCGGGAAAGCGCCGCCGGGCGGCCGGTCGTCCTCTTCGACGGACACGAGTGGGCCTATCCGCTCACCGAGCGGCGGCAGAGCTTCGCGACGGAGCCCGGCGCGCAGTTCTCGATCCTGAAGTTCTCCGACCTTTCCGGCCTGACGATCGAGGGCGCGCGCTTTCCGCTGCACGAGGCCGACATTCCGTTCGCCTCGATCCTCACGCAGAGCAACGAGGCCGCGGGCCCCGAGGTCAGCGTCGAACTGGCGGACGGCCGCGCCGTCCTGCTTCTCCAGGCCGACCCGACGCGGACCTGAGCCGAGACTGGCCCTCCGCGGGGCGATCGTATAAAGTGAGGGCGGTCGGTCTCATAGCTCAGCAGGATAGAGCACGTTCCATAGGCGACCAGCTTACCAGCCGTTGATTCCATTGGCTTTCGAGTGTGGTAAAGTTACCTGCCCGTCCTTGCCGGAAGATCGCACCGTCCTCAAACCCAACTTGTATGCGGAACACGCTGGTCACACTCCGGCTGCGCTCGCTTGTGTCGAGATACTCAATGCGGTACGGTCTTGAAGTGGATGTACGCAGGCGCACTGGCCTTCGTCATGTTCATTGTCTGCGTAGCTCAGCAGGATAGAGCACAGGATTCCTGAAAGTAATTGGGCGGCGTGCGTCGAAAGTGCGCGCCGGATCTGCTCAAAGTCGGGGAACGCTTCTCGCTCTCGCGCGGTGCCGATCCCGAGCCAAGCCGGAGCGATCCGGAAGGTGTAGAGACTGGTAGGGCAGCACCTACGGACTTCGGTCTACGGTGAAGGGACAGTCCAGACCACGAACGCCACAAGGCGGCGGCGAAAGCCGAAGTGGTATGAATCCTGGGGTCGTGGGTTCGAATCCCGCCGCAGACACCAAATATGGCCCTGGTGTCAGCTTGTATTCCGTAGCTCGCCATGGACGACGCCATGTCGCCGTCAGTCATAGCGTTGCCCCTTCACGAGGTGTGAGGATCAACGCCGAAGGTCGTGCGCCTACGGCAATTTCGTTCCCGATGACGATCTCATTCTGTCGCCGATGAACAGTCTTCGAGTTGCTGGGTGCAGATGTGAGCGGTGCCGCGTCACGAGCCGTCAGTGCCGAGCCCCAACGCATCGACGCCCATGATCAGGAAGTCGCTTTACTTGTCGTGCGTGCGTCTGGTCCCGGTCCGCGTCGTTACCGCAAGAGCGGAGAGATCCACTTCTTCCTCAAGGGAATCGAGAGCGTTGTCGCCGACCGTGCCGCCGCGTTTCAAAAGGGCATCAAGCGTGTGAGCGCATGTCCCTTCGCAAACGGATGGTGCTGCGGCTATGGCTAAAGTTGTTCCTGGCTGCGCCTCTGCTGTGAACGAATGATGAACGCTTGCGGACGCCTTGTTCTACGCGCGCTAGCGCTATTCTCGGTCGAGATAGTGACAAGGGCTATGGAACGGAGTGGCCGCGATAATGTCGGTCTTGGCACAGACGAAGATCAACCCACCAGCGGATTGGCAGGCGTTCGAACGTGCCTCCGCCGTGCTCTGGCAGGAGATCCTCGGTGACCGGCGACTGAAGCGGTTCGGCCGCGGCGGTCAGGACCAATACGGTCTGGACATGGTCGGCTACGAGGACAGGGATCCCGCGAAGCTCGTTGGTATCCAGTGCAAGTGCAAGGGGCAGGGGCAGGCGGTCACAGAGGCCGAACTGCGGAAAGGTTTCGACAGGGCGATTGGGTACCTTCCGAATCTCTCCGAATACGTCCTGACGACGACCGCTCCGGATGACAGCTCGATCGAGGGTGTCGCCCTCAAAATCACCGAGGAGCAACGAAAGCTCGGGCGGAAGGTCCTGGTCCGCGTGATGGGATGGGACTCGCTCCAAAGCGAGATCCAACGTTCTGTGGATGCGCTCTATGCCTTCGATCCGACCCACAGCGCTTTCGGCGCGAGGATGCTCGAGGGGCTAGACATGCTCCGCGACGGCCAAGAGCGCAGTGGTGCCGACATGGTGGCCGGGTTCGGGGAGATGGGCGTCCTCGTAACTTCGGGGTTCGACAGGCTCTCCGCGCAGGTCGCCACGAACACAGCCCTGGATGCTACGCGGCAGGTCGCCCAAGCCCTTGAAGCGCACCTAGACGCGGAGATCGACGGATACCGCGACAGGGAGCTCAACGGCGGCCGGCCCCTTACGGCTTTGGGGCGCCTGGAGGAGCTTTGGGGGCGGTTGCCGGCTGACTGCTCCGACCGCATCCGGTTCCGCGTTCGCACCTTGATCGGTCACTGCTACCTCCGCCTTGACGACGAGGACAGGGGTGCAGCGGAACTGATGGCCGCCGCCGAATACGCGGCGGAGGATCCAAAGGCGCTCGCCAACAAAATTCTGGCGTTGACTGTCCTGCGGCGCTTTCCGGAGGCGGTGGAACTAGGCGCGGACTGCCTCGCGAAGGACCCATCCGACGAAACCGTTGCCGCCTATGTCGTTCAGGCCGCATCGATGGCAGGGGAGGCCGATCCGGTCACACGAATCCCCGAGCCGCTCAGGGATTCCGATATCGTTCGGCGCCACATGCTCGCCCACCATCGCGCTCGGGGCGACGGGGTAACGTGGCGCGGGTTGGCCCGCGAGGCCCGGCAGCGCGATCCGGACGACGACCAGTATGTCCGCGTGGCGGCGGAGGCGGACCTATCCGACGTGATCGAGGCGTTCGATCGCGGAGAGTGGGCCTTGGCCGAGGGCATGCGCTCTTCGTTGCAGAAAGCGGCGCATGACCTTGCGCGACTTTGGGAGAAGGAAGCGGCGACCGAGGAGCGGGAAACGGAGGACGCGCTGGCCCTCTGCCATAACGCCGCCGCGGCAGCCCTTGGTTGGGGCGACACCACCAATGCGGCACGCATCGTCCGCGAGGGACTCGCCATCGCGCCAGACAACGCCTCGCTCCTTCTGAAAGCCGCGATCGTCGCGCACGAAACCAGCGACGTCGAATGGGCAAGGGATGTCTTTCCGAAGCTCGGCAACACGGGCCACCAGCTCTTGGTGAAGGCACAGATCGCGTCGAGCCTCGGCGAATATGTGTTCCTGTCACAGCTCGGCGAGTCCGATCTCGTGACACTGCCCGCAGCCGAGAGGCCAGTCGTCGACGTGTTGGTCGAGGTCGCGAAGACCAAAGTCGTGCCGGTCGACGGCAAAGACGCGATCGTGCTCGTCGAGAGGATGCGAAGCGGTCCCGGCCGGCTGTCGGTCCGCGCGATGGTGATGGTCTCGCGCCTTGCCGACTTTCTCAGCCTTCCCGGCGAGGCAGAGGGGGCGTTCGAGGACGCCATGGCGATGGTGAAGGACGACACCCATCAAGCCGATCGGATCATGCTGGCCCGCCTTGCACAGGGACGCGGCGACCTGTTCTCGGTCGTGCAACTCCTGAGCGGGAGGCTGGGCGACCGCGCGGACGCGGAGAGCCGCCTTCTTCTCGCCAGCGCGTATGCCTACGTCCAGCCGCCACTCGAGGGCGGGCCCGAGGCTTTCGACGAACTACCCAGCGACCTTCGCGACACCGACGCGGTCCTGCATCTCGAGGGCGCGATGCATTTCAACCGTGGCGACGTCGAGGCCGCCGAGCGATGTTTCCGGAGCCTGGCGGGTCGTCATCCGAACGAGGTCGATCCGGTGACGAAAGTCGCGCAATGCCTCTTGCGGTCCGGCCGGGGCAGCAGGATCGCATCCCTCCTCCAGGGCATGGAGCCGGGAATGGTCGAGGGCGAACCCTCCGACCGCATGACGTTCGCCCAGTTGCTGCTGCGCGCCCGTCGACCGGACGATGCGCTCGAACTCGGCTACCGCACGCTCCGCTCCAACCGGCACGACCCCGACATCAACGCGAGATGGGTCGGCCTCGCCTTTGCGGCCGGCCTGGAACGCGTCGCCGGGGCCGTGCGACTGGCCGGCGTCGACACGTGGGTGGAATGCACGAACGTCGATGGCGGGGTCCGCGCCTACCTGATCGAGGACGGTACCGACCGCCCCGCCGAGGGCGTCGTCTCTCCAGCCCATCCGTTCGCACGGGCGGTGACCGGAAACGGGGTCGGTCATCGCTACGCCTTGGACGCTCCGTTTGGGCAGGGCGACACTTGGACCTTGACGAAGGTGATGCACGGTCGGCTTCACGCCTTTCATGATGTGTCCGAAAACTTCGAGGCGCGCTTTCCAGAGCATCGAGGGTTCTGGCGCTTCCGGGCCCAAGGCGACAACATCGAGCCCGTGCTGGAGGTAATCCGCCAAAGGGGGGAGCAGCGGGACCGCGTCTTCGAGGCCTATGCGTCGGGCCGCTTGCCCATGAAAGTGTGGGCAAGCGCGCCAGGGGATTCGATCTCCTTCGCCGCCACCCTTGCGGCAACGGGACGCGACGTGGACACATGCTTAGGGTTGGGGGGCGAGCGGCAATTTGCGCTCGGGGCCATCCGAAGGGGGCGCAGACGCGGCGCCGTCCTCGACACCCTATGTGCCTGGACCGTCCTCGATCTCGATGCCATGGACATCCTCCGCTCCCTGTTCCCGCGCCTTCTTGTCCCGCGCAGCACGATCGACGAGTTGCAGGCCATGCGCGACGAAGCCGGGGGCGACCACAAGGGTGGCGGGATCGCCAGCTTCCTGAACGGGCGCTTCCACTTCGAGGAACGAACCGCAGAGGGACATCGGAACGCCGCACGTACGCTCGACCAGTTCCTTGGAACGCTCGATCGGTACTGCGAGCCGATCGTCGCCCATGCGCCCGTGTCGCTTGAGCGTCACGTCCATTCGGCACTCTCGTCCATGGGATTTGGGATCATGGACGCGGCGTTGGTCGCCCGGGAGAAGGGGATGCTGCACTTGACCGAGGACCGCGCATCCCGGGCGATCGGCCATTCCCTACTCGAGGCCGAGGGTGCTTGGTTGCAGGTCGTGTTCATGGTCGCTCGCAATAGGGGCCACATCGACGGTCAGCGGTATGCACGGCTCGTCGCCGGGCTCGCCGCGCGGCGGCACGCCCATGTAGCAATCGATCCAGAGACCGTCGTCGAACTGGCCCGCGACCCCGATCCCGCCTACCGGGACGGGGTGGCCCTGCTGGGTAGATATATCGGCACCCCGAACGCTGACTTCCGCTCGCACCTGAGGGTCGTACTGGGATCCCTGCGTAGGCTATGGTCCGGCGGGCAGTGCGACCTCGCCGCGATGAGGGCGACCAGTTCCCTCCTGGATGCGATCGCGCGTTACCCGGCGCTCCGCGTCGAGACGCTTCCCGAATTCATCGTCGCGCAAACGCAGGGGCTCCCAAAGCTTCAAGCCTACGTCCAAGCATGGGCGAGGGGACACTTCCTGGTGGGCTGACCGCCCAGTTTCCGGCGACGACCCGTTCCCGCTCCGTGTGCTTCACGCGGTATCGAAGGCGACACCCGACGACCTGAGGCACGGGCACGCGGTGGTCGGCTACTTCTCAGCGGCGACGGAGCGCCCCTCGCCACTCGTGTTCGAGCGCTCGGGGAAGCGGACGGAAGTCGGTTGCCGCAACTTCTCGACCAACGACGGGGAAGGTCAGATCGAGCTCGTGCGCCGGGGACTGGGCATCTCGCAGAACCTGGAGCGGTTCGTTCGGCCTTCTCTGGATACCGGGGAACTCGTACCCGTGCTGGCGGAATGGGAACGGCCGCCCCTTGCGTTTCACTTCGTCTACCCGCCGAGCAGGCAACAGAGCGCGAGGTTGAGGGCGTTCGTCGACTGGGCTGTCCGACGGTTCGGTTGACGTCTGCGGTTCGGAGGCCAGCTTCGCAATTAGGGCACGGTGCCGTTCCAAGTATCGGTCGGTCCAACCCCTTTCGACCCAAATGAGTCCTTCGAGGAGTCAGTGAGCCAGTCCGAAAGCGGACGCACTTCGGCCCGGCGAAGGCGAGGCGAGGACTGATTCGCCCGACCTGCCCTCCGAAGGGTTCGCGGCCTACGGCTTCCGAACCCTGCCGTCATGCGCATGCCAAGGCCGCATCGTCAGGTCGTTCAGAAGATCCGCCCAGGAGAAGGCGCTCTGTCCTCGGTCGCTCCCGCTCGACATTCCGCTGCTGGACGTCGAGCCACTCCCTCCACCATTGCCGAAGCCGTTACCGACATTGCCGTTGCCTTGCCCCGAACCCGCGTTCCCGTTGCCGTTGTTGTCGCCGCGGTTGCCGTTGCCGTTGTTGTTGCCGGAATTGCCGTTCCCGTTGCCGTTCCCGACATTGCCGTTTCCATTGCCGTTTCCCTCGCCCCAAGCAGCGTGCCCAAGAGGCGGGATCAGGGTCGCGAGGGCGAAGGCGATGACGAACACGCTGAGACGAAGGACGGACACATGGCTGAGGCCGGAGCGGTGTCCTGCCGCACCGGCCCTGCCACCCGCGTCAGTGGTTCCCGTTGCCGTTGAAGTTGCCGTTCCCGGCGCCGAGGTTGCCGTTGCCATTAAAGCTGCCCCCGTTGAAGTTCCCGTTGAAGGAACCCGTGTTGTTGTTGCCGCTGGTGGAATTGGCGTTCCCGTTGCCGTTGAAGGCACCGACGTTGCCCGTCCCACCGTTGAAGGCGCCGACGTTGCCGGTCCCTGAATTGAAGGCGCCCCAGTTCCCGTTGGTTTGCGGGGCGCCGTTCCCGTTGCCGTTGCCGTTCCCGTTGCCGATCCCGACGTTGGCGTTCCCGTTGTTGTTGCCGTTCCCGAAACCGATGTTGCCGTTGCCGTTGCCGCTTCCGATGCTGATCGCATGGGTCGGCGCGGCGGCGAGCGAGGCGGTCATCAGGACCGCGAGCGTAAATGCCCCTTTCGACATGACGACCTCCCTGTCGATGGTGTGAAGCTGAAGGCCGTGTCGCGGGTTGTCGGACCGCGACACGGGTTAGAGACCGTCGGTCAGCGGTTCATGTTGCCGTTGCCGTTGCCGTTGAAGGCACCGCCGTTGAGGTTGCCGTTCCCGTTGCCGTTCAGGCCGCCCCAGTTGCCGTTGCCGTTCAGGTTGCCGTTCCCGAACCCGACGTTCCCGTTACCGTTGGCGTTGCCGTTGAACCCGCCGTAGTTCGAGTTGCCGTTGGCGTTGCCGTTGCCGATGCCGTGGTTGGCGTTGCCGTTGAGGTTGCCGTTCCCGAGGCCGTAGTTCCCGTTGCCGTTGAAGTTGCCGTTCAGGGCGCCGGTATTGCCGTTGCCGTTGCCGATCCCGACGTTGCCGTTGCCGTTCCCGTTGCCGCTTCCGACCGACACCGCGCCCGCGTAGCCCGTGGAGAGGGCGAGGACAGCGGCGGTGGCGGCGATGATGATCCGTTTCATGGTCTGATCTCCCAGTCTTGAGTTGCGAGTTGGCCGGACGCCGGGTGGCGTCGACGGAGCGAACCTGCGCCCGGAAGGCCGGGGCGAGCCATCCGGGTTGGCCGGCATGCGTTGTCGGGACGTTTCCCGAGGCGACGTTCGGGAGAAACCGTCGCACCCGATCAGGGAAACCCCGACACGCTGCGGGCTCGAATCCTGCTATGGTGCGATCGCGTCCCGGCTACGAAAGGGTCAAACCCGGGCGCACGGGTTTAAGGATCGAGCAGGTGGTCCATCGGTTTGCCCAGCGCCAGTTGCGGCTCGGAGCCGCGTCGCTTCTCGTCGGGACAGCCCTCTCGATGATCTACGTCCTGGTGAGACGAGCCTTTCCGCCGGCCACCGAACCCTTCGACGTCGACGACGTCTTCCTCGGCCTCCTTGTTGTCCTCAATGCCGTGACCGCCTTTGGGCTGATTCGGGCAGCCCGTATGGTCGGTCGAACGGAAACGCGGCGGGGCGCTGCCGAGCGCGAGGTGCAGCGTCGCAAGGTCTGGCTGGAAAGCGTGGTCGAGGCCATGCCGCTGGGCGTCGGCGTTTTCGAAGGGGCCGAAGGCAGGCTGGTCCTCTC
>NZ_CAJYIU010000201.1 GCF_913775355.1 uncultured Aureimonas sp.
TCGGACCGTTCACGCCCGGCTTCGTCGCCGATCAGGGGTTGGCGACGGAACTCGCCGAACTCGGCGTGATCCTCCTGATGTTCGGCGTCGGCCTGCACTTCTCGCTTGCGGATCTCATGTCCGTGCGCGCGATCGCCCTGCCGGGCGCCGTCGTCCAGATCGCCTGCGCGACGCTGCTCGGCATGGGGCTTGCGTGGCTTCTCGGCTGGTCGGCCGGGGCGGGACTCGTGTTCGGCCTCGCACTCTCCGTCGCGTCCACCGTGGTGCTTCTGCGCGCGATGCAGGAGCGGCGGCTGATCGAGACCGGGAAAGGGCGCATCGCGGTTGGCTGGCTGATCGTCGAGGATCTCGCGATGGTGCTGGCCCTGGTGCTGCTGCCGGCATTCGCCACGGCACTTGGCGGGACCGCGCCGAGCGGTGGGAGCGGCGTCTTCACCGATCTCGGGCTCGGTGTCTCCGGCGTCATCCTGATGACGGTATTCAAGCTCTGCCTCTTCGTCGTCCTGATGCTGCTAGTGGGACGGCGGATCATTCCCTGGGCGCTGCAGATGACGGCCAGTTCCGGGTCGCGGGAGCTGTTTCGTCTGGCGGTCCTCGCCATCACGCTCGGCGTTGCCTTTGGCGCGGCCTCGCTATTCGGTGTGTCGCTGGCGCTCGGGGCCTTCTTCGCCGGCATGATCATGGCCGAGTCGGACCTCAGCCACCGTGCGGCCGAGGACACCCTGCCGCTGCGCGACGCGTTCGCCGTCCTCTTCTTCGTCTCCGTCGGCATGCTGTTCGATCCGCGAAGCCTGATCGAGGATCCGCTGCCGATCCTGGCGACCGTGCTGATCATCGTCTTCGGCAAGTCGCTCGCCGCCTTCGTCATCGTACGCGCCTTCCGCCACCCCGTCTCGACCGCCCTCACGATCTCGGTCTCGCTGGCGCAGATCGGCGAGTTCTCGTTCATCCTGGCGGAACTCGGCGGGCGGTTGAACATCCTTCCGCCCGAGGCGCGCGATCTCATCCTGGCGGGAGCGATCCTGTCGATCATGTTGAACCCGATCCTCTTCTCCTCGATCGACCGCCTCCGGCAGCGGCTTGAGCGCGGAACCGTCGACGAAGCGACGCCGTCGGTCTTGTCGCGGACGTCCGGCCCGGGGCGGGGGCACGAGCCGCAGACACAGCCGGCGGGGACGGTGCCGACGCACATCCCGGCCGGCAGCGTCGCGATCGAATCGGGAGACCTCAAGCCGACTGCCCTCGTCGATCACCTCGTCCTCGTCGGCTACGGCCGTGTCGGTTCGCGCATCGCCCAGCGATTGACGGATGCCGGCCGATCCTTCGTCGTGATCGAGGATGCGGACAAGCGCGTCGCCCGCATCCGGTCGGCGGGGCTGGAAGCGGTCGTCGGGAACGCCGTGAAGCCGGAGGTGCTTGCGGCTGCCAACGTCGCCGGGGCGCGCGACATCGTTCTGGCGTTCCCCAACAGCTTCGAGGCCGTGGCGATCATCAACGCGGCGCGCGCCGCCAACCCATCCATCCGCATCACCGCGCGCGTTCATTCGGGCGAGCAGCGCGAGCGGCTGATCCAGGCCGGGGCGGACACGGTGATCAACGGCGACGAAGTGACGGCGCAGGCGATCGCGGAACACCTCCTCCATGCCCGATCGGATCTGCCGCTCGGTGACGGGCCGATTCTGCAGGCGGAGGAACCCCTAATCGGCCCGGCATTGACAGCCGGATCGGATCGCTTACCCTAAAGCCTTCCAGGGGGAGTTCCGACAGGGAACTGAGAGGCCGGCCCGAATGCCCGGCGACCCCACGAACCTGATCCAGTTCGCACTGGCGTAGGGATGGAGTGACCCGCTCCAGAAGGGCTTGCCGGACGCCGTCAAACGCGTCGCGCCCTTCGCCGCGGCGGGCGTTTTCCCTCCGGCCGCTGTTGCAACAGATCGCGGCTGGGGAGCGGCGATGACCATTCAAGTGCTGGGAGCCGGTGTGGCCGGGCTCACGACAGCGCTTCGCCTCTTCGAGGCGGGGTGCGACGTCGTGGTTCACGAGAAGGGCGCCGATCTCGGCGCTTCGGCCTCGTGGCTCGCCGGCGGGATGCTGGCGCCGTACTGCGAGGCGAGCGTCGCGGATCGGAGCGTCATTTCGCCAGGGCTCGAGGGGGTGGCGTTCTGGCAGGCCGTGACTGACGTGCGGACGAACGGCACGCTGGTGGTCGCCTCGGGCCGGGACGCCGCCGATCTTAATCAGTTCGCCGCACGCACGCAGGCGCATCGCTGGCTGGATGCCGAAGGTTTGGCTGTTCTGGAGCCCGATCTCGGCGGCCGCTTCGCGCGGGCGATCTTCTTCGAAGGCGAGGCACATCTCGACCCGCGCCGGGCGCTTGGCGATCTCCTGCGCCGGATCGAGGCGGACGGAGGACGCGTCCGCTTCAATGCCTCGCTTGATCCCCACGACTTGAAGGGCGAACGGGTCGCGGACTGTCGCGGCCTTGCGACGGCTATGCCGCGCCTCCGCTCCGTGCGCGGCGAGATGGCGATCGTCCGCTGCCCCGATGTCGATTTGAGCCGACCAGTCCGGTTGCTGCACCCGCGCTGGCCGATCTACGTCGTGCCGCGCGACGACCATGTCTTCATGATCGGCGCAACGATGGTCGAGAGCGAGGCGTCCGGCGGCATAACGCTTCGCTCGGCCGTCGAGCTTCTGACGGCGGCCTTCGCCCTGCATCCGGCCTTTGCCGAGGCCGAGGTGCTGGAGTTCGGCAGCGGACGCCGTCCGGCACTGCCGGACAACCTCCCTCGCGTCGACCGCACCGATCGGGGCATCGCGTTTTCCGGCCTCTATCGCCACGGATTTCTCCTGTCCCCCGCCTTCTCGAAGATCGCCGCCGACATCCTGGTCGGCGCCAAGGAGCCCGCATGAAGATCCTGTTGAACGGCGAGCCCTGCGAGGTCGCGGCCCGCGACCTCGACACGCTGCTTGCCGAACTCGATGTCCGGCCCGATGCGGTGGCGACGGCGCTGAACCGCGAGTTCGTGCCGCGGGGCGCGCGGGGGAGCGCGACGATCGCGGAGGGCGACGCGGTTGAAATCCTGTCGCCGATGAAGGGGGGCTGACATGCGTCTGTACGACCGGACTTTCTCGTCGCGTCTGATGCTCGGCACCGCGCTGTACCCATCTCCCGCCGCGATGCGAGAGGCGATCATGGCGTCGGGCGCCGAGATCGTCACCGTTTCGCTGCGCCGGGAGGCCGCGGGGATCGGGAAGGGCGGACCGGGTTTCTGGGACGAGATCCGCGATCTCGGGCTTGCGTTCCTCCCGAACACCGCCGGCTGCCACACTGTGAAGGAGGCGGTGACAACGGCGCAGATGGCCCGCGAACTACTCGGCACGGACCTCGTAAAGCTGGAGGTGATCGGCCACGCCGACACGTTGCAGCCGGACGTGTTCGGTCTCGTCGAGGCCGCCCGGATCCTCGTCGGCGAGGGGTTCAAGGTCCTTCCCTACACGACCGAGGATCTCGTCGTGGCCGAGCGGCTGCTGTCTGCCGGCTGCGAGGTGCTCATGCCGTGGGGATCACCCATCGGCTCGGGTCTCGGCCTCAACAACCGCTACGGGCTGCGGTCAATGCGGGCGCAGTTTCCCGACGTGACGCTGATCGTCGACGCGGGTCTCGGCCGCCCCTCCCATGCGGCCGATGCGCTGGAACTCGGCTACGACGGCGTTCTTCTCAACACCGCCGTCGCCAGCGCCGCGGACCCCGTCGCGATGGCCCGCGCCTTCCGTCTGGCCGTCGAGGCGGGGCGCATCGCGTTCGATGCCGGCGGAATGGAGCCTCGCGACATGGCGGCGCCATCCACCCCCGTCTTCGGAAAGGCGGTGCTGGCATGATGGCGCTCGACCCGTTCTATCCGGTGCTTCCCGACGCGGACTGGATCGAGCGGCTGGTGCCGCTCGGCATCCGTCTCGTGCAGCTCCGCGCGAAGGACATGACGGCGCCCGAACTCCGCTCGCAGATCCGTCGTTGCAAAACGGTCTGCGCGGCGCACGGCTGCGTGTTCGTCGTCAACGATCACTGGCGGCTGGCGATCGACGAGGGGGCGGACTTCGTTCATCTCGGGCAGGAGGATCTGGCGGAGGCGAATCTGGCCGCCATCCACGCGGCGGGGCTCCGCCTCGGGCTCTCGACGCACGACGAGGCGGAACTCGCGACCGCTCTGGAGGCCGAGCCCGACTACGTTGCGCTCGGACCGATCTGGCCGACCGTCCTCAAGGCCATGAAATGGGCGCCCCAGACGCCCGAGAGGCTGCGGGCCTGGCGCGCGGCGATCGGAGCGCTGCCGCTCGTTGCGATCGGCGGAATCACGGTCGAACGTCTGCCGCCGGTCTGGGAAGGAGGCGCCGACAGTGCGGCCGTCGTCACCGACATCGTTCGGCATCCCGACCCGGAATCGCGAACCAGAGAGTGGATCGAGGCTACGCGTCACCGGCTGCGGCCGAACACATGACCGCTAGTCTCGGCGCGCGCGAAAATTTCTGCGCGCACACCACTCTCATAGGTTGCATTCTCGCATAGGTTGCATCTACAGTGTGCCGTCTTCCGTAGGATAGTGGACAGGAAACGGCCGGTGTCGCTCGCAAAACCCTTCAATACCCGCCCGCTCTACCAGCAGGTTGCGGACGAATTCATCTCCCGGATCGTATCGAAGACCTGGGCACCCGGCCAGGCCATCGAGAACGAGGCGGAGATCGCCCGTTCCCTCGGCATTAGTCTCGGCACGGTGCGCAAGGCCTTCGATATCCTGACCGAGCACAAGCTGCTCGAACGTCATCAGGGCAAGGGAACCATCGTCGCCGACTTCGAAGGCGGCAAGATGCGCAGCCGCTTTTCGAACGTCTTCGACCGGTCCGGCAACCGGATCTCCGGCGAAGTGTCGGTCGCGAAGGTCGTGCTCGCCACGGCGCCGCCGGAGGCTGCGGACATTCTCGGCGTGAACGGCCGGACGCCCGTCCTCCAGTTCGAGCGGCGTCGCACGCATCTCGGCCGTTTGTTCATGACCGAGGAGGTGTTCCTGCGGGTCGATGCGTCGGCCAAGACCATGTCGCAGGAGGGCCTCGAGAGCATGGCGACGGCGCGTTGGACCGGCCAGGATCTCGCCACCCACAAGCGCGAGAAGGCGACGGCGGAAGCCGCGACGGCGGCCGACAAGCGCAACTTCAAGTTGACAGGGGATGCCGCGATCCTGCGTTTGCAGCGCGTCATCTGCTCCTATCAGGATCGTCCGCTCGAGCTGCGCTTCGCGCGCTGCCACCTCGGCAACGATCTCGTCTACGCGACCAGCTGAGGCGAGGGGGCGCCGGCTCGCCAGCGCCTTAATTTTCCCTTAACGGTCGATGCGCGGCATGTTGGTCCGCGCTTCGACCGTCGAGGAGCCGCATGGCCGCGTCCCATTCCTACACGCTGCGGGGGCAGGTCGCCCGGCTCGAACTGACCACGCGCATGACGCTGGCGATCCTCGCGACGGCCAGCGGCATCTTCACCTATCTCGGCGTGCGCGAGCTGCTCGACGGCGACGCGACCACGGTCTTCTTCGGTGCGGTGATCTACTCCGTATCGGTGTCCGTCGGCATCTACGCCTTCTGGTCCTACCTCATCCGCATCATGCCGCATGTCCGCCGGCCGTCCGGCCGCCGCATGCTCTATCTCGCCATGGCGATCGGCTCATGCATGATCATGGCCATGTCGGCGTGGCTGAACGCCGCCGCGCTGGCGGGCGCGGCCGCGCTCGAGCAGCACATGTCGATCACGACGGAGGAGTATCAGAGCAAGCTGAACGAGGCGCACGAGAACGCGCTCGCGGCCCAGAGCCTTCTTCCCGACATCCAGCTGGCCGCGCAGCGTTTCGCCCGCCTGTCGGATGAGGAGCGCTCGTCCGGTGCGCTGACGGGCACGTCGGGGTCCGGCACCGTGGTGCAGCTCCTCAGCCAGATGTCGACGCAGCTCGTGAACCTCGCGCAGGAGATCGAAGCTTCGCGCGACGACGTGAGTGCTCTTTTCAAGGAGGGCGGCGACAGGCTCGGCGAGATGCGCCGGCTCGTGGCCGCCGACGGCAGCGTCAAGGAGCGCGGCACCGACTACGCGGCGCAGGCGACCGAGCTTGCCGGCATCATCGGCTCGCTGCAGCAGACTTCGGTGGCGCCATCGGTGAAGCGCGCGGCCGAAGACCTCGGGCGAACCTTCATCGCTCCCGCCGCCGACGGAGGCAACGCCGGGCTGCAGGACCGTCAGACGGCGGTCGTCGGACAGGTCGAGACGGCGGTGCGCCAGCAGAGCCTCGCGCTCGCCTCGGCGGCCGACGCCATTCTGGAACGGCCGCGCGTCGAGACCGTGCGCTTCACGCCCCTGTCCGCCCCCGATGCCGTCGTGATGTATGCGCGCGACTTCCTGCCGTCCTGGGCCGGTGCGATCGCGATCGATCTCCTGCCGGCCGTCCTCGTCTTCATCCTGTGCATCGTGCAGGAGCAGATCCGCCGCGAGGAAGGGGAGGAAGACGCCGAGATCGGCGACATGAGCGCGGTCGACATGATGCGCGCGATGCGCATCCAGCGCCGTCTGATGAGCGAGGTTGCGGCGACGCCGCCGATCGAGGCGCCGCCCGTCGATCCGGCTGACGACATCGTCCAGCAGAACGATCCGGCACCCTTTGCCAAGACGGCGAGGCTCTAGGCCGTCGTGAGCGATCATCTGGCGTCGCCGGGCTGGATCGAGCGTCGGCTCCTGTCGCTGCCGGACGGTGCCGTGCTTCGCCTCGTCTTCTTCGGTGTCCTGGCGATGGGAGCTTCGATGCTGGCGCAGGACGTCCTGAACGTCGTCGGCGATGCGGGCGACCATGAGCGCCTGACACGAACCGAGCCGCTTCGCCTGCCTCGCCCGCAGCCGGGCGATCAGATCCGACCCTATCTCCCGCGCGCGGTTCCCGTCGCGCCCGATCGCGGCGAACCCGTATTGCCCGGCTACGACTCGCCTCCAGCCAGCGACGCCATGGCGAAGGCCATGTCGTTCCATCTCGGCGCCGACGGCGCGGCTTCCGCGGTCGGCCGGATCGATGCGGGCACGGCGGAGGTCTTCCGGCGGTTTCTGGACGGCGAAGGCCGGAACGTTCGCCGTCTTGCCCTGCATTCGCCGGGTGGCTCGGTGCGCGACGCGATCGAGATGGCAACGCTGATCCGCGAGCGTAAGCTCGAGACCGAAGTGCCGGCCGATGGTTATTGCGCGTCGGCGTGTCCGCTCGTCCTCGCCGGCGGCGTTGCGCGGCAGGCAGGCGAATCCGCATGGGTCGGGGTGCATCAGGTCTATGCGGTGCCCAGAGGCGATCGCGGTCAGGTCCGCGACCTCGACCGGTCCGTCGCGCAGATCCAGGCGACGATCGCCGAATGCCAGAGCCTGCTGGTCGCGATGGACGTCGATCCCCGGCTCTGGATCCACGCCATGCAGACCCCGGCCGACGAACTCTACGTTTTGACGCCTGCCGAGCTTCGCGAGTTTCGCCTGGTGACGACGCCGGAGCCTCCGCCGGCCAGCTGATGGCTCAGTCCGGTTCGACCGTCGTCGGGCGGGCCGGCGGCGTGTCCAGATGGCGTTCGACGAAGGATTCGAGCGCGTCGAGCGCCTGCGCGCGGAAGGGATCGACCTCGTTCAGCGTCTCGTGGCGTGCGCCCTCGACGATGGCCAGTTCGACCTCGCGCGAGCCGGCCTCGCGCAGCCGCTCGGCCAGTCTCGTGACCTCGGCGCCGCCCTCGCTGGCAGGATCGAGCGAGCCGCCGAGGCAATGAATCGGGAGATCGTGCGGGATCTGCGACAGGGTTTCATGGCTGGCATTGTCGCGAATGAGCGCGAGGATGTCCTCGGCCATCGAGACGGTCGGCGTCCAGCCGCAGAGCGGATCGCGGATATAGGCGTCGGCAATCGCAGGGTCGTGCGTGAGCCAGTCCGCATCGGTCCGGCGGTTCGGCACCGTCCGCGCCCAGGCTTCGAAGGTCGCCCGGGCGAAGACGAGGCTCGCGACGTCCGACCCCTTCAGCATCTTCTCGACCTTCAGCGCCCCGCTGCCGAGGCGCGCCTGCCAGCCGAAGCGCATGCCGGCGTTCCAGACGAGACATCCGGACAGCCCGCCGCCGTAGCGACGCGCATAGTGGAGCGCGATGGCGCCGCCGAGCGAATGGCCGAGGACGAAGAC
>NZ_CAJYIU010000202.1 GCF_913775355.1 uncultured Aureimonas sp.
CGAGCTTGCCCCCGTCGCGCCCGTTCAGCACCACGTGCGCCCCGGCACGACCCAGCCCTTCGGCGAGCGAGAAGCCGATGCCCTGGCCCGAGCCCGTGACGAGGGCCATGCGGCCCGAAAGATCGAAAAGCTTCAACGACATGCCCGTCTCCCGAATGCGACGGCCGGCATGATACCGGTTTCGCGGCCCTCGCGAAGGAGGGGGACGGGCGGCCGGGCGGCGCGCACCGCCGCCCGGCCGCGTTGTCGGATCATTGAGCCGACAGCGAAGCGAAATCCTTGTCGAGCCGCGCCAGCGACGCGTTGATATGGGCGCGGCGTTCGCCGATCCAGGCGCCTTGCGCGTCGAGGCTCTGCCGGGCGGCGACGATCATCCGCTCGAGTTCGGCCGGCTGCGGGCCGCCGCTCGTGGCTCGGTTGCGCACGATCGCCGCCGGGTCGAGCGCGGCGCGGAATTCGGCCTCCGTCATCGGCAGCGCCTGCGGAAACGCCGTGCCCTTCACCGTCTCGGCGTAGATGCGCTGAGCGTCCGCGAACGGGAAGTCGAGCGGCTTGATGCCGTTCGCCCGCGCATAGGTCACGATCTCCGAGGCGACGTGATGGCCCTCGCGGAACGGCAGCCCGTGGTCGCGCATCAAGATGTCGGCGATCTCCTGCGAGGCCGTCCAGTCGCCGTTCAGCTCCTCCAGCGCCCGCTCCGGGCTGATCACGAGGCTCTTCAGCACCTTGTCGAGGCCGGCCAACGTCTCGACGCCCGCCGCCACCACGGCCGAGTTCGCCTCGACGTCCTTCGGGTCGTTCATGCCGGGCGTGATGTTGTGGGCTTGGAGGATCGGGCCGAGCGCCAGCGCGATCGCGGCGGAGGCGTCGCTGCGCGTCGAATTCAGGAGGCCGGGATTGCGCTTCTGCGGCATGGCGGACGACACGTAGGTGTTGCCGCCGCCCTCCTCGAGCAGGATCCAGGGCCGTGTCTGCGCATATTGCGTCATCACGTCCTCGATGAAATGCCCGGTGTGGAGGGCAATCGAGGTGACGATCGACCCGACTTCCACCGGATGCTCCATCGAGGAGATCTGCGAGGCGTCGTAGGCATTGTCGACGATGCCGGCAAAGCCGAGATAGCCGGCCATCCGGTCGCGGTCGAGCGGCCAGCCGGTGCCATTCAAGACCGTGGTGCCCATCGCCGAGCGGTCGACGCGGGCATAGGCCTCGCGGATGCGCGCGGCATCGCGCCCGAAGCCGGCGGCGTGTCCCAGAAGATAGTGCGCATAGCTGTTCGGCTGAGCCGCGACGCCGTTGGTGTAGTTCGGCACGATCGTCTCGCGATGCCGGTCGGCGAGGTCGACCAGCGTGCGCGTCGTGGCGTCGAGGCGCTCGGCCAGCGACAGGAGATCGTCGCGCAGGATCGCGGCGCGGTAGGTCGCGTGCATGTCCTGGCTGGAGCGGCCGGCATGCAGCAGCGTCACCTCGACACCGCCCGCCTTGACCAGGAGCGGCTCGAAGCTGATCACGGTCGAGGGGCGCTTGGCGCCGGGCACGGCCCCGTCGGCCAGCACCCTGGTGATCGCCGCGGCGATGCCGGGCACCTTGTCCCTCGGGAGCAACCCCGCCTCGCTGTTGATGACGGCGGTCGCCTTGTTCATCTCGCCGAGCCAGAAGAACTCGTCACGCCCGACCTCGGCGGCTTGGCCGAGACCGGGCACGAGGGCGACGAGGCCGAGGGCGAGCCCCGCGGCCCGAAGGGGAATGGCGGTCATGGCAGCTTTCCTTTGTGTGTGCGGGACGCCGGAGCCCCCGGCATGCGCTTTCATCGGAAGGGGGACGACGGGCGGCCGGAGCAGCCCGCGGCGTCTCCGGGGATCAGCGTCAGCACCTCGACCGCGCCCGTCTCGACCGCCCCGCGCGACCGCGCGTGTCGGTCGTTCGGCCAAGGCCTGAATCGCCAATGTCGAGCACAATGCGGATCGCGGTGCCCGTGCGAACGCCGGAGTCCGGCCCGTCGCGTGCCGCGAGCGGGGTCGTGGCGAACGCCATCGAGGTGCCGAAGACACCCGGCAGTCGCGCTGCCGCGATGATACCCTTGGTCATGATCGGCACCTCCCAATGCCGATCCGACCTCTAACCGCCCATCGCGATGATAAGCAAATCATATGAACTTGACGGGCGACCGACCGCCGCCCGCAAGGGCCCTCAGCCGAGCGCCCGCAGCACGGTGCTTGCGATCGCGTCGGTCCGGTCCTGTCCGGGGCGCGTGCCGATGCCGCTGGCGGTGGCCGCTTCCACCGCGCGCATCACGCCCGCCGCCGCCTCGCGCTCGCCGAGGTGCTCCAGCATCATCGCGCCCGACCAGATCGTCGCGATCGGGTTGGCGATGCCAAGGTGCGCGATGTCGGGCGCCGAACCGTGGACCGGCTCGAACATCGAGGGCGCCGTGCGGTCGGGGTTGATGTTGGCCGAGGCCGCAAAGCCGAGCCCGCCCTGGATGGCGGCGCCGAGGTCGGTCAGGATGTCGCCGAAGAGGTTGGAGGCGACCACGACGTCGAGCGTGTCCGGCGCCATCACCATGCGCGCCGCCATCGCGTCGATGTGGTAGGGCGTCACCTCGACGTCGGGGTAGTCGGCCGCGATCGCCTTCGTCATCTCGTCCCAGAACACCATCGTGTGCTTCTGGGCGTTGGACTTCGTCACCGAGGCGAGCTTGCCGCGCCGCGCGCGGGCCTGTTCGAATCCGAAGCGCAGGATGCGCTCGACGCCGACCCGCGTGAACACGGCCGTCTCGACCGCCACCTCGTCAGGCGTGCCGACATGCACCCGGCCGCCGGCGCCGGAATACTCGCCTTCCGTGTTCTCGCGGATGCAGAGGATGTCGAAGCCTTGCCGGCGCAAGGGGCCCTCGACGCCCGGCAGGAGCCGGTGCGGACGGATGTTGGCGTATTGCCGGAAGGCCTTGCGAATCGGCAGGAGGAGGCCGTGCAGCGAGACGGCGTCGGGCACGGCAGCCGGCCAGCCGACGGCGCCCAGCAGGATCGCGTCGAAGCCCCGCAGCGTCTCGATCCCGTCCGCCGGCATCATCGCGCCGGTCTGCCGATAGAAGTCGCAGGACCAAGGAAAGCGGGTCGCCGAAAGCTGGAAGCCATGCAGTGCGCCCGCGCGCTCCAGCACCGTCCAGGCCGCATCCACCACGGGCAGGCCGATCCCGTCGCCGGGAATGAGCGCGATGCGATATGTCGTCATGGGCGTCCTCGTGCGAACGGTCGGCGGAAGTTCTTTCCTAGCTGCAGATCACCGGGGTTGCGAGGCGGGAAAACCGCCCCTGTCGCTGCAGCGCCCGATATCGTAAGCCGGGTCACATCACGAGGAGAGCCGTCCGCCATGAGCGACCCGATCATCATCCGCACCGACACGCTGACGGTCGCCGTCGATCCCCTCGGCGCGGAACTCTCCAGCATCCGCGGACGCGACGGCGTGGAACTCCTCTGGCAGGGCGGCACGGCCTGGACGCGTCGGGCGCCGGTCCTGTTTCCGATCGTCGGACGCCTGACGAGCGACACGCTGCGCCACGACGGCGAGGCCTACACGATGACGCAGCACGGCTTCGCGCGCGACCGCGAGTTCCGCGTGGCGGAGGCGAGCCCCACGCGCGTCGTGATGCGCCTCTCCGACGACGCGGCGAGCCGCGCGATCTACCCGTTCCCCTTCCGGCTGGAACTCGTCCACGCGGTCGAGGGCTCGACGCTCACCGTCGTCGCCGTCGTCGAGAACCCCGGCCCCGGCACCCTGCCCTTCGGGTTCGGCGCCCATCCCGGCTTCCGTTGGCCGCTGGTCGACGACGTGCCGAAGGCGGATCATGTCGTCGTGTTCGACGCCGACGAAGCGCCCGAGGCGCTGTCGGTGGTCGGCGGTCTGCTCGGCCCCCCGCGCCCGATCCCGCTCATGGGGCATACACTGCCTTTGTCCGAAGCGCTCTTTGCCGACGACGCGCTGGTGCTGCCGGACGTCCGGAGCCGTTCGGTGCGCTACGCCGCGCTGCGGCCCGACGGAAGCGAGGCGCGCGCGCTCGCCTTCTCGTGGGAGGGCTACCCGGACCTTGGCATCTGGTCGAAGCCCACCGGCGCACCGTTCCTGTGCATCGAGCCGTGGCTGTCGATGGCAAGCCCCGTCGGCTGGGACGGGGAGTTCAGCGAAAAGCCGGGCGTCGTGAACCTGGCGCCCGGCGAAAGCCGGACCATGACGTGGCGCGTCACGGTCTGACGAGGCGTCCGTGCGTTAGCGCGCCGGCGTGAGCGACGCCTGCGCGGGTTCGGACTGCGAGACGCGCCAGATCGTGTTGGACAGGTCGTCCGCGATCAGGAGCACGCGCTTCTCGGGATCGAAGGCGACGCCGACCGGCCGGCCGCGCGCCTGCCCGTCCGCGGTCAGGAAGCCGGTCGCGAAATCCACCGGCTTGCCCGCCGGACGCCCCGCCTCGAAAGGCACGAAGGCGACCTTGTAGCCGGACAGGTCCTCACGGTTCCAGCTGCCGTGCTCGCCGATGAAGGCGCCTTGCGCGAACGGGCCGCCGAAGCCGCCGTCGCGGGCGAAGGAAAGCCCGAGCGCGGCGACATGCGAGCCGAGCGCGTAGTCCGGCGCGATCGCCGTCTCGACGAGGTCGGGCCGCTGCGGCTCGACGCGCGGATCGAGATTCTTGCCCCAGTAGCTGTAGGGCCAGCCGTAGAAGGCGCCGTCCTTCACCGAGGTGAGGTAGTCCGGCACGAGCTGGGGCCCGAGTTCGTCGCGCTCGTTGACCACCGCCCAGAGCGCGTTGCTCGTCGGCTCGATCGCGAGTGCGGTCGGGTTGCGGATGCCGCGTGCGATGGTGCGCGCGGCGCCTGACGCGCGGTCGATCTCCCAGACCACCGCGCGCTCCTCCTCGACCGTCATCCCGCGCTCGCCGACATTGCTGTTGGAGCCGATGCCGACATAGAGCTTCGAGCCGTCGGCGCTCGCCGCGAGCGACTTTGTCCAGTGATGGTTGATGGCGGAGGGGAGCTTCGTCACCTGCTCGCCCGGCGCGGTGATCTCGGTCTGTCCTTCCTGATAGGGAAAGCGCGTCAGGGCGCCCTGCTCGGCAACGTAAAGGAACCCGTCGACCAGGGCGAGCCCGTAGGGCGCGTCGAGATTGTCGATGAGGACGGTGCGGACCTCGGGCTGGCCGTTATTGTCGGCGTCGCGCAGGAGGGTGATGCGGTTGCCGCCGCTGCCGCTCGAATTGCCGCGCTTCTTGATGACGCCGGCGATGACGTCCTTCGGGCGCAGCGCCGGCGCATGGCCGCCGCGCCCTTCGGCCACCAGCACGTCGCCGTTCGGCAGCACCAGCATCTGGCGGGGGATCGACAGGTCGCTCGCGAAAGCCGAGACGGTGAAGCCCTGCGGCACCGTCGGCACCTCACCGCTCCAGGCGGTGGGCGTCGCGATGTTCATCGGCGGCACCAGCGTCTGGCGCACCGCCGGCAGGTCGGGCTGCGCGCCGGTCTGGTTCAGTGCGGGATCACTGCCCTCGCACCCCGAAAGGGCGAGCGTGGCGAGAAGGGCGGTCCAGAGAGCCTTGGTCATCGCACGATCTCCGTCGCCTGCGCCCGGGAAAAGAACATCCAGCCGGCGACCAGCGCCAGAAGGGTCGACACGGCGGAGAGCGCGAGGCCTGTGGTCCCGACCGAGCTCCATCCGTCCTGCGCGTGGTGGAAGGCGTTGACGAGGCCGACCGCGAACAGGGCGGCCAGCACCAGGAGATAGGCGAGGCGCCTGACGCCGCCCGGCCGTCGGATATGCCGCAGCCAGCCGGCGAGCGCGAAGAGGACCGTCAGGCCCGTGAAGACCAGAGCCCCGGCGATCGCCCAGCTGGCGAAGTTCGTCCACTGGATCTCGGCGCTGCCGAGATAGGCGGCGTCCGCGGCGAGCGCCGTCGAGAACAGGGCGACGGGAAAGCTCAGGACGATTCCGTGCAGCCCGCTCGCGGCGGAGCTCGGCGGTTGGGTGATGGTCGACATGGGGCCTGGTACTCCTTCAACGCGCGGCAGCCGGGAACCGGCCTCCGGCGACCGGGAGACCGGAGCGCGGCGACCGCGCTTGCCGGAAGAGGTACCGCCCGAACGAGGTTTGGCGAGGTCGGCCGATCGATGGCCGGGCGTCGATCGCCGGTCGAGACCCCGGCCACAGCCCCTACCCTTCCTCGCCGGGCCACCTGCCGCAGGGGCGCCGGAGCCTTCGCAACCGGGAGATCGGCGGCCGGCCTGCGACACGACGTCCGCGCGCCTCGAAGGCCCCCGCCCGACAGGATCCGCGCTTGCCCGCCACTCGCATCGACACCCGCCGGGGCTGGATCGGCGACCGCCGCATCGTCCCAGACGGTCGAGAGACGCTGCGACGGGCTGGAGGAATGGGTGTGTCGGTTAAGGTCGAGCGGCTATAGTCCCGGCCGCCGGAGGGGTCCGGCCGGAGGGACCATCGCTTGCGCCCATCGACCATCCTCGTCGCCGCGACGCTTGCGGCGGCTAGCCTGACGGCCGGCGCGGCGCGCGCCGAGGAGTCCTCGCGCGCCGTGATCTGCGCGGTGATCGACCGGGCCGCGGCGACCCACTCGCTGCCCGCCTCGTTCCTCACGCGGCTGATCTGGCGCGAGAGCAGCTTCCGGCCGCAGGCCGTCAGCCGCGTCGGCGCCAAGGGCATCGCCCAGTTCATGCCGGCGACCGCCAGCGCGCGGGGCCTCACCGACCCGTTCGACCCGGAGGCCGCGATCCCGGCCTCGGCCTCCTACCTGTCGGAACTGCGCGGCAGCTTCGGCAGCCTCGATCTCGCGGCGGCCGCCTACAATGCCGGCCCAGGCCGGATCGCGCGCTGGCAGAGCGGCGAAGCGAGCCTGCCCGACGAGACCCGCGCCCATGTGCGCTTCGTCACGGGCGCCAACCTGACGGCCGACGCGCGGGATGGCGACGCCGGGCGGCACGCCGACACCGGCGCCAACTGCCTCGCGACGCTCGCCGCGATCCAGGCGTCGAACCCGCGCGAGACGCGCAGCGCGCTGGCGGAAGCGATCGCGCCTTGGGGCGTCCAGCTCGTCGCCGGGCCGAACAAGGCGCGCGCGCTCGACGACTACCGCGCCCTGCAGGGCCGCGTCGGCGCGCTCCTCACCGGACACCAGCCGACCGTGATCACGACGCGGCTCGGCGGGCGCGGGGCAAGGTCCTACTATCGCATCCGCGTCGCCTTCGACGACCGCGCCTCAGCCGACCGCCTCTGCCGGCGCATGCGCTCGGGCGGCGCGGCGTGCCTGACGGTGCGCAACTGAGGCGACGGGGGGCGATCGACCGGCATCGGCGGCCACAACCTCCGGTCCTTCGATAGATAGGTTGTTAACCACACATCAATGTTACCCCGGCAGGATGCAACTTCGACGCGGCTGGCGCGTGCGAAGGGGGAAGACATGGGTTTCGGATTGTTCCACCGCGCGCACGGCGCCAGCGCCCAGATGGCGCTCGAGGGCCTCAACGCCAACGTCATGCTCGCCGACGCGGACCTGCGCATCACCTTCGTCAACCAGGCGCTGACCAAGCTCCTGAAGGAAGCCGAGGCCGAGCTTCGCAAGGAACTGCCGAACTTCTCGGTGGCGACCCTCATCGGCAGCAACATCGACATCTTCCACAAGGCCCCGGCGCACCAGCGCAAGCTTTTGGCCGCGCTGCAGTCGCGCTACAGCGCCACGATCCGCGTCGCCAACTGGAGCTTCGACCTGATGGTGACGCCGATGCGCCGCGACGGGCGGCTCCTCGGCTTCAGCGTCGAATGGGCGGACGCCAAGGAGCGCCTCGCCAACATCGATTTCACGGCCCAGATCGCCGCGATCAATCGGTCGCAGGTCGTCATCGAATTCCGCCCCGACGGCACGGTGCTGACAGCCAATGCCGCCTTCCTGAAGGCCTTCGGCTATCAGCTGTCCGAGATCGCCGGGCAGAACCATGCGATGTTCCTCGACGGCGCCCAGCGTTCCGGTGAGGGCTACCAGAGGTTCTGGGACGAGCTGCGCGCCGGCCAGTTCCAGAGCGGCGAGTTCAAGCGCGTGGCCAAGGGCGGCGAGGCCGTCTGGATCCAGGGCTCCTACAATCCGATCCTCGACGGCAAGGGCCAGGTTGCCAAGATCGTGAAGTTCGCCACCGACGTGACGCCGCGCATCCGAGCCGTCAGCCAGATCGGCGGGGCGCTCGGCGCGCTCGCGGAAGGCCGGCTCGACCAGCATCTCGCGACGCCCCTGACGCCCGAACTCGACCAGCTGCGGCTCGACTACAACCGCGCGCGCACGACGCTGCGCGACACGATCGTCGAGGTCCAGAACGCCTCCAACCGCATCGCCGAGGGGATGACCGAGATCTCGGTCGCCGCCGGCGACCTCGCCCAGCGCACCGAGCAGCAGGCCGCGGCGCTGGAAGAGACATCGGCCGCCATCGGTCAGGTCAGCCAGGGCGTGCGCGAGACGACGACCGAGGCAACGCAGGCGCAGAAGACGGCGAGCGTCGCGCTCCGCAATGCCCAGAAGGGCGAGGAGATCGTCGCCTCCGCGGTCAAGACGATGGGTGTGATCAAGCAGTCGTCCGACATGGTGGGCAAGATCATCGGGGTGATCGACGAGATCGCCTTCCAGACCAACCTCCTTGCCCTGAACGCGGGCGTGGAAGCGGCGCGCGCCGGCGAGGCGGGGCGCGGCTTTGCGGTGGTGGCGCAGGAGGTGCGCGGTCTCGCCCAGCGCTCGGCCGAAGCCGCCAAGGAGATCAAGGACCTCATCCAGGCATCCGGCCAGCATGTCGAGGCGGGCGTCGAGCTCGTCACCGCGACCGGCCGGAGCATCGAGGAGATCGTCGCGCAGGTCGGCGAGATGAGCCGCCTCGTCAGCGCCATCGCCCAGAAGGCGCAGGACCAGTCGATCAGCCTGACCGAGGTCGCGACCGCCGCCAACCAGGTCGACAAGGTGACCCAGCAGAACGCGGCGATGGTGGAACAGACGACCGCCGCCACCAAGACGCTGATGGCCGAGACGATGAACCTGTCGGAGCGGGTCGGAACGTTCCGGACCGACGGCGAGCGCGAAAGCGCGCACGCCGCCCAGCCCGCCAGCCGCGCGCCCGTGCGCCGCGTGGCCGGCGGCCGGCACTGAAAGGCGCGGCAGCGCCTCAGGCGGCGGGCGCGAGCACGCGCTCCACCGCGTCGTGGAACAGGGCCCGGCGCTTGCCGGCCCGCTTGCCCGCATAGAGCGCCTCGTCGGCCTGGCGCAGGAGGATGAGCGGGTCGGTGCTGTCGCCGGGCGCGAGCGACAGGCCGACCGTCGCGCTGACGAAGGCTTCCTGGCCGCTCCCGAGCGCGATCGGCTTCTCGATCGCCGCGATGAAGCGCCGCGCAAGGGCGTTGAGCCGGCCGCGGTCGCCGCGACCCGAGAACAGGAGAAGCGCGAACTCGTCGCCGCCGAGCCGGGCCACCGTGTCGCGCTCGGCGACGAGTTCGCGCAGGCGCGCGGCGACCGTGCACAGCACCTTGTCGCCTTCGGCATGGCCGTGGCGGGCGTTGACCGCCGTGTACCCGGCGAGATCGAGATAGGCGATCGCGAACGGGGCGCCGCCCTCGCCGAGCGCCCGCGCAGCCGTATCGAGCCGCTCGAACAGGAGGACACGGTTGGGAAGGTCGGTCAGCGCGTCGTGCGTCGCGCGATGGACGCTGGCCGCCACGATCCGGGCGGACGAACGCACCTGTCCGATCCCGGTCCAGATCAGGAGCGCAAAGGCGACGGCGACCGCGAGCCAGATCGGGATGGCGACCCGCAGGAGGTCGTCGCCCGGCCGCTCGCCGTCCCAGGCGAGGCTCGCGATCGTGCGGCCATCGGGGTCGACGATCGGTGCCACAGCCGGGCCGGCCGCCGACGCCGGTGCGACGCGCAGATGCGCCAACGGGTAGGCGCGTTCGAACTGGGTGAGCGTCCTTTCATCGAGCGCATCGACGAGGATGAGGACGTGTCGCCCCGCTTCGGCCGGCTGGTCGTTCTCGTTGCGACGGATGATGGCCGCCGCCACGATCGCGGGACCTGCCGCGCTTTGGAGGAGCCCGGACGCCGCGCCTTCACCCGTGGGCGAGATTGCCGCCCGCACGACGGCATCGACGCCCTCCGGCAGCATGGTCGATACCGAGGACGAGACGCGTTCGCCGTGGTCGGCCGTGTAGTCGGCCTTGCCATCCGGACCCACTACCAGCGCCATGTCGAAACCGTAGTGGCTGGACGACCAGAAGCCGATATTCTCGTCGCTCCAGGCAAGATCGGGCTCCGTGACGAGGTTCTGGTAGGCCTCTTCCCAGGTGCCGTAGTCGAGCGCGATCTTGCGCATGTATTCGCCGCGCATCGCGAGCGCGCTGCGCACGAGCCGGAGCTCTTCGCCCTCGGCCGCGCTCGTCTGGTGCGCGGCGACGACCCACACCGCCGCCAGAAGGCCGACGAGAAGCAAGGCCACCAGACCGATCATCGGCAGCAGCACGCGTCGAACGAGGTGGGTGTATGCCTTTTGCGAGGCGATCATGTCGGACCTTCGGCGTTTCTCCGCCCAAGCTGGCGGATCCTGCCGAAGGATCGGTAAGCGGCCGGGGAATTTCCCCCGGCCTGGTGAATCGATGCTTGCGGAATTCGATCGCTATTCGGCGGCCGGACCGCCGTTGACGGCCTGACCCGGCGTGTTGGACGAACCCGCGCTGTTCGTCGGGCCGTCGCCGCTGCCGGTCCGCTTGCCCGCGGTCGGGTTGCAGGCGGCGAGCGACAGGGCGGCCCCGACGATCAGCACGCCGCGCGCGATGGAGGACGCGCGCGCCATCATGACGGGTGCGCCTCGGTCTCGTCCTCGCCCTCGAGCCCGAGCTTGGGCGCCAGGCGCTCCGCCTCGGCCTCGTCGACCATCACCGGACGGCCGCTGTCGTCAGGGAGGCCGCCGGCACTTTGTCCGATCGACGCGTCGCGCGGCCGGTCGTTCGCCCCGTCCGTGATCTTGGGATGGTTCATCGGATCAACTCCATCTTCGATGTGCGCTGAACGCATGAAGCGCCGGGTTGGATGTTGGGTTGTTTCGTCGCGGGGGGTGGGCGGGCCCGGGAACCGGTCCTCGCTTTGGAGACGATGAGGTCACCGTCCCGCACCTCGACAGGGCCGGCGCGAGGGAGCACCTGTCGGCCATCGCGCGGCCCCCTCTGCCGCCACCCGTTCCGGCGTCAGGAGATGCCCCATGAAGTCCATCGGTTTTCTGTCCTTCGGCCACTGGTCGCCCTCGGCCCGCTCGGCCACGCGCTCGGCCGCCGACGTCCTCCTCCAGTCGATCGATCTCGCGGTCGCCGCGGAGGAGCTCGGCGCGGACGGCGCCTATTTCCGCGTCCACCATTTCGCCCGGCAGCTCGCTTCGCCCTTTCCGCTCCTGGCGGCGGTCGGCGCGAGGACGCGCCGCATCGAGATCGGCACCGGCGTCATCGACATGCGCTACGAGAACCCGCACTACATGGTGGAGGATGCGGGCGCTGCCGACCTCATCGCGGGCGGGCGCCTGCAGCTCGGCCTCAGCCGCGGGTCGCCCGAGCAGGTGATAGACGGCTGGCGCCATTTCGGCCACCTGCCGCGCCCCGGCGAGAGCGACGCCGACATGGGTCGGCGCCATGCCGAGACGTTCCTCGATCTCCTGCGCGGCGAGGGCTTCGCCGAGCCGAACCCGCGCCCGATGTTCCCGAACCCGCCGGGGCTCCTGCGCCTCGAGCCGTATTCGGATGGCCTGCGCGAGCGGATCTGGTGGGGCTCGGCGTCGGACGCGACCGCGGTCTGGGCGGCGCAGCAGGGCATGAACCTCCAGAGCTCGACGCTGAAGGCCGACGAGACCGGCGAGCCGTTCCACGTCCAGCAGGCCCGGCAGATCCGCGCCTACCGCGCGGCCTTCGAGGCGGCCGGGCACCAGCGGCGGCCGCGCGTCTCGGTGTCGCGCTCGATCTTTGCGATCGTGAATGACCTAGACCGCGCCTATTTCGGCGGCGACACGTCGCACGACCAGGTCGGCGTCATCGACAACATGCGTGCCGTCTTCGGTCGCTCCTACGCCGCCGAGCCCGACCGTCTGGTGGACGAGCTGCGGCGCGACGAGGCGATCCGGGAGGCCGACACGCTGCTCCTGACGGTGCCGAACCAGCTTGGCGTCGCCTACAACACCCATGTGATCGAGGCGATCCTGACCCACGTCGCGCCGGCGCTCGGCTGGCGCTGACGCTCGCTACTCGAAGATCGGGACGTGGGGCGCCGCGTCCCGCGGCAAGAGGCCGGCAAGACGCGGATCGTCGTTGATCTCGACCTCCTGGCCAACCGCGATGAAGCCTGAGCGCGCGTAGAAGGCGAGCGCGCGCGGGTGGTCCATCGTGTTGGTGTGGAGCCAGAGGCGCGTCGCGCCGGACGCGAAGGCGTGGGCGATCGCGTGGTTCATCAGGCGGCGCGCGGCGCCGGTGGCCTGGCGCGCGGTGGTGACACCGAAATACTTGATCTCGCAGTCGCCCCCGCCGCCCGACCAGTCGAACTCGAGAAGCCCTTCGAGACGCCCGCCGACGCGCTCGCCGAAGACTTGGCACTGCGGGCTCGCGAGCTGCGCCTCCAGGGTCTCGCGCGCCATGAACAGGCGGGTGAGCCAAAGGTAGTCCTGCCCGACGCGGCGGAAGAGGTCGAGATAGTCGTCCGCCGGGATGCCGCTGAGCGACACGACTTCGCCGTCGAGCCCCGCCGGCACCGGGCGGGGCGGGGCGGGCGCGCGCATTTCCAGCGTGGTGGCGATCGCCGCGATCTTGCCGCGGCCGATCGGGGTGAAGCGGGGCGTCTCGCTCATGGCGGGTCCTCGGGAACGTCCGTGATCGCGAGCCGGATGCCATGCGGCCGATGGCCGGGCAAGGCGTGGCGCAACAAAAAAGACCCGCGCCGGTCGCCCGGCGCGGGTCTCTCTGTCTCACGTGAAACGGGCGGCGCGAGCCGCCCGGATCGAAGCTTACTCGGCGTCGCGCTTGTTCATCGCGGCGGCGAGGATGTCGCCGAGCGACGCGCCCGAGTCGGTCGAGCCGTACTGCGCGACGGCTTCCTTCTCTTCGGCGATCTGCAGCGCCTTGATCGACACGCCGACGCGGCGCGCCTTCTTGTCGAACTGCGTGACGCGCGCGTCGACCTTCTGGCCGACCGAGAACTTCTCGGGGCGCTGGTCGTCGCGGTCGCGGCCGAGGTCGTTGCGGCGGATGAAGGCGGAGTACTCAGTGTCCACGATCTGGACCTCGATACCGCCCTCGTTCACCGACGTGACCTCGCAGGTGACGATCGCGCCGCGGCGCAGGTCGCCGGCCTCGGGGGCCGAGGTGACGGCGTCGCCGCCGACCTGCTTGATGCCGAGCGAGATGCGCTCCTTCTCGACGTCGACGTCGAGAACCTGGGCGCGCACGGTGTCACCCTTGTTGAACTCGTCGATGACCTGCTCGCCCGGACGCGACCAGTCGAGATCCGACAGGTGGACCATGCCGTCCACGTCGCCCTCGAGGCCGATGAACAGGCCGAACTCGGTCTTGTTCTTGACCTCGCCCTCGACGATCGTGCCCACCGGGAACTGGTCGCGGAACGCTTCCCAGGGGTTCTGGAGCGTCTGCTTGAGGCCGAGCGAGATGCGGCGCTTGACCGGATCGACCTCGAGCACGACCACTTCGACTTCCTGCGAGGTCGAGAGGATCTTGCCCGGATGGACGTTCTTCTTGGTCCAGCTCATCTCGGAGACGTGGATGAGGCCCTCGATGCCCGGCTCCAGCTCGACGAAGGCGCCGTAATCGGTGATGTTGGTCACGCGGCCCGAGACCTTCACGCCCATCGGGTACTTGACGCCGATGCCTTCCCAAGGGTCGGCTTCCAGCTGCTTCATGCCCAGCGAGATGCGGTGCGTCTCCTGGTTGATGCGGATGATCTGCACCTTCACCGACTGGCCGATCTGGAGGATCTCGGTCGGGTGGTTGACGCGGCGCCAGGCCATGTCCGTCACGTGCAGCAGGCCGTCGATGCCGCCAAGGTCGACGAACGCACCGTAGTCGGTGATGTTCTTGACCACGCCGTCGACGATCTGGCCTTCCTCGAGGTTCTGGACGATCTCCGAACGCTGCTCGGCGCGGCTCTCCTCGAGGACCGTGCGGCGCGAGACGACGATGTTGCCGCGGCGCTTGTCCATCTTGAGGATCTGGAACGGCTGCGGGGTGTTCATCAGCGGGCCGACGTCGCGGATCGGACGGATGTCGACCTGGGAGCGCGGCAGGAAGGCCACGGCGCCGTCGAGGTCGACCGTGAAGCCGCCCTTGACCTGGTTGAAGATCTGGCCTTCGACCTTCTCGCCGGCGTTGAACTTGACCTCGAGCTTGACCCAGCTCTCCTCGCGGCGCGCCTTGTCGCGCGACAGGACGGCCTCGCCCAGCGCGTTCTCGATGCGCTCGACGTAGATGTCGACGACGTCGCCGACCTTCAGGGTGGTCTCGCCGCCCTTCTGGCCGAATTCCTTGAGGGCGACGCGGCCCTCGACCTTCAGACCGGCGTCGATGACGGCCATGTCCTTCTCGATCGCGACGACCGTTCCCTTGACCACGGCGCCTTCGGCGACATCGTTCTCATGGAAGGACGCTTCGAGAAGCGCGGCGAAATCGTCGCGCGAAACTGCTGCGTTGGACATTCGTTCTCCTTGGGACCCCGCCTCTATCCGAGGCTCGGGGCATCGCGCCGGGGGTTCGTCGCTACGGGGCCGTCCGGCCGGTTCCGCCACCGGCCACGCCCGCGCTTTGCGGGAGGGCTGGCGGCACGGAGCCGTGACGCTTCAGGGGCGACAGGTCCGTTTCGGCGCGAGGAACCGGCGGCCGGCGGTGAAGTCTCGTGTTCCGGAACGCATGCGCGCCGCCCGGCACCGGCCCTTGAAGGGTTCGGCGTTGGACGGCTCGGCGCTACGATCCGCTCCGGTGATGTGGCGACGCGTCGACGATCCGACAAGCCGCCCGGAACGCGTCCTCTATATCGAGTTCGCTCGTGTCCAGCAAGGCGGCGTCGGGGGCGGCTTTGAGCGGGGCGGCGGCCCGGCCCGAATCGCGCTCGTCGCGCGCGCGCACCTCCTGGAGGATCGTGTCGTAATCGACGCTGCGCCCCTTGGCGACGAGCTCGGCGGTGCGGCGGCGGGCGCGCACCTCGGCCGAGGCGGTGACGAAGATCTTCACCTCGGCCTCAGGGCAGATCACCGTCCCGATGTCGCGCCCGTCCAGGACTGCGCCGCCCGACCGGCGGGCGAAGCCGCGCTGGAACTCGGTGAGCGCCGAGCGCACGGCCGGGTGCACCGCAACCCGCGAGGCAAGCTCGCCCGCCTCGCGGCCGCGCAGCGATCCGTCGTCGAGGATCGCGGGATCGAGCGCGCGCGCCACGGCGCCCATCGCCTCGCCGTCGTCGAGGTCGAGACCGCGCTCCGCCGCCACCCGTCCGATCGCCCGGTAGAGAAGGCCGGTGTCGAGATAGGCGAAGCCGTAATGGTCGGCGAGGCGCTTGGCGATCGTGCCCTTGCCGGCCGCCGCGGGCCCGTCGATCGCCACCGTGAACCCCATGCGCCCGCGCCCTTCCTCGTTCGCCGTCCCGGCATCCGTTGTGAAGCCTCGGGCGCCGAAGCTCAACGGATCGTCGCGCTGCCCGGCGAATTTCCCCATCAGCGCGAAGACGGCGCCGAGAACGCGGCCGAGCACGAAGGGGATGGTGACGAAGAACAGGATCGCGGCGATCGAGCCGAGGAACCAGACCAGCGACAGCGCAGCCGACAGCGTCCCGCTGCCCGTCGCGGCCTGCCATTCGGCGAGGTCCGAGCCCGACAGGCGGAACGCAAGGGCCACAGCCAGGACCAGCGGCCAGACGAGCTTGGGCACCGCGACGCCCGCGACCGAGCGACCGCCGGCATCGGCCCGTGCCCGCAGGCGCCCGGCGAACGAACGCGCATAGATGAAGGCGAGCGGCGAGAAGAAGAGAACCGCGAGAAGGCCGGCCAGCCAGCCGTTCACCGGGCGGCCGGCTCCAGGACGCCGCCGAGGCCCGTCACCAGCCCTTCGAACTCGGGAAAGCTCGTCGCGATCATGGTCGCGTCGTCGACCGTCACCGGCTTCTCCGATGCGAGACCCATGACGAGGAAGCTCATGGCGATGCGGTGGTCGAGATGGGTCTCGACCGTCCCGCCGCCGAGGCCCCGGCCGTCCGGGCGCCCGGTGACGGTGAGCCAGTCCGGCCCCTCCTCATGGGCGACGCCGTTGGCGGCGAGGCCCGCGGCGACGGCCGCGAGACGGTCGGATTCCTTGACACGCAGTTCCTCCAGCCCCTCCATCCGCGTCACCCCTTCCGCAAAGGCGGCGGCGACGGCGAGCACCGGATACTCGTCGATCATCGAGGGCGCGCGGGCGGCCGGCACCGAGACGCCGCGAAGCGCGGAGTGGCGCACATGAAGGTCGGCGACGTCCTCGCCGCCCGACAGACGCGGATTGAGGATCTCGATGTCGGCGCCCATCTCGCGCAGCGTCTCGACGAGGCCGGTGCGGGTCGGGTTCATCAGCGCGTTCTCGATCACGACGTCCGAGCCCGGCACGAGAAGCGCCGCGACGACGAGGAAGGCCGCCGAGGACGGATCACCCGGCACCACGAAGTCCGGCACGCCCTTCAGTTCGCCCTGGCCCTCGAGGCGGATGGTGCGCACGCCGGCGCCGTCGGTCTCGACCGAGACCTTGGCGCCGAAGCCCTCCAGCATCTTCTCGGTGTGGTCGCGCGTCATCACCGGCTCGATGACGGTGGTGACGCCCGGCGTGTTGAGGCCGGCGAGCAGCACCGCCGACTTCACCTGCGCCGAGGCCATCGGCACGCGATACTCGATCGGGGCGGCGACGCGCGGGCCCCGCAGCGACAGCGGGAGGCGGTCCTTGGAGCGGGCGAGCACCTGGACGCCCATCTCGCGAAGCGGGTCGAGGACCCGGCCCATCGGACGGCGCGACAGGGACGCGTCGCCGACGAAGGTGGTGGTGAACTCGTACGGGCCGACGAGGCCCATGGTGAGGCGCGAGCCGGTGCCCGCGTTGCCGAAGTCGAGGACGCCCTCCGGCTCGAGCAGTGCGCCGTTGCCGGTGCCGTCGATCACCCAGGCGTCGCCCTCGCGCTCGATCCGCGCGCCCATCTGGCGCATGGCCCGGCCTGTGGCCAGCACGTCCTCGCCCTCCAAGAGCCCGGTGACGCGGGTGCGGCCCGACGCGAGGCCGCCGAACAGGAAGGCGCGGTGCGAGATCGACTTGTCGCCGGGAACCCGGACGCGGCCCCGGAGGGCGCCGTCGCGCCGGCTGGTCAGGGGGCGGGGATCGGAAGCGTGGGCGGTCATGGCATCCTCGGGAGGCTTCGGCAGGCGGCGGCGGGCGCCGGGGTCTTCGGCGCAACGCCCTAACATGCGCGGTCCGGGGCGTCACGCACGACGCGCGCCCGCCCTCCGGCAGTCTTTGACAAGCCGGGCCGCAGGACGCTAAGGGACCACCGATTTTTCGGCGGGAACGATCGGCCGTCGCCCGGTTTCTCCCAACGACCCTCGAACGGCCGCTTCCACGGCCCGCCCCTCCCCCGTCCGCGAGGCCCCCAATGGCAAAACCCGAACTCGGCACCAAGCGCATCGACCCGGAAACGGGCCGCAAGTTCTACGATCTCGGCAAGGACCCGATCGTCTCGCCCTTCACCGGCAAGAGCTATCCGCTCTCGTTCTTCGAGACCGTCAAGGCGCCCCCGCGCGCCTCGCGCATCAAGGACGAGGAAGAGGAGGAGCAGGAGGTCGAGGTGACCGAGGTCGCCGACACCGACGAGGAGACCGTGTCGCTCACGGACGTCGCCGAGGACGAGGACGGCGGCTCGTCGAGCGACCTGCCGAACGTCGACGGCAACGAGGATGACGACGTCATCGACGACGAGGACGATTCCGACGACGACGACACGTTCCTCGCCGACGACGAGGACGAGGACGACGACATGACCGACATCATCGGCGGCGGTCGCGACGACGAGGACGATGCCTGATCGGGCAGGGAACTCCGGTTCTGCGGGGGCGGCGAGGGAAATCCTCCCGCCCCTTCTTTTTTCGCTTGCGCTCCCGTCCGCATTGTCATACCTAGCCGCCACACCGGTCGCGGGGCCAGCCCAAGGGTCCCGACACGATGTCCGCCGCAAGGCGGCGATGGGGCCATAGCTCAGCTGGGAGAGCGCTACAATGGCATTGTAGAGGTCAGCGGTTCGATCCCGCTTGGCTCCACCACTCTTATCCGGCCGCATTACTTCCAAGCTGAACAGACCGTCCCGCCCGCTGCCGCACCTTGCGTCGCCGGGCTTTCTGCCGTTCGGGTCACACCGCGCGACCGGCTTTCCCGCCGGCCGGGTTCGTCCTATGAGGGCGCGGCCCCTACGAGGGCCAGGGCGGCCGGGGGGGGCGCGGCACCAGACCCGGCGCCAGCCGGATGGGGGATGACTTGGGTTCGTCGAATGCCGCTGCGCCCTGGGGCTATCTCGCCCTCCTGACCATCTGGCCGGTGGCGCTCGGCGTCGCATACGGGATGTCGCGCTGGCGTCCCGGCCCGGCGACCGCGATGGCGCGCCTCGGATCGCTCGACGGCGTGCGCGGGTTCCTGGCGCTCGCCGTGATGGCGCATCACTTCCGCATCGCCTGGACCTGGCGGCTCACCGGGCGCTGGGAACTGCCGGCGGAAACGCTCTTCAAGAATCTCGGCCCGGCCGGCGTGATCGTGTTCTTCATGATCACCGGCTTCCTGTTCTGGGGCAAGCTGGTCGATGCGAAGGGGCGCCTCGACGTGCCGCGCTTTGCGATTGCGCGCGTCTTCCGGATCTATCCGGCCTATCTCCTGTCGCTCGCCGGGATCGCGGCGCTCTCGTGGGCGGCAGCCGATACGGTCTCGGCGCTGCCCGCACCGGAGGCCCGGAGCAGCCTCTGGACCTGGCTCACCTTCGGCTTTTCCCCCGACATCGGCTTTCGCGGCACGCCGGAGGCGCATCTCATCAATGCCGGCGTGATCTGGACCCTCCAGTACGAGTGGGTGTTCTACGCCGCCCTGCCCGTCCTCGGCCTCGTCCTCCTCGCGCTGCGGCCGGGCGGCACGGCGCGCGTCGCGGCCCTCGTGATCGTCGCGGCGCTGATGAGCCTCGTCCCCGCCGCCCCGATCGACTGGTTCCAGTGGCATATCGCAGCCGGCTTCGCCTACGGCGCGCTGAGCTCGGAGGCGCTGCGCGGGCGAGCGCTCGCGCGCGCGCTCCGCGGCCGGGCGGCCGCGATCCTCGGTCTCGCTGCGCTTGGCGCCATGCTGGCGCTTCCCGGCTATCCGTTCGGAGCGCTCGCCTTTCTTCTCCTGTGGATCCCCTTCTCGGCGGTGGCGGCCGGCAACACGATGTTCGGCACGCTCGCCTCGCGCCCGGCCGTCGCACTCGGCGACGCGAGCTACAGCCTCTATCTCTTCCACGGCCTGTTCGTGTTCATCTTTTTCCGTGTGGTGCCGGTGGAGGCGCTCGGCCACGCCGCGGTCTGGCTCGGCCTGCCGCTCGTCGCCGCCGCTGCGAGCGCCTTCGCGCTTCTCTGCTTCCGCCTCGTCGAAGCGCCGTCGATGGCCGCGGGCCGACGGCTGGCCGGTCGCGGCCGCTCGCCTCGGCCGAGCGAGGAGGTCGCACCCTGAGGCAGGCACGACGCGGGCGACGGCCCGGCGGGGTCGATCCGCCCCGACAGACGACGCTGCAAAATCACGGTCGCCCTGCCGCGGCGTGGGCCTTGCCAAGGCAGAAATCCGACATAGCGTCGATCCCGGTTGCCAAACGACTTGTAAAACCGTAAGCATTGGCGATCGAACTTTGTCGGTCGATCCCTTTTTTCAGCACGACGCTGACTGAACGATCCTCTTCTGCACTGTCGATTTCTGCATCGCTGCGCACTCGGCGCCGCGAGCAATCCACTTTGTCTGAAGGGACACTGTCATGCCGAACGGAACCGTCAAGTTCTACAACGACACCAAGGGCTTCGGCTTCATCGCGCCGGACGAGGGCGGCAACGACGTCTTCGTGCACGCCACGGCGCTCGAGCGCTCCGGCATGCGCGGCCTCGCCGAGGGCCAGAAGGTCAGCTTCGAGGTCGTCGCCGACCGTCGCTCGGGCAAGAACGCCGCCGAGAACATCAAGGCCCTCTGATCCGAGGCCGCCCCGCGTCGCGCGGGGATCGGTCGTCGATCATCGCAAGCATTCGAAAGGCCGGGCATCGCCCGGCCTTTTCTCGTTCATCCGCCCTGCCCTCCGGCGCGGGACGCCCTTTGCCGATCGGGCACCGCCGCTTAGAAGGTGGACGCGAAGCCGGGTGTGATCCGGCGCGATCTGCGGGGAGCCTCCGACCCATGCCCATTTCCGACGATACGATCCGCGTGATGGCCGGCGCGGTGATGAAGCTGCAAGCGCAGCTTCAGGCGCAGGACCTTCTCCTGCGCGGCCTTTATGCCGAGCGCGCGCTGCAGCGCGGCACCTTCCCGCAGGAGGCGGCCGAGGAGGTGCTGGGGCTCGGTGCGTCGCTGCCGTCCGACCCCGAGGACTTCGAGGGCCATGAACGGCACCTTGCCGACGTGCGCGCCGCCCTCAGCGCCTTCGCGATGACCCTCAAGGCGCAGCTCGACGAAGCCCGCGTCTGAAGGAAGCCAGCCGACGCCGCGTCGGCGCCGGCCGCCTGTGTCCGATCAGACCACGGTGCCGAGGGTCTCGTCCGCGTCGCGATCGGGATCCTCGTCCGAGGGCGTCGCATCCTCGTCCACCGTCAGGCCCGTGCCGCCGGTGCCGCCGGGGCCCGTTTGCGGGGTGCCGTTGCCGGGGTTTTCCGAGGTCTGGTCGATCGGCTGGCGACCGATGTCGCCGATGCCGCCGCCGTGCCCGGCCTCGTCCCGTTCGCCACGCTCTTTCACGTCTGCCATGATGGTTCTCCTTTCGAAGGGAGACGTTTTGCCGTCGATCCCGTTCCGGCGATTCATTTCGGCGCGACACGATCGACTTGGAATGCGTGCCGCCTATCTCTCTTCCCGTGTGTGGGAGGCTTCGATGAAACGTCTTCTGGTGCTGGGCGCCGCCCTTCTCGGACTGTCGGGCTGCGTGTCGGAATACCCCGTCTACGACGACTATCCGGTCTACGAGCCGCGCCCGCGCATCTATGATCCGCGGCCCGTGGTCGTCTACGAGGACCGCTACCGGCCGCGGCCGATCTATCGCGACCGCGATCCCTACTGGCGCGACGACCGGCGCTACGGCCGCTACGACCGCCCGCGCTACCGCGAGGACACCCGCCCCTATTACGGCCGCCCCGGCTACGATCGGCCGGGCTACGATCGGCCGCGGCGGGACTACGACCGGCCCGAGCGCGTCGGCTACGACCGGCCCGGCCGCCCGCCGCGCGTCGCGCCCTCGGCCCCGAACGATGGTCGTCGCTACGATCCGTCCCTCGTCCGTCCAGCACCGGGCGCACAGCCGGAGATCAACGCCGGCCGCGCCTTCGGCGGGCGCGCCCTGCCGGCGCCCGGCAGCGGTCCGCGGCCCTACATCCCGCCGCAGCCGGCGGACTGACCGCCGGCACCCTGCGCTGGTGCATCGGTGCCCGGCGCCGGGTTCGGTGCCCGGCCCGCAGGAGGCGGGCGGCGTTCCGCGAGCCTATCCGGTCCTCGCCGTTTGACCGCTTCGCCGGTCGAGGCACCCACCCGGCATGTTCCGTGGGGGTTGGAGCGCGTCCGCCACCACCGTCGCGTGTCGCGCGATCGCCGTGTCGCGGTCGCGCGATGCAACGAGCGACGGGGGTCCTTCGACCCAGCGTGGCGCGCAGGTCGCGATGGCCGATCCAGCCTCGCGCAACGCATGCCCTCGTGCCGACGCATTCGGTGTGTCATATTGGCCTCACGGAAACGAGAGCAGAGCGTGAAGCATGGCCGTTGGGGGATCGGTTCGACGGCGCGTGCGCCTTCGTCATGCGGCGGCGCTGACTGCCGGACTTATGGGCGTCGCGCTCGGCACGACGGCCACGGCGCGTCCCGAAACGCGAACGCTGCGGATCTACCATATCAACCTGCACGAGAGCTCGGAGATCACCTTCAAGCGTGACGGCAAGTACTTGCCGGACGGTCTGAAGAAGGCGAACTGGGCGCTGCGCGACTGGCGCCGCAACCAGCCGACCACGATGGACCCGCGGCTCCTCGACCTCCTCTGGGAAGCCTACCAGAAGAGCGGCTCGCACATGCCGATCCACGTGATCGGCGGCTTCCGGGCACCCGAGACCAACAAGATGCTGCGCTCGCGCTCGGCCCATACGGGCGTCGCCGAGCACTCGCAGCACATGCTCGGCAAGGCGGTCGACTTCTTCATCCCCGACGTGCCGCTCGCCAAGCTGCGCGAGATCGGCCTCAAGATGCAGATCGGCGGCGTCGGCTTCTATCCGCGCTCCGGCGCGCCCTTCGTGCATTTCGACGTCGGATCGGGACGCTACTGGCCGCGCATGAGCCGGCAGGAGCTGACCCGCATCTTCCCCGACGGCAAGACGATCCATCTGCCAGCCGACGGCAAGCCGCTGCCGGGCTATGCTGCGGCGATGGCCTCCTACAAGCAGCGCAAGGGCGCGTCCGAGCTGATGGTGGCGGATGCCGGCTCCACCGCGCCGCGCCGCTCGTTCCTGGCGACGCTGTTCGGCGGCGGGCGCGACGAGGCCGAGGACGAAGCGGAGGCGAGCGACGCCCCGCTGCTCGCCAAGAAGGCCGCACCGCCGGCCCCGGCCCCCGAACCCGTTCCTGCCGCCGCCGCACCGCCGAAGGCGAAGCCGCCCGAACTGCCGCCGGGCGTGGCCATGGCCGATGCCGGCGCGTTCGACGCCTCCGCCCCGAAGAAGAGCGCCGAGGTCGTGGTCGCGGCCCTCGCGACGCCCGAGCGCGTGCCGCTGCCGACCCACGCCCCGGCCCGCGCGCCCGAGCCGGAGGCACCGAACCCGATCGACGCCGTCCTGGTGGCGGCGCTCGCCGAGGAGGCCGACGGCGCGAGCGCGCTGCCGCACGGCATTCCGATGCCGCACGAGCGGCCCGCACTGCCGGGCGCCGCGTCCGAGATCGCACAGGAGATCGCGGCCGCGACGCCGGCTGCGCCCGCCGCCGCTCCGGCCCTTCTGGCGGCCGCCTACGCGCCGGAAACGTCGGCCAGTCTCGCACGCGCGCCAATGCCGCAAGCCCGTCCGCCGATCCTCGAGGCTTCGCTCGACCGCCGCGCCGCGGCTCCCGCCGCCCTGCCGACCGCCTCCAGCCTTGCCGCCAAGGTGCGCGGCGGCCGCGTCGCAGGCGCCGCGCGCGCCGAAAAGCGGGCGCATCAGTCGCGTCCGTCGGGCTCGCAGACCGCGATCGCCGCCCTTCTCGCCGATCCCGAACGTCGGGCACTGGAACAGGCGCCTAGCCTGCCGAGCGCCGACAAGCTGGTGGCCGAGCGCCCGCACGACGTCCTCGCCCTCGGTTTCGCCCCGACCGGCGCCAAGCCCGGCAGCGCGGCGCATTTCTCGGGCCGCGCCGTCAACTTCCTGCCGGTGCGCCACATCGACTGACGGACGTCACGCCGCGAGCGACATCTCGCGCGTCGCCACGCGCGCGAGAAGCGCGCGGTCGTGGCTGATCGCGAGGATCCCGAGGCCGCGCTCGGCCGCAAGGGTCATGAGCACCTGCCAGATCTCGGCCTGTGCGATCGCATCGAGCGGGGCGGAGATCTCGTCCGCGACGAGAACCCGGACGCCCGG
>NZ_CAJYIU010000203.1 GCF_913775355.1 uncultured Aureimonas sp.
ATGATGGGCCTCTTCGACGGGGCGGCTGACGGAACGGGCTCGGCCGCCGATCTCGCCGCCATGCTCGGGCTTCCGGTGCTCCTCGTGGTGGACTGCGCGAAGCAGTCGCACTCCGTCGCGGCGCTCGTGCGCGGCTTTCGCGATCATCGCCCGGGGCTGCGCTTCTGCGGGCTGGCGCTGAACCGCGTGGGCAGCGCGCGGCACGAGGCGCTCCTGCGCGCGGCGCTGCGGCCGCTCGATCTGCCGATCCTCGCCGTCCTGCCGCGACGTGAGGCGCTGGTCCTGCCCGAGCGGCATCTCGGTCTGGTGCAGGCGGGCGAGACGGCGGAGCTCGACGCCTTTCTCGACCGCGCCGCCGACTGGTTCGGGGAAGGGGCGGACGTCGCCGCGCTCAACGCGCTCCTCGCCCCCGCTTCGCCCGACGTCTTCCGGCCCTCGCCGTCGCCCCGCCTTCCGCCGCTCGGCGCCCGGATCGCCGTCGCGCGCGACGAGGCCTTCGCCTTCGCCTATCCGCACCTTCTGGACGGCTGGCGCGCGGCGGGCGCTCACCTGTCGACCTTCTCGCCGCTTGCCGACGAGGCGCCCGATCCGTCGTCCGATGCGGTGTTCCTGCCCGGCGGCTACCCCGAGCTTCATGCGGGGTCGATCGCGGCGGCGGCAAAATTTCGCGCCGGCATGACGGCCGCGCGCGAGCGGGGCGCCGTGATCTACGGCGAGTGCGGCGGCTACATGGTGCTCGGCGACCGGCTGGAGGCGGCGGACGGGACGAGCCATCCGATGCTTGGCCTGCTGCCCGTCGCGACCTCCTTCAAGGCGCGCCGGCTGCATCTCGGCTACCGCCGGCTGCGGCCGCGGCCGGGCGGGCCGTGGAGCGGGCCGCTCGTCGGGCACGAGTTCCACTACGCATCGATCATCGCGGAAGGCGCGGGCGAGCGCCTCTTCGATGCGGCGGACGCGCTGGGCGATGACCTTGGAGCCCTCGGCCTGCGGCACGGCCGGGTGTCCGGCTCGTTCGCGCATGTGATCGATCTCGCATGAACCCGCACCTTGTCCATGGCGGCGCGCTCCAGGCGGCGATCGAGCGCTTCGGCGGGCGGCGCGAGGACTGGCTGGACCTCTCCACCGGCATCAACCCGCTGCCGGCTCCGCTGCCGCCTCTCCCCGGTGAGCTGTTCACCCGCCTGCCGGAAGCCGATCTCGAACGCGACGCCTGCGAGGCCGCGCGCCATCACTACGGTGCGCCTGCGACGGCCGGTCTCGTCGCCGCGCCCGGCAGCCAGGCGCTGATCTCGCTCCTGCCGCATCTCCTGCCCGACGGCGCGGCGGCGATCCTGCGACCCGCCTATGGCGAGCACGCCCGCGCCTTTGCGGCCGCCGGCCGCCGCATCCTTGCTGTCTCGAGCCCGGAGGCGGTGCCGGACGACGTGGGGGTGGCCGTCTTCGTCAATCCGAACAATCCGGACGGGCGCCGCTTCGAGCGCTGCTCGCTTCTGGCACTCGGCGACCGACTGGCGGCGCGGGGCGGCTGGCTGGTGGTCGACGAGGCCTTCATGGACGCCGACCCGCGAGAGAGCTTGGCGGGCGATGCCGGCCGGCCGGGCCTCGTGGTGCTGCGATCCTTCGGCAAGTTCTTCGGCCTTGCCGGGCTTCGGCTCGGCTTCGCGCTGACGACGCCCGCATTCGCGGCACACCTTGCCGCCCGGCTCGGCCCCTGGGCGGTGTCGGGGCCAGCACTTTTTGCTGGCGCGACGCTCATGGCGGACCGCGACGGGATCGCCGCGCTGCGCCACGAGATCGCGCGCCGCGCAGCGGAAACGCGCGGCGCGATCACTGACGCCGGCTTCACGCCGCGGGGCGACGCCGGCCTGTTCGCGTTGGTCGAGACGCCGCGCGCCGGTGCGGTGTTCGAAGCCCTGGCGCGCCGCCGCATCCTCGTCCGCCCGTTCGCCGATCCTGCCGACTGGCTGCGCTTCGGGCTGACGCGCCGCGCGGAAGAGGCTGCGCGCCTCGCCTGTGCGCTTCGCGAGGCGAGGGCGGAGGCCGGACTGTGAGCGCCGCGCTCGCCGCGCTGGCACTCGGCATCGATCGCGTCGTCGGCGATCCCGACCGGGTGTGGCGCCGGGTGCCCCATCCCGTCGCCGGCTTCGGCACGCTGATCGCAGCGGCCGACCGCGCGTTCAACCGGCCCCATTGGCCGGACGGCACGCGGCGCGCGGCGGGCCTCGCGTCGATCCTCGTGCTCCTCGGTCTCGCCGTCCTCCTCGGGCTGGCAATCCACGAAATGACCGCGGCGCTCGGCTGGGTCGGCTTCGACGTCGAGGCGGCGCTCGCCTCGATTTTGCTGGCCCAGAAGAGCCTGTCCGACCATGTCCGGCGCGTCGCAGAGGCGCTGAAGGCCGAGGGCCTGCCAGCCGGGCGGCGGGCGGTGTCGATGATCGTCGGCCGCGACCCGGAGACCCTCGACGAGGCCGGCGTCGCGCGCGCGGCGATCGAGAGCCTCGCCGAGAACGCCTCCGACGGCGTCGTCGCGCCGCTTCTGTTCCTCGCCCTGTTCGGTCTGCCGGGCCTCATGGCCTACAAGATGCTGAACACGGCCGATTCGATGATCGGCCATCTCAACGAGCGCTACCGTGCCTTCGGCTGGGCCGCCGCGCGGCTCGACGATCTCGCCAATCTCGCGCCCGCGCGCCTGACGGCCGGGCTCTTCGCGCTGTCGGCCTGGATGCTCGTCGGCCGCTCCGTTGCGGCGCGTGCCGGTCGGGCGGCCCTTGCCGACGGCCCGCAACACCGCTCGCCCAATGCCGGCTGGCCGGAGGCCGCGGTGGCGGGGGCGCTCGGGCTCGCGCTCGGCGGTCCGCGCCGCTATGGCGAACTCGAGGTGGACGCGCCGATGCTCCATGCCGCCGGCCGGCGCGCGGCGGGGGCGGCCGACATCCGCAGGGCGCTTCGCCTGTTCGCCAGGACCTGCGACGTCCTCCTCGTCGCGGTGATCGGCCTCGCCCTTATCGGGTGACGAGGGCGAGGCCGAGGAGCCAGGCGATCTCCGTCAGTTGCTGGCAGGCGCCGAGCGCATCGCCGGTCTGCCCGCCGAGCCGCCGGACGAGAACGCTGCGTAGCCAGAGCAGGACGAGCGCGGCAAGGCCGGGTGGCACGATCAGGGCGCCCCATCCCGACACCGGCACGGCGAGGATCGACGCGAGTGCGAGGCCGACCGAGGCGGCGATCCAGCCATCCCTCCTGAAAGGGCGGCCGACGCGGTCGGCGAGCCCACCGGGATCGGCGCTCGGCAGTGCCGACCACAGGAGCGCCATCGCACCGCGGCTGCCCGCCGCCGCCGCCACGAGCGCCAGGGCACCGGCCGCGCCCGAGGCGTCGGCGATCGCGGCGAGGAATGTGATGCGCAACGTCAGCGACCCCATCAACGCCAGCGCGCCATAGGTGCCGATCCGGCTGTCCTTCATGATCGTGAGCGCGCGCTCGCGGTCGGCGTGGCCGAAGAGCCCGTCCGCCGTGTCGCCGAGCCCGTCCTCGTGAAGCGCGCCGGTCAGCGCGACGAGAAGGAGGATGGCGGAGGCCGAGGCGGCGAGCGGCGTCAGGCCGAGCGAGAGGAGACCGGCGAGGACCAGCGCAGGCACCGCGGCGGCGAGCGCGCCCGCGACGGGAAACGCCGGCGCATCGCGCCCGAGCGGCACCGCGGGCCCCGCGAATGCGGCCGGCACCGCGGGCAGGCGGGTGAGGAAGGCGCTGGCGCGCAGCACGCTGTGGACGAGGCGAATCATGGCCCGCAGCCTACACGATGCGGCGTCCGGCGCCGCTCGGCCGCGA
>NZ_CAJYIU010000204.1 GCF_913775355.1 uncultured Aureimonas sp.
CTGTCGACCGCCATGCACCACTGCCTCGAGGCGGGCGTAGATCACACCCAACCCGCGCACTTCCGTCTGATGGCGGCCTCTGCCGAGATGTGCCGGGCGTCGGCCCACATCATGCTGACGGGGTCGGAGGCTCATCGGCATTCCTGCGCCGCCTGCGCCGACATTTGCGCGGCCTGCGCGGACGACTGCGAGCGCATCGGCGGCATGGACGAGTGCGTCCGCGCGTGCCGCGAGTGCGCCGGACACTGCCGCCGGATAGGAGCGATGCAATGAGCCGCGCAACTCGCTGCCTCGCCTTCGCTCTCGTCGTGGCAACGCCGCTTGCAAGCGCGCGGGCGCAGGATGCCACCCAGCCCGCAGCAGGCCAAGCCGCTATGAACCATGACGCCATGGGCCATGGCTCAGCATCGCCATCTGGCAGCCCAACGGCGAGCCAGAAGATGATGCAGGCGATGGACACGATGCATCAGGCGATGGCGAAGGAGCCGATGACCGGGCAACCGGGGCTCGACTTCGCCCGCATGATGATCCCGCACCACCAGAGCGCCATCGACATGGCGCGCGCCTACCTCGACAGCGCTGAAGGTGATCCGATGCTGACCCGGATCTCGCGCGACGTCATCTCCTCGCAGGAGAAGGAAGTCGCCGAACTGCGGGCCTGGATCGAGGCTCACAAGGGACAGTAGCCACAAGATTGGGCGGGCGGATCGACGGATCCGCCCGCCCACTCGCCCGCCTTCGCGAGCGACATATCTTGCCGGGAATGGAACCAACCGACTCCGCTCCCCGCATATCGAAGCCGCATCTTGCGATCGAGCGCATACCGATCCTGCGCAAGGTCGAGGTGCGGGGGCTCGCCTTCTTCGGCATCATCTCCGCGTCACTCTTCGGCTTCCTCACCATCGCCAGCGAAATGCGGGAAGGGGAGACCCACGCGTTCGACGACGCAATCCTGCGCGCGCTTCGAAGCCCGACCGACCCCGCGGACCCGATCGGCCCGTTCTGGGTCGAGGCCGTGATGCGCGATCTGACAGCGCTCGGCGGCTACACGGTCCTCTCGCTCATCCTTGTGCTGGCGGTCACGTACCTCCTGATGAAGGGCAAGCGGGCCTCGGCCTTCATGATGGCTGTCGCGGTCGTTGGCGGCGTGATCCTGTCCAACCTTCTGAAGATCGGCTTCGACCGGCAGCGGCCGGACGTCGTGGCCCATCTCGTCGATGTTCACAGCCTCAGCTTTCCCAGCGGTCATGCCATGCTGTCGGCCGTCACCTACCTGACGCTCGGCGCATTGCTCGCGAGGTCGGAGCGCGGGATCGTCATGCGCGCCTATTTCATGGGCGTCGCGATCGTCCTGACCCTGCTCATCGGATCGAGCCGCGTCTATCTCGGCGTCCATTATCCGACCGACGTGCTGGCCGGATGGTGCGCCGGCTCCGCCTGGGCCTTCGTCTGCTGGTGGATGGCGCGGTGGCTGCAGCATCGCGGCAGGGTCGAGCCGAGTTCCTGACGAATATACTTTCCGCGTGTCGCCAAACGCAAACGGCGCCGGTTCCCGCAGGAACCGACGCCGTTCTCGTAAGTCGGCTTTGCCTTAGAAGTCGAAGTTGTTGATGTCGGCCTTGGTGAAGACCTTCGGTGCGCCGAGCAGGATCTGGCTCTGGTTGACGACCTGCAGGTCGCCGAGGCGCCCGGCCTTGAACGTCGTGTCGCCCGGCTTCAGCGTGCCGTCGGCCACCGCGCGCATCGCCATGCCGGCGGCATAACCAAGATCGACCGTCGACCAGAGGATCGTCGACTTGATGCAGTCGCCGTTGACGTAGGGCTTCATGGCGTTCGGCAGCGCAAGGCCGACCACCGCGACCTTGCCGCACAGCTTGTTCTGCTGCACGGCCTCCGAAGCGGCCGGGGTGGCGACCGACGTCATGCCGAGGATGCCCTTCAGCTCGTCGCCGTACTTGTTGATCAGCGTCTGCGCCTGGTTGAAGGACAGAATGTTGTCCTCCTGCGCCTCGACCGTCTCCAGGAACTTGATCTTGGGATGGCACTTGGCGGCGTAGGCGCCCATCTCGCTGATCCAGCGGGCCTGGTTCGGCGTCGTGAACGTCGAGGTGACGATCGCGAACGAGCCTTCCTCGCCGATCTCGGAGGCGAGCTGGTCGATCATCGACTTGGCGACGCCGTTGGGCTCGGCCTGATTGACGAACCACTGGCGGGCATCGGCTTCGGCGTCGGCGTCATAGCCGACGACGTTGATACCGGCTTCCAGCGCGCGCTTCAGAACCGGCGCGATGGCGACCGGATCGTTCGCGGCGAAGAGAATGCCGTCGACGCCGCTCGTGATGTAGTTGTCGATGAAGGTGATCTGCTCGTCGATGTTGGCCTTCGTCGGACCGTCGGTGGTGACGGTCATCGAGCCGAGCTCCTTCGCCGCTTCCTGGATGCCGGAGGCGGTCGAGTTGAAGTAGCCGACGCCCACCAGCTTCGGAATGTCGACGACCTTCAGCGGCTTGCCCTTCCGGTCGGGCGCGCCGGTCGGCGAGCCGCCGTTGTAGTCGCCGGGCGGCACGGCGGTGACGCTGGCGTCGCAGGCGAGCGGGTTGGTCGGCTGGTCGTCGCCGCCGGTCCAGGCGCTCTGCGCCATGGCCGGTGCGGTCAGAAGGCTGGTGCCGACGAGAAATGCCAGAAGGGTGCGCATGCCGTTGTCTCCTCCACGATGACGTTGGGCTGGTCTTCAGTCCCGGCCGCTTCCGGCCGGAGCGATGCCTCAGTCGCCGGAATAGCGGCTGAGGAAATTCGAGATGAGCACGGCCACGATCAGCACGGCTCCGATGATGACGATGGTGCCGTCGCCGCGCACGCCGGACAGCGCGAGGCCGTTCTTCAGCACCTGGACGAGGCAGAGCCCGAGCAGCGTTCCGACGACGAGGCCGCGTCCGCCGAAGATCGAGGTGCCGCCGAGCACGACGGCCGTGATGACGTCGAGCTCGATGCCCGACCCCATGTCCGAACGCGTGGTCGAGACGCGGCTGACGAAGACGACGGCCGCGAGCGCCGAGACGAAACCGGAGGCCGAGTAGATCCAGAGCTTGGTCTTGGCGACGTCGATGCCGGAGAAGGCTGCGCCTGCCTCGTTGTTGCCGATGGCGTAGGTCGCCCGACCGAAGGCCGTGTAGCGCAGGATGAAGAAGCCGACGAAGGCGACGATGGCGAGCAGCCAGAGCTGCGTCGGAACGCCGAACACGTCGCCCTGTCCAAGTTCGAAGAACCACTTCGGATAGCCGCGGATCGACTGCGCCTGGCTGATGCCTTCGGCCAGGCCGCGATAGAGGGCAAGGGTCGCCAGCGTCGCGATCAGCGGCGGCACGCGGAAGCGGGTGATGATGAGCCCGTTGATGAAGCCGGCCAGCGTTCCGACCACCATCGACAGTCCGACGGCGACGGGAAGCGGGAGCCCCAGCGTCTTCCAGAACACGCCGATCAGGATCGCGCAGAGGCCGAGGATCGAGCCGACCGAGAGGTCGATGCCGCCGGTGACGATCACGAAGGTCATCACCACCGCGATCAGGCCGACCTCGGTGAGCAGTCGTCCCTGATTAAGGAGGTTGGCGGCGGTGAAGAAGCGCTCGTTGTCGATTGCGAGGACCGCCAGCGCGAGGGCGAGGATCAGAGCGAGGATCGCCTCGTGGCGGAGGAGGGAGCGAAAGGTCATGGTTCTCTCCTCCCTCAATTCGCTCGCCCGCGGCGCGCCATGTCGGCGAGCACCGTTGCGAGGATGAGGATGCCCTGCACCGCGCGCAGCCAGTAGGCCGACACGTTGAGGAAGATCAGCGACGAGCCGATGGCGGCGAAGAGGATCGCGGCGAGCGTCGAGCCGACGACGGTCCCGATGCCACCAAGGATGGAGACTCCGCCGACCACCGACGCCGTGATGACGATGAGTTCGAGGCCGTTCGGGACGGTGGACTGGATCACCTGAAGCTGCGTGGCGAAGAGGATTGCGGCGACGCCGGCGATGAGCCCGTGCAGCGCGAAGACCTTCACGATCGTCGCCTTGTAGGGAATACCGGACGCTTCCGCCGCTTCCGGGTTGCCGCCGACCGCGTAAATGGCGCGGCCGAAGGCAGTGGAGCGCAGCATGAAGGCGAAGCCGATGGTCATGAGGATCATGAACCAGACCGGGGAGGGTACGTCGAAGAGGCGGAACTGCGCGAGCTGGAACTCGGGCGGCAGGCCCGAGATCCAGGCACCGCCCGTCACTGTGATCAGGCCGCCTCGCAGGATCGAGAGCATCGCCAGCGTCGCGATGATCGACGGCACCTTGAGATAGGCGATCAGGGCGCCGAGCCCCGCGTTGACGACGCCGCCGATCAGGACCGGCAGCAGCCACGAGACCCAGACGGGGTAGCCGCTGGTGACGAGAATGCCGGAGACCGTCGCCAGAACACCGATCAGCGCACCCACCGACACGTCGATATGGCCGGAGATGATGACCATCGACATGCCGATCGCGGCGACCGCGATGTAAGCGTTGCCGACGAAGATCGAGGTCAGGTTGTTCTGCGAGATGAAGCGCGGGTTGATCCAGCCGACCACCAGGAAGAGCGCCGCGATCGCGACGACCAGCAGCAGTTCCTGGCCCGACGACGACAGGCGGCGCGAGAGCGTCGGACCCTTCATGCCGCGTGTCCCGTCATCATGGCGGTGCCGACGGCGTCGGGCGTGGCGTCGGCGCGGTCGAGGATCGCCGTCATCCGTCCGCCGTTCATCACGAGGACGCGGTCGCTCATGCCGAGCACCTCGGGCAGTTCGCTCGATATCATGATGATGGCGAGCCCTTGGCGCGCGAGCTGGTTCATGAGCTTGTGGATCTCGGTCTTGGCGCCGACGTCGACGCCGCGCGTCGGCTCGTCGAGGATGAGGATGCGCGGGTCGGTCGCCAGCCACTTGGCGATGACCACCTTCTGCTGGTTGCCGCCCGAGAGCTGGGCAACGACCTGGCCGGGGCCGCGGGCGCGGATAGCGAACCGCTTGATGGCGTCTTCGGCCAGCGCCTTCTCGCGCGCCGTGTCCACCACGGAGCGGCGCGTCAGCCGGTCGAGGATCGCCATCGAGACGTTCTCGCGGATCGTCTGCGGGCGGACGAGGCCGTGCTGCGCCCGGTCTTCGGGCACGTAGGCGATGCGCTTGTCGATCGCCTCGCGCACGCTGCCGACCTTGACCGGCTTGCCATCGATGAGGATTTCGCCGGATGTGGCAGGCGTCACGCCGAAGATCGTCTGCGCGAGTTCGGTGCGGCCGGAGCCGACGAGCCCGGCGATGCCGAGGATCTCGCCCGCCCGCACCGAGAAGGTCACGTCGCGCACCTTGCCGGCGTGGGCGAGGTCGCGCACTTCGAGCACCGTCTCGCCGATCGGGATGTCTTCCTTCGGAAACAGTTCGTCGATGTCGCGCCCAACCATCATCGAGACAAGGCTGGCTTCCGTCACCTCGCCGACGGGCTTGGTGGCGATCGTCTTGCCGTCGCGCAGCACCGTCACACGGTCGGAGATCTCGAAGATCTCGTTCATGCGATGGCTGACGTAGATGATGCCAACCCCTTGCGCGCGTAGCGAGCGCACGACGTCGAGGAGGCGCCGGACGTCGGCCTCGGCGAGCGCCGCGGTCGGCTCGTCCATGATCAGGGCGCGCGCGTTCTTGGAAAGGGCTCGCGCGATCTCGACCCGCTGGCGGTTGGCGACCGAGAGCTTGGACACCGTCTCGTCAACGTCGAGATCGGGGCAATCGAGCCGGTCGAGGATCTCGCGCGCCCGGCGACGCATCGTCGCCCAGTCGAGCGTTCCGCGGGCGGTGCGCGGCGCGTGGCCGACGAAGATGTTCTCGGCGACGCTCAGCGCGGGAAACAGGAGGAGTTCCTGGTGGACCACGGCGATGCCCTGATCCTGCGCGTCGCGCGGGCCATCCAGCTTGCGCGCCTGCCCGTCGATCTCGACGGCGCCGCCGTTCGGCTGGTGCGCGCCCGACATGATGCGGATCATGGTCGACTTGCCGGCGCCGTTCTCGCCCATCAGGGCGTGGACTTCGCCGGGGCGAAGATCGAAATCGACGCCTTTCAGCACCGAGACCGGGCCGAAGGCCTTCTCGATCGCGCGTAGCGCGATGATGGGCGCGGTTTCAGTTGACAAGGAAGCCCCCCTCGATCGGCATGGCATGGCCGTGGATCATGGCGGCGGCGTCCGAGAGCAGGAACAGGATGGTCTCGGCGACGTCTCCGGTCTCGGCGAAGCGGCCGACCGGGGTGCGGGCCAGCATCGGTCCGCCCTTCTCCGGCGCGCTCCAGGCGACGCGCGCGAGCTCCGTCAGGGTGATGCCGGGGTTCACGGCGTTGACGCGGATGCGGTGGGGGCCGAGCTCGTTGGCCATCACGCGCGTCAGTCCGTCCAGCGCCCCTTTCGAGGCGCAGTAGGCGGCATGGTCGCGAAAGCCGAGGAAGGACGAGATCGAGGACACGTTGACGATCGCCGCCGGGACCGAGCGCCGGATCACGTCGCGCGCGAAGACCTGGGAGACGATGGCGGCGGCGCGCACGTTGATTGCCTGAACCTCGTCGAAGGACTCGTCCTTCATCTCGAGGAACGGCTCGAGGATGTTGATCCCGGCGCAGTTCACCAGGAGATCTGCCGGCAGGGCCTCTTCCGCAGCCCGGCGAGCCGCCGCGGCATTGCCGAGATCGACGGTGATCGTGCGGCAGCCGATCTCGGCCGCCAGCGTCTCGAGGTCCGCACCGGTGCGGCCCAGCGCCACGACGTCGGCGCCGCGGTCCCGCAGGAGCGTCGCGACGTGACGGCCGATGCCTTTTCCGGCACCGGTGACGATGGCAATCCTACCCTTGAAGTTCATCCTCGTTCCTCCCGAACGCGGTGGATGGTGCGGGGTGATTCAGTCCCCGATCCCCATCTCGATCTGCATCTTGACCTCGCCCTTGGGCGCCTTCGCCGCGAGCTCGAACGCCTCGACGCTCTGGTCGAACGTGAAGGTGCGGGTGATGAGCGGCGACACGTCGACGGCGCCGGACGCCAGCATCGCGACGCAACGCGGAAACACGTGGGCGTAGCGGAACACGTGCTCGACGCGCGCTTCCTTCAGCATCGCCTGCGAGACGTCGTAGGCCGGGTTCGACAGGGGGATGCCGACGAACACCACGACACCGCCGGGGCAGAGCGGCTCGAAGATCGTCGCGATGGCCTTTTCAGAGCCCGCGCATTCGTAGATCACGTCGGCGCCCCAGCCCTCGGTCGGTGCCTTCACGGCCTCGACGAGGTTCTCGCGCGACACGTTGACCGTCGACACCGAACCGAGCTTGCGGGCGATCTCGAGTTTCGTGTCGTCGATGTCGGACACGATGACATGGGCACAGCCCCCGGCGAGCGCCGCCAGCACTGTGACGAGGCCGATCGGCCCCGCGCCGATGACGACCGCGACGTGGCCGGGCGCCGCCTTGGCTTTGGTGACGGCATGGACGCCGACGGCCAGAGGCTCGACCATGGCGGCGGCCGCGAAGGACACGTTGTCCGGCAGCTTGAAGGTGAAGGCCTCGGGATGCACCACGCTCGGGCGCAGCACGCCGTGAACCGGCGGGGTCGCCCAGAACTGGACGGCCGGGTCGAGGTTGTAGAGCCCGAGGCGCGTCGCCCGGCTGTTGGGGTCGGGGATGCCAGGCTCCATGCAGACGCGGTCGCCCGGCTTCAGCGTGGTCACCGCCGAGCCGATCTCGGTCACGATGCCGGAGGCTTCGTGGCCGAGGATCATGGGCTCGCGCACCACGAAGGGGCCGATGGCGCCGTGGGTGTAGTAGTGTACGTCGGAGCCGCAGATGCCGACCGTGTGGATCGCGATGCGCACGTCGTGGGCGCCGAGCGTCTCATCGACCGGGCAATCGCGCAACGCAAGCTTGTCCTTGGCCTCCAGGACCAGCGCCCGCTGGTCGCCCGCCGTGCTGGCCTTCAGCGCGTCGATGTTCCGCATGACCGACTCTCCCCCCTTGATCCTCATCCGTGCTGCCAGGACGCTAGGTGGCTTCCCATCCGCCCGCGACGCCTCAATGCACGACATTGCAAACTTTTTTGGCCGATATATTAGGCGACCCGCGTCTCGCCGGTTCGGTTGGCGCGGATGCGGCGCGACTCGTCCCGGTAGGCCGACGGCGTCTGCTGGCAGACGGCGTAGAACTGCCGGTTGAAGTTGGCGGTGTTGTTGTAGCCGACGTCGTAGCAGATGCGGGTCACGGGCAGATCGGTTCCGGTGAGTAGTGCGCACGCCTGCTGCACCCGCATCCGGTTCACGTAAGACGTGAAGTTATGGCCCGTCTGGTGCTTGAAGAAACGGGAAAATGCCGTCACTTCCATATTGCAGACGGCCGCGGCCTCGCCGAGCGAGATGTCGGTGGCGTAGCGCTCGCTGATGAAGGCGATGACGCGGTCGAGGCGCCGCGAGGCGGACGTGTGGAGCCCGAGCGACGGCGCGTAGCGCGCCAGAACCCGCCGCTCTTCCGGCCGGGCGGCGAGACCTGCCAGAAGCGACAGGAAGGACACCAGCCGTCCGGCCCCCCGCTGATGCTCCATGGCGCAAAGTTTTCTGCGTCCCTGCTCGGCCGTCTCGCCATGGAACTCGACACCGAACGCCGCGTCCCGCAGCAGGGCACGAAGATCGGCGAACTCGCTGAAACCGTTCACCAGCGTCTCGCAGACCGCCGCGTCGAACTGGACCAGCACATCGCGGTTGGGCAGCCGTCCTCCGGGGTCGAGATCGCTGATCCAGTTGTGCGGCAGGTTAGGCCCGGCCAGCACCAGACAGCCTTCCTGAAATGGACCGACATAGTCACCGACCATCATCCGCCCGCGCCCGGCGGTGACGAGATGCAATTCGTACTCGGGGTGGCGGTGCCATTTGGCGAGATGATGCGGGTAGTCGTGCTTCGCCCAGCGGATGCTCTCGCCGGGCCCGCGCAGGATGATCTCGAGCGCGGGGTCGTTGCCGGTGGCGGGCGCGGCGTCCGGGCGGTCGCAGGTCATGCCGTCTCCTCCAGACGAAATGCTTTGGCCGTCGCGCTCCACGTCGCACGATACCGCTCGAGGTTCGGCAGGGGCCGATCGGGAAGGGCGCGCTCGGCAGACGGTTGTATCGCGGCATCGGGGCCGAGCGCCAGAAGGGCCGCGCCGGCGCTCGTGCCCGTTCCCTCGGCGGGCGCCGAGACCGGCCGTCCGGTCAACTCGCGCAGCGCCGCAAGATAGAGGTCGTTTCGTGAAAACGGCCCTTCGACGATCGTCGGACCATCGGCACCGATATTGCGCAGGACCGCCTCGGTCGAGAGCGCGGCGTAGAGGCTGGCGGCCGCCGTGCGCTCGGCGTTCGTCAGAGTGCGTGGACCGACCGACCAGCCGCCCGGACCATCGGGGAACGGGCCGCTGCCGCGCGTCTGGCCCGGCAGGGCCATGATGCCGCGCTCGACAACGGAGGCGATGGTCGCCTCGTCGGGCGCCTCCGGCCGGCTTTCGGTCAGCAGGTCGAAGTCGCGTCCGCCCATGAAGATGCCGGACGGCACGGTGCGCCCGAAGGCGTCGGCATTGCCGAGCGTGCTGAGCGTGGGATCGAGACGCACGGCGCGGCCCCCGATCGCGAAGCTCACGATCCACGTTCCGGTGGAGACGACCGAGAACGGTGTCGATCGCGACAGGAGATGCGGCAGGAGCGAGGCGTTGGAATCGTGGATGCCGCACGCCACGGGGATACGGCCCCGGTCTCCGAGGCCCGCGCGGTCGGCAATGTCGGGCAGTAGGGGCCCGAGCGTCTCGAAGGCCGACCGCCGCTTCGGAAAGAGGTCGCGCCAGCCCATCTCGTCGACGAGCGAGGAGTAGTCACCGCGCTGCGGCGACCAGAGATCGGAGTGGCAGGCCAGCGATGTGGTTTCGACGGCGGCGATGCCGGTCAGTCGCCATGCCCAATATTGCGGATAGGTGAGGATCCAGCGCGTCCTCGCGAAGGCGTCGGGGAAGCGCTTCTGCAGCCAGAAGAGCTGCCGCCCGACATTGAGGCCTTGCCCCATCGGCGGCGACAGGGTCTCGGAAAACGACGGACGCACGGCGTCGTAGGCGTCGCTTTCCGGACCGGCGATGTCGAACTCGTAGTCGATCATCGGTAGGGCGAGGCCGTCGTCGTCCACCAGCACGATCGAGGCGCCGTGCGTCGTGATCGCGATAGCGTCCAGCGGATATCCCTCCGCCACCTCGCCGAGCGACGCGACGACGAAGGCGAAGAGGCGGTCGAGATCGTAATGCGGATAGGGTCCGTCGCGCCGCACCGCGTTGGTCGTCGATCGAAACGCCAGATCGCGCCGCTCGGCGAGATCGTGCATCACCACCTTGGCGTTGGTCTTGCCGATATCGATCACGGCGACATGACGGGCAGGGCGATCCATGCGCTCAATCCATCCGGAACATCGGTTCAAGGGGCGTGACAACGGGCGAGGCGTCCGCGTTAGTGTCCATGATGTCGGCCATCATCGCCCACCAGCGCTTCATCACCTCGTGCTGCGGCAACGCGTCCATACCGTGATCAGCTGGTCGCTTAAGGATGGCGAAGAGGTGGTTCGTCTCCGGATCGAGGTGGATCGAGTAGTCGCGGATGCCCGCCTCGCGCAGGAGCGCCACGAGGTCGGCCGGAATGTCGTCGTGGCGGCGGCGATAGGCATCGGCCTGACCGGGCTTCAGGACCATGCGGAAGGCGAGCGTTTCCTCAGGCGCGCTGGCCATTCATGCCTCCCTCGACCTTGGCGACCACGAGCTGCACCCCGGCCGATTCCACCATCGCGGCGTCCTTGTCCGAGATCGCCTCGTCGGTGACGAGGATCTGCGCCCGTTCGAGCGGCGCGAGAAGCAGGCTCGAACGGTTGGCAAACTTCGAATGGTCGGCAAGAATCACCAGCTCGTCCGCCTGCCGCATGAGCCGCTGTTCGGACTGGATGATCAGGGGATCGGTTTCGGCCAGACCCAACGCCGAGACGCTCTGCACGCCCATGAACATGCGCCGGGCGCGAAAATGCGCGGTTCCGTCGGCCTCGAACGGCGACAGGATCAACCCTTGCGCGCGATACACGGCACCCGCCGGCAGGAGAACCGTGCATCGCGAATGCTGCATCAGGTGTTCTGCGATCGGAAACGAGTTGGTCATTACCTGAAGGCTGGCGTCGGTCAGGAAGTGGACCATCTGGAAGGTGGTCGAGCCGCCGTTGATGATCGCGGCGTCGTCGTCCTCGCAAAGGCGAGCGGCCTCGCGCGCGATGGCCCGCTTCTCCGCGACATTCACCGTCCGGGCGATCGCTAGATCCGATCCACCCGGCAGGCCGGGCACGGACGACGACATCGCCTCGGCGCCCCCGCGCACCTTGCGCAGCCTCCGCGCCGCCGAGAGGGCCTGAATGTCACGGCGGATCGTCGCCTCGGAGGCGCCGGTCAAAGCCGCGAACTCCTGCACGGTACCGACCGAGCGCCCCTTCAGGGCACTCAGAATCATCCGCTGGCGTTCGCGTTCGTGCATGCTCATCCTCCCGGAACGGACCATCGAACGACACCGCCGCGATGTCAATCATGCTCGATCATATTCAATCATTGTGCGCTGCATTATGATCGGTTGTGATCGTTTCTGTTGACATGTGGCCGCATGGGGAGGATGGTCCGCGCGCCGATCCGACGCGGAGGACGCGAGGGGCGGGCGGCGATTCCGAAAAGAGGTTGGCGATGAGCGCGGCGACGAAACTGCTGGAAAACCGCTGGGACGATGCGCGCGCGGCAGCAATGAGCGAGCCCGAGCGTTTGCTCTATCGCTCCAACCTTCTGGGTTCCGATAAGCGCATCACCAACTACGGTGGCGGCAACACCTCGGCCAAAGTCCAGCAGAAGGACCCGCTGACCGGTGAGGACGTCACCGTCTTGTGGGTGAAGGGCTCGGGCGGCGACGTCGGCACCATGAAGCTCGACGGCTTCGCCACGCTCTACATGGACAAGCTGGAGCAGCTGCGGTCGATCTATCGCGGCGTCGAGCAGGAGGACGCGATGGTCGGCCTCCTCAACCACTGCACCTTCGATCTCAACCCGCGCGCCGCCTCGATCGACACCTCGCTGCACGCCTATCTTCCCTACCGCCACGTCGACCACATGCATCCCGACGCGGTGATCGCGATCGCCGCCACGAAGCGATCGCGCGAGCTGACGCGCGAAATCTACGGCGACGAGATCGGCTGGCTCGGCTGGCGTCGTCCGGGTTTCGAGCTCGGGCTGGAGCTGTCGCGCTTCGCCGCCGAGCATCCGAGCGCCAAGGGCGTGGTTCTCGAAAGCCACGGCCTCTTCACTTGGGGCGACACGGCCAAGGACTGCTACGAGACGACGTTGCGCATCATCAACCGTGCCATCGAATGGTTCGACGGCCAGCTCGCCGGCAAGGCCGCGTTCGGCGGCGAGGCCAGGGCGCCGCTTGCACCGGACGAGCGGCGCCGCATCGCGGCCCGGCTGATGCCGGAAATTCGGGCGCGCATCGGCCAGGACGAACGCAAGATCGGCCATTTCGACGACTCCGATGCGGTGCTGCAGTTCGTCGGATCGAAGGATCTCGACGCGCTGGCCGCGCTCGGCACCTCGTGCCCCGACCACTTCCTGCGCACCAAGATCCGGCCGCTGGTCCTGACCTTCGACGGCGATGTCGGCGCCGTGGTCTCCGGGCTCGACGCCTCGATCGAGGCCTACCGCGAGGGCTACCGCGCCTATTACGCCCGCTGCCGGCACGACAACAGCCCGGCGATCCGTGACCCGAATGCGGTGATCTACCTCGTGCCCGGCGTCGGGATGATGTCGTTCGCCAAGGACAAGGCGACGGCCCGCATCGCCGCCGAGTTCTACGTCAACGCGATCAACGTGATGCGCGGCGCGTCCGGCGTCGACGTCTATCAGGGACTGGACGAGCAGGAGGCCTTCGATATCGAGTACTGGCTGCTCGAAGAGGCGAAGCTCCAGCGAATGCCGAAGCCGAAGTCGCTGGCCGGGCGCGTCGCGTTCGTCACCGGCGGTGCGGGCGGCATCGGTCGTGCGACCGCCGAGCGGCTCCTGCGGGAAGGCGCCTGCGTGGTGTTGGCCGATATCGACGCGGGCGCGCTCGACGGCGCTAAGGCCGAGCTGTCGAAGAGCTTCGGCGCGGACCAGGTTCGCGGCGTCCTCGTCAACGTGACGGACGAGGCGGCGGTGGCCAAGGGCTTCGTCGATGCGGTCGCCGAGTTCGGCGGGCTCGATATTCTCGTCTCCAACGCTGGCATCGCCTCCGCTTCGCCGATCGAGGACACGACGCTGGAGGTCTGGAACCGCAACATCGACATTCTGGCGACCGGCTACTTCCTGGTGTCGCGCGAGGCCTTTCGCCTGTTCCGCCGCCAGAAGCTCGGCGGTGCCGTCGTGTTCATTGCGTCGAAGAACGGTCTGGCGGCCTCGGCGGGTGCTTCGGCCTACTGCACGGCGAAGGCGGCCGAGATCCATCTCGCGCGCTGCCTGGCGCTGGAGGGAGCGGACGCCGGCATCCGCGTCAACACGGTCAACCCGGATGCGGTGCTGCGCGGTTCGAAGATCTGGAACGGCGAGTGGCGCGAGCAGCGGGCGGCTTCCTCGAAGATCGGCGAAGACCAGCTGGAGGAGCACTACCGCGCGCGCTCGCTGCTGAAGCGCTCGGTCTTTCCGGAGGATATCGCGGAAGCCGTCTATTTCCTCGCGAGCGACCTGTCCGCCAAGTCCACCGGCAACATCGTCAACGTCGACGCCGGCAACCAGATCTCGTTCACGCGCTGACGCGTTCATCCATCCGGCCGCCGGGAGGGCAAGCCATGAGTATCCACAAGGACGTCATCGAGGCGGCCAACGAGCGGCTGCACGCCGATCACGAGGCGGACTACGCCGCGCTGGGGCAGAAGCTCGAACGCCGCGGCGTCTCGATCGACGAGGTGACGCGCAAGGTTTCGGCCTTCTCGGTCGCCGTCCCGTCCTGGGGCGTCGGCACGGGCGGCACGCGGTTCGCGCGTTTTCCGGGGGCCGGCGAGCCGCGCGGCATCTTCGAGAAGCTCGACGACTGCGCGGTGATCAACGATCTCGGCCGCGCGACGCCGGCCGTCTCTCTGCACTACCCCTGGGACAAGGCGGACCCCGCCGATCTTCGGGCGAAGGGCGAGGAACTCGGCCTCGCCTTCGACGCGATGAATTCGAACACCTTCCAGGATCACCCGGACGACCCGCGCCAGCCGCTCTCCTACAAGTTCGGCTCGCTCTCGCATGTCGACGCGGCGGTCCGCGCCCAGGCAGTCGAACACAACCTCGAGACGGTCGAACTCGGCGCGGCCATCGGGTCCAAGGCACTGACGGTCTGGGTCGGCGACGGCTCCAATTTTCCGGGTCAGAGCGATCTCGGTCGCTCGTTCGAGCGGTACCTCGAAGCGATGAAAGGCATTGCCGGGCGGCTGCCGGACGACTGGCGCATCTTCTCCGAGCACAAGATGTACGAGCCGGCCTTCTACTCCACCGTGATGGCGGACTGGGGGACGAGCCTGATGACGGCGATGGAACTCGGGCCCAAGGCCTTCTGCCTCGTCGACCTCGGGCACCACGCGCCGAACGTCAACATCGAGCAGATCGTCTCGCGGCTCATTCATGCCGGGAAGCTCGGCGGCTTCCATTTCAACGATTCGAAATACGGTGACGACGATCTCGACGCCGGGTCGATCGATCCGTTCCGCCTCTTCCTCGTCTTCAACGAACTGGTCGAGGCCGGGACGCGGCTCGACGCGCTCCATCCGTCCTACATGATCGACCAGTCGCACAACGTCACCGATCCGATCGAGAGCCTGATCCGCTCGGCGAGCGAGATCCGGCGTGCCTACGCGCAGGCCCTGCTCGTTGATCGGGATGCGCTGCGCGGGTATCAGGACGAGAACGACGTCATGATGGCCTCCGAAACGCTGAAGGCCGGCTTCCGCATCGACGTCGAGCCGATCCTGGCGAAGGCGCGGCTGGATGCGGGCGGGGCTATCGATCCCGTCGCGGCCTACCGGACGAGCGGCTATCGTGCCCGCGTCGCCGGCGAGCGTCCGGCTGCGCGGGCGTCCGGCGGCGGTATCGTCTGAGGGAGCCGACCATGACCAATCTCTACCGCACCGCCATCGAGGAACTGGCGCGCGTCGCGGACGCGATCGACGATCGCGCCGTGGACGAGGCCTGCCGGCGCATAGCCGAGGCGCGGCATGTCAGCGTCTATGCAGGGGGACGTGAGGGTCTGCAGGTGAAGGGTTTCGCCATGCGGCTCTTCCATCTCGGCCGATCCGTTTCGGTCGTAGGCGACATGACGACCCCGGCACTCGGGCCGGGCGACCTATTCTTCGTCGTCTGCGGGCCGGGCGAGATCTCGACGGCCGTCGCGCTGGTCGGGGTCGCCAAGGCGGCGGGCGCGGCGGTGGTCGTCGTGACCGCGCAGCCGCAGGGACGGGTGCCGGGGATGGCCGATTACGTCCTCACCGTGCCGGCGCAGACGATGGCCGACGACCAGGGCGCTGCCGCGACGTCCGTCCTGCCGATGGGCTCGCTGTTCGAGGGCGCGCTGTTCGTGCTGTTCGAGGTCATGGTCCTGAAGCTCAAGACCCGCCTCGGCGTCAGCCCCGAGGCCATGCGCGCCAACCACACGAACATGGAATAGCCGGGCGGAACCGTCGCGCGCGGCGATCGGTTTTCCTGACGACGTCGATCGACAGGAGGTTTCGATGCCAAGAGGCGACAAGTCGAAATACACCGACAAGCAGAAGCGCAAGGCGGAACACATCGCGGAGAGTTACGAGGAGCGCGGCGTTCCCGAGAAGGAAGCCGAGGCGCGGGCCTGGGCGACCGTCAACAAGGACAGCGGCGGCGGCAACAAGAGCGGGTCGGGGCGAGGCCAAGCGGAAACGCATGCGTCGGCCCGGAAGGGCGGCGAGACGGTCGGAACGGCGTCGGCTTCTCGCACGGCCGCCCAGCGGTCCGAATCTGCCAAGAAAGCGGCCGCGACCCGCAAGCGAAACGCCGAGGCTCACGCAGCGCACGCCTGACGACGCCTCCGAACGTTGCAAAAAAAGGGCGCTGGATCTGGGATCCAGCGCCCTTTCGTATTCTTGGAGAAATCAGTTCGTCTTGACCGTGTCGTCGCCAGCGCTCGTGCCCGGAACCGGCACGCTCGTGTCCTTCGGAACCGCGGTCGCGTCGGTCGGGACGACGACGGTGCTGGCGGCGTCGGCCGGCATGGTCGAGGCCACGCCGGTCCCGTTGCCGGGCACCGGGATCTTGCTGGTGTTGGCGTCCGTCGAGGCCGGCGGCGCGTCCTTCGTGGTGGTGACGGTGCTGGCGGCGCCGGCAGGCATGGCGGATTCTTCGCCTGCGCTCGTGCCCGGAACAGGGTTGGTCGTCTCGGAAGACTGGGCGAGGGCCGCCGTGGACAGGGCGGCCGTGGCGGCGAGGGCGAGGATCAGGCGGTTCATGACATACTCCCCAAAAGACTTCGAACACGCCGGACACAGCGCTCCATTCGCTGCACTCTTCGGCACCGTGTCAGAACTCACGCGGTCACTTTTGGTTCCCGTCGCGCGAATCCGAGGACGACGGCAGGACATCCTCGGGCGCCGGGCGCGGCACTTGGACGAACGCACCGACGCAGGCTATCGTCGCTTCAGAATCGCCGAAGGCCGACGAAGATGCGACCGGGCGGGAGGACGGAATGAACGCTTTCGCGCTCGGGGCGGACCGGGAAGCGATCCGGGCCATGGCGCTCGAATTCGCCGCGGAGAAGATGGTACCCTTCGCCGGGGCCTGGGACCGAAACCGCGAACTGCCGGTGGAGACGCTGCGCGAGGCCGCATCGCTCGGGATGGGCGCGATCTATGTCGACGAAGCGCAGGGAGGCTCGGGTCTCGGACGCCTCGATGCGGCAGTGATCTTCGAGGCCCTGGCGACGGGCTGCCCGAGCGTCGCGGCCTTCCTATCGATCCACAACATGGCGACCTGGATGGTCTCGCGCCACGCCGCGGCACCGCTTCGCGAGGCCTGGCTTCCCCGTCTTGCGAGCATGGAGGCGATCGCCGCCTATGCGCTCACCGAGCCCGACGCCGGCTCGGATGCCGGTTCGCTGCGCACCCGCGCCGCGCGTGACGGCGAGGACTACCTGATCGACGGGACGAAGCAGTTCATCTCGGGCGGCGGGATCGCCGATGCCTATGTCGTCATGGCGCGCACGGGCGGGGAGGGGCCGTCCGGCGTCTCGGCATTTCTGGTGCCGGGTGATGCGGCGGGTCTCACCTTCGGCGCCAACGAGCAGAAGATGGGCTGGAATGCACAGCCGACCCGCGCCCTCGTCTTCGAGAACTGCCGCATTCCCGCTGCCAACCGGCTCGGCGAGGAGGGGCAGGGCTTTGCGATCGCGATGGCCGGTCTCGATGGCGGGCGCCTGAACATCGCGGCCTGTTCGCTCGGCGGTGCCTCGGCGGCCCTCGACAAGGCCATCGCCTACATGAACGAGCGCCGCACGTTCGGAAAGCGGCTGGCCGAGCATCAGGCCCTGCGCTTCCGGATCGCGGACGCCGCGACCGATCTCGAGGTCGGCCGAAGCATCCTCTGGCGCGCCGCCGCCGCGCTCGATGCCGGCGATGCAGAGGCCACCACGCTCTGCGCGATGGCCAAGCGCGTCTGCACCGACAAGGGGTTCGCGATTGCCAACGAGGCGCTGCAGATGCACGGCGGCTACGGTTATCTCGCCGACTACGGGCTTGAGAAGATCGTGCGCGACCTCCGGGTGCATCAGATCCTCGAGGGAACCAACGAGATCATGCGCGTGATCGTCGCACGGCAGGTGCTGGGTCGCTGAGGCCCCGCATCGATCGTCGGCGTGTCAGCGGGAGGGAGCTATCATGATGGGTCAACCGACCATCGCCTTCATCGGCCTCGGCAACATGGGGCGGCCGATGGTGTCGCGGCTCGTGGCCGCGGGCGCAGCCGTGCGCGCGTTCGACGTCGTCCCCGCTGCGCTGGAGGCCGCGGCGAAGGCCGGCGTACCGACGGCCGCGACCATGGTGGAGGCGCTGCGTGACGCGGATGTTCTGATCACCATGCTGCCCGCCGGACAGCACGTCGTCGGCGTCTGCGCCGAGGCCTACCCGCTCCTGCCGGCCGGCGCCCTTCATATCGACTGTTCGTCGATCGACATCGCCAGCGCGCGGGCCGTCCACGCGTCCGCCGCCGGGCGCGGCCTCCTGTGCGTCGATGCTCCGGTGTCCGGCGGCACGGGCGGAGCCGAGGCCGGCACGCTGACCTTCATGCTGGGCGGAGACGGGGCCGCGATCGAACGGGCTCGGCCGATCCTCGAGCCGATGGCAGGACGCATCGTCCATTGCGGCGAGGCGGGGACGGGGCAGGCTGCGAAGATCTGCAACAACATGATCCTCGGCATCTCGATGATCGGTGTCTGTGAAGCCTTCACGCTGGCCGAACGGCTCGGTCTCTCGCATCAGGCCCTCTTCGACGTCGCCTCGAAGTCGTCGGGCCAGTGCTGGTCGTTGACGAGCTACTGTCCCGTGCCGGGCCCTGTTCCCGCCTCGCCCGCCAACAACGATTACCGGCCGGGTTTCGCGGCGGCGCTGATGGCGAAGGATCTCGGTCTTTCGCAGGCTGCGGCCGCTGGTGCCCATGTCGAGACACCGATGGGTGCGCTCGCCCGCGCCCTCTACGATCGGTTCGTGGAGGAGGGGGCCGGCGGGCGTGATTTCTCCGGCATGATCGAGTTCCTGCGCGGCATGGCCGACGCCCACCGGGAGACAGCGCGATGACGACGCTTCTGGAGGCGCGCGACTTTCTCCTCGCCCATCGCGACGATCTCGACGCCGCGCGCGCAGGCTTCCGCTGGCCGGAGCCCGAGAGGTTCAACTGGGCGCTCGAATGGTTCGACGGGGTGCTGGCCGCCGACCCGGCCTTGCGCGACCGACCTGCGCTGCGGATCGTCGACTGCGCGACGGATACCGAGACGAGCATCAGCTTCGCCGAACTGTCGGAGCGCTCGAGCCGGCTCTCCAACACGCTGCGCGGGCTGGGGCTCGGGCGAGGCGACCGCCTGCTCCTCCTGATGGGCAACGAGCCGCTTCTCTGGGAGGTGATGCTCGCAGCCTTCAAGCTCGGCGTGGTGGTCATCCCGGCGACGCTCCTCCTGACGGCCAGCGAACTGGCGGACCGGATCGCGCGCGGCGGCGTCAAGGCGGTGGTCACGGAAGCCGGTCAGTGCGAGAAAGTGGACGAGGCGGGCTTCACCGGTCTGCGCCTCGTCTCCGGGGCGACGGAGCGGGGCGGCTGGACGTCGCTCGACCGCCGCCGGACGGCGTCCGCGCACTTCGAGCCGGACGGGGAGACGCGCGGCGACGATCCCCTGCTTCTCTACTTCACCTCCGGAACGACGGCGAAGCCGAAGCTCGTCCTGCACACGCACAGGACCTATCCGATCGGCGCGCTGACGACGATGTACTGGCTCGGGCTCCGGCCGGGCGACGTGCATCTCAACGTTTCTTCGCCGGGCTGGGCGAAGCACGCCTGGAGTTCCTTCTTCGCCCCCTGGAACGCGGGTGCCTGCGTCCTCATCATCAACCAGGCGCGCTTCGATGCGAAGGTGCTTCTCGCCGCGATCGCCAAGGCCGGAGCGACGACGCTCTGCGCACCCCCGACGGTCTGGCGCCACATCGTGCAGGAGGACCTGCGGAGCGTCCGGCACGCCTTGCGCGAGCTTTGCGCAGCCGGAGAGCCGCTCAACCCGGAGGTGATCGAGCAGGTGCGTGCCGCTTGGGGACTTCGCATCCGCGACGGCTACGGCCAGACCGAAACCACCGCGATGGTCGCGAACGCGCCGGGGCTCGAAACCGCATCGGGTTCGATGGGACGGCCGCTACCGGGATACGAGATCGAGATCCTCGACGCCGACGACCAGCCTTCGACGGAGGGCGAGGTCTGCGTGCGGCTCGGCGCCGTGCGCCCCGCCGGTCTCATGGCCGGATATCTTCGCGACGACGGAACGCTGTCGGGCGCGGACGGGGCCGTCTATCGCACGGGGGACGTCGCCTACCGCGACGACGGCGGCGGCCTGACCTTCGTCGGTCGATCGGACGACGTCTTCAAGTCGTCGGACTACCGGATCAGCCCTTTCGAGCTCGAAAGCGTCCTGATCGAGCACGAGAGCGTGCGGGAAGCGGCCGTCGTGCCGCTCGCCGATCCGTTGCGGCTTGCGGTGCCCCGTGCCTTCGTGGCGCTTGTCGACGGGGCTCGGGCGGATCTCGAAACGGCCCGGTCGATCCATGCCCACGCCGCCAAGCGGCTCGCGCCGTTCAAGCGCATCCGCGAACTCGTGATCGTCTCGGAGCTTCCGAAGACGGTCTCCGGCAAGATCCGCCGCGTCGAGTTGCGGCGGCGGGAAAGCGGGGAGATTTCGGACGAGATGGTGCTCGCGCAGTTCACCGAGCGGCAACTGGCGGACTGAGGACGATCCGCCAGCTCAGGCCGAGCGCGCGGTGGACAGGACGCGGCCGAGCATCGAGACGAGGGCCGTTCCGTCGCAGGGCTTGTTGCAGACCTCGACGCCTGGATAGCGCTCGGTGAGCGTGCGCTTCTCGCCTTGTCCCGTATGGAACAGGAAGGGGACGTGCGCCTGCCGCAGGTAGTCGGCGACCGGATACGACGCCTTGCCGTGAAGGTTCACGTCGAGGATCGCCGCATCGAAATGTTCGGTCTTGGCGCAGGCCTCGGCGCTCGCCAGCGTGGCCGCACAGGTGACGCGGGCGCCGTTGTCGTGAAGCTCCGCCTCGATGTCGATGGCGACGAGGAACTCGTCTTCCACGACCAGAACGTGCTTCCCCGCCAGAGTCGCCCTTGTGGTTGCCACGAAACCCGACCTCACTCAACTCGAACCGGAGCCGCCGGGGGCGACTGCAGAGGGCGCGGCGGCATGCCTTCGAGCACCGCCTTCGTCAAAGCCGTAGTATGGGGCGGAGGTTCCTTCCGAACAGATAAGCGGCCGGGAACCCACGGAGGTTCCCGGCCGCCTGTCACTTGCGTGTCACATCAGCCGCGGCGGCGGCGGAGCTGGTCGAAGTAGACGATCACGATGATCAGGCCGCCGGTGATGATCCGCTGCCAGAACGAATTGACGTTCAGGAGGTTGGCGCCGTTGTTGATCGTGGCGAGGATGAAGGCGCCGATCAGCGGACCATGAATCGATCCCACGGCGCCGAAGAGACTGGTGCCGCCGATGACCGACGACGCGATCGCCTGCAGTTCCCAGCCCTCGGCCTGCGTCGCGTTGCCGACGCCGATGCGGGTGGCGAGCAGCACGCCGACGAAGGCGGCGCAGATCGCCGACAGCGAGTAGGCCATGTAGATGGTGCGCGAGACGTTGACGCCGGACAAGCGCGCGGCCTCGGGGTTGGAGCCGACCGCGAAGAGGTAGCGGCCGAAGCGCGAGCGGTGCAGGAAGACGAAGGCCGGCACAGCGACCACGATCACCATCCAGAACAGGTTGGGGATGCCGAGGAAGCTGTTGCGCGAGAACTCGTTGAAGGCCGGATCGGTGATCGAGATGGTCGAGCCGTTGGTGATGACCAGGCCGATGCCGCGCAGCGCGGTCAGCGTCGCCAGCGTGATGATGAAGGGCGGCAGGCCCATCTTCACGATGCCGAACCCATGGAACAGGCCGATCGCCAGACCCATCACGAGGGTGAGGATCACCGACAGCCACACCGGGAAGCCGGACTGCAGCAGATAGGCGATGACGGTCGTCGAGAAGCCGACCACGGCGCCGACCGACAGGTCGATGCCGGCGGTGATGATGACGAAGGTCTGGCCGATCGCGAGGATCGCGATCATCGAGCCCTGGCGCAGCAGGTTCGAGATATTGTTGGCGGTGGCGAAGGTCGGCGTCGCGAAGGCCAGGAAGACCCACAGCGCGACCAGGAGGCCGAGAAGGGTCAGCGCGAACAGGAAGCCGAAGTTGCGGCGCGGCTTCTTCAGGGCGGCGACGGCATCGGCGTTGGAGCTTTGAATGGTCATGTTCGCCTCGTTCAGACGCCGATCGCCTGGGTGAGAATGTCCTCGTGCGTGGACTGGTGGAAGCCGTGGGTGCCGACGAGGTGGCCGCCGCGGAACACGTGCAGCGTGTCGGCCAGTTCGTAGACTTCCGGCAGGTACGACGAGATGAGGAGGATGCCGGCGCCGTTCTTCAGGAGCTGGCCGAAGAGCCGATAGATCTCGGCCTTGGTGCCGACGTCGACGCCGACCGTCGGCTCGTCGAAGATGAAGACTTCGGCGCCGTGGTTGAGCCACTTGCCGATGACGATCTTCTGCTGGTTGCCGCCCGACATGGACGACGCCAGCGAACGGCGGCTCGGGGTCTTGATCGACAGGTTCTTGATCTGCCGGTCGGCGTGCTCGGCCTCCATCCGCGAGGAGATCGTGATGCCTTTCGTCAGCCGGTCGTAGATCGGAAGGTTGAGGTTCAGCCCGATCGGAAGGTTGAGGGCGAGGCCCTGGTCGCGGCGGCTCTCGGGCGCGAGCGCGATGCCGAGATCGATCGCCTTGCGCTCGGTCGCGATGTCGACCGGCTGCCCCTTCCAGAGGATCTGGCCATCGGTCTTCGGATTGCGCCCGAAGAGGCTGAGCGCGAACTCGCTGCGACCCGCACCGATCAGGCCGTAGAGCCCGACGATCTCGCCCGCCCGAACGGTGAGCGAAACGTCGGAGAAGCCGGCGCCGGAGAGGTTGCGCGCCTCGATCAGCGGGGCGCCGATCGGCACGTCGTCCTTATGATAGATCTGCTCCAGCGAGCGGTTGATCATCATCGCGACGAGTTCGGCGTCGTTGGTCTCGCCGATCAGCCGGGTACCGACATGGGTTCCGTCGCGCAGGACCGACACGCGGTCGGCGAGCTCGAAGATCTCCTCCATGCGGTGGCTGATGTAGACGATGGTCACGCCTTCGGACTTGAGCCGTCGGATCAGCGTGAAGAGCTGGGCGGCCTCCTGGCGCGTCAGGTAGGCGGTCGGCTCGTCGAAGATCAGGAAGCGCGTACCGCGCAGCGAGGCTCTGGCTGTCGCGACCAGCTGCTGCTGGCCGATCGTCAGCGAGCCGAGCTCGGCCTCGGCCGGCAGATGGAAGCCGAGATCGTCGAGGATCGCCTGCGCGGCCTCGTTCATCTTGCGCTTCTGGAGGAGGCCGAAGCGGACGCTCTCGTCGCCGAGGAAGATGTTGGCGGCAACCGACAGGTGTCGGCACAGCACCACCTCCTGGTGCACGGCATTGATGCCGTGATCGATCGCTTCCTGCGGGGTCGCGAGATCGACCGGCTTGCCCTGCCAGAGGACCTCCCCGCTCGTGCGACGGATCACGCCGGTCAGGAGCTTGATCAGCGTCGACTTCCCCGCGCCGTTCTCGCCGACGATCGCGTGCACCTCGCCGGCCTTGAAGGCGAGCGAGGCGGGCTTGAGCGCAAGCACCGGGCCGTAGCTCTTGGCGAGCTGGCGCAGTTCAAGGATCGTCGTGCCCGCGGCCGGAAGCGGGTCCGACGTGGGGTGAAGATCGACGGGTAGGGGATCGTGATGCGTGGGGGACATGTCACCCTCCGAAGCGCTGCGTCGAAGCGCGCCATCCGCGTAGCGGACGACGGGCGCGAGCCTGCATCAGGCGAGGCGGGCGACGGAAGCCGCCCGCCGACCGATGGTCGTTACTTGACCTTCGGGTTGAGCAGCTCCTGCGAGCGCGGCTCGTTCATGTTCTCGGTGGTGACGAGGTTGGCGCCGGTGTCGACGTTCTTCTCGACCGTCTCCTTCTTGGAGGCGGCGAGTGCCGTCTTGATGCCGTCGTAGCCCATCCGGTACGGATCCTGGACCACGAGACCCGAGATCACGCCGTCCTTGAGGAAGCCGACGAGACGGTCGTCGCTGTCGAAGCCGATCAGCGCGACCTTGTCCTTCACGCCGTTCTCGGCGACCGCCTGACCGGCGCCCTGCGCCATGATCAGGTTCGAGGCAAAGATGCCGACGAGGTTCGGGTTGGCGGTCAGAAGGTCGGTCGTGATGTTCAGGCCGGTCGCGGCCTGGCCGTCGGCGTAGCGATCGGCCACGAGCTTCAGGCCGGGGTGCTTGGCGAGCTGCTCGATGAAACCCTTCTTGCGCTCCTCCAGCGAACCGGCGTTCGGCGCGTTGGTGATGAGGGCGACTTCACCCTCTTCCTTGCCCGTCTTCGCCTTGATCGCAGCGGCCAGACCGTCGGCAGCGATGCGGCCGCCCTGGACGTTGTCGGTGGTGAGGAACGAGGTGAAGGCGGTGGATTCGGCCGAGGAGTCGATGCCGATGATCGGAACCGACTTGGCGGCTTCGGTGATCGGGGGGCCGAGAGCGGTGCGCTCGGTCGGCGCGATCACGATCGCGGCCGGGTTGCCGGCCACCGCGTTCTCGAGGATCGAGATCTGGCCGTTGATGTCGGTTTCGGCCTGTGCGCCGAGCTCGGGCACGTTGACGCCGAGATCCTGGCCGGCCTTGCGGGCGCCGGCTAGCACGATCTGCCAGTAGAAGGACGTCGTGTCCTTGACGATGATCGGAATGGTCGGCTGCTGCGCCAGAGCTGGGCCGCTCGGCAGGCCGAGGGCGAGGGTGGCGGCGGCGATACCGGCGAGTGCGAGCCGGCGGGTAAGCTTCAAAGACATCTGGGTTCCTCCCAAAAATGGACCGTTTATTCCGGTTCTTCTTCTGATTGGCATAATCATACCGTATCGGCGGTGGAGCTGGTTGGCAAGGGCTTCGCAGCTCGAAGTCGCGGTGATCCGGCGGTTTAGAGCACCCCTGTCTTCAAGATGAGGTTGCCGTAGTGGCGGGTCTCACCCGTAGCGACGATCAGGGATGCCGTTCTGGCGCGCTCGTAGAACGCGAATCGTTCCAGCGAGCGGATCGAGAAGTCGCCGGCGCGGCGGCGGACGACCTCGGCGAATTCTTCGGCGATCGGCGGGACCGCGTCGGGATCGCCGACGACCTCCATGCGGAACGCGGCGGCCTCGACGAACGTGTCGAGCGGCAGGTGGGCGAGGATCGCGTCCGCGGCGGCGACGGCATCGATCCCGTCGAGACGCACGACACGGGGCCCGAGCGAATGTGAGGGGAAGTTCGCGTCGGAGATGACCAGTTCGTCGCCGTGTCCGAGCGAACGCAGGGCGTGCAGGAGGTCGGGCCCCAGCATCGGATGAATGTTGCGCAGCATGACGTCCCCGCTCAGATGTTGGTCCAGCCGCCGTCGATCGAAATCGCCTGGCCCGTCACGAAATCCGATTCGTGCGA
>NZ_CAJYIU010000205.1 GCF_913775355.1 uncultured Aureimonas sp.
CCGGACGGCTTGCCGATCGCCGCGAAGGCTCCGAGGCGCAACGCCTCGCGGCGCTCGGCGGCGTCCTCGTCGGCCACCAGCGAGGACAGGATCACCACCTTGCAGGGCGAGCGCAGACCGAGGCGCCGCAGCGTCTCGAGCCCGGACATTTCCGGCATCTCGATGTCGAGCAGCACGACGTCGGGCTTCTCGGAGCGCACCAGCGCAAGCGCCGCCTTGCCGTTCTCCGCCATGCCGCAGACCGTCAGCGCCTCGTCGCTTTCCACGATCTCGCGCACCAGCCGACGCATGATGAAACTGTCGTCGACGACGAGCACGCGGCAGGACGGGGCGGTCCCGCGTTCGGACGTCATGGCGCGATTCCTTCCGTAGGCCCAAGCCGTCGCACGAGGTCGGCGATCCGGCGCCCGAGACCCGCCGCCGGGGCGTCGGAGCGCATGCGCAGGAGAAATTGCCCCGCCTCCCTGTCGTATCAGGCCGCATCGAAGAACCAGCCGAGGCCGATCAGCGCGCGGGGCAGATCGGTGAGGTCGCGCGGCTCGGGCTCGACGATCCCGTCCACCGCGTCGACGAGGACGAGGAACGCGGGGCGGCGCCATTCGAGCGCGATCGGCGGCGCCCGGCCGGCGGCCGCCCGGTCCGGGTCGAGGCGGCGCGCGTCGAGGACGCGGCTCCGCTCGCCCGCAGGCGGCAAGGGCAGGCCGATGTGGCCGACCGAGGCCGAGGGCAGGAGGAAGTGCTGCGCGCCCGCGCGCACGCGGAGGCAGGGGCTCACGCCGGGACCTCCCCGGCGGGAAGGCGGTTTTCGGCCGTGCGCAGGCCCCGCGTCGAGGCCCGGCGGGCGAGATCGACGATGCCGTCGGGATCGGCGACGAGCACGATGCGGTCGAAGCCGAGCGTCGTCACGCCGCCGATGCCGGGCAAGCGCGCGACGCGCGGATGGGTCTCGCGGATCAGCATCTCGTGGCGGCGCAGGATGCGGCGCACCGCGAGCCCGATGCGCTGGCCCTGCCACTCGCAGACGACGAGCGGCACGTGCGCGTCCGCCGCGCCGCCCCCCGGCAGGCGCAGAAGCTCGGCGAGATCGTAGACCGGCAGGAATTGGCCGTGGAAGAGCACCGCCGGCTGGCCGTTGACGCTCTGCAGCGCCTCGCGCGGCACCACGGTCGCCTCCCTGACCATGGTCTCGGGCAGCCCGATCGCCTGGACTGCGGTCTCGACGAGGAGCATCGGCTGGATCGCGGCCGACAGAGGCATGTCGAGACGGAACGAGGTTCCCGCGCCCGGCCGCGTGTCGATGTCGATCGTCCCGCCGAGCTTCGTCACGTTGACCAGCGCGACGTCCATCCCGACGCCCCGGCCCGACACGGCCGAGACCGCGTCGGCGGTCGAGAAGCCGGCCGAGAAGATGAAGCGCGCGATCTCGGCCGGCCCCGAGCGAAGGCTGTCCTCCTCCGAGACGAGGCGCTGCGCCACCGCCTTGCGCCGCACCGCCTCGATGTCGATGCCGCGCCCGTCGTCGGACAGGGTGACGGCGATGCGGTTGCCGGTCTGGACCGCGTCCAGCCGGAGGATGGCCGGAACGGGCTTTCCGAGCCGTCGCCGCTCGTCCGGCGGCTCGATGCCGTGGTCGACGGCGTTGCGGATCATATGCATCAGCGGGTCGGCGAGCATTTCCGACATGCCCTTGTCGATCCTGATGCCGCCGGTCTGCGCCCCGAAGCGGACGGACTTTCCGGTCTCGCGCGCCGTGTCGCGGATCATGCGGGGGAAGCGGCTCATCAAGCTGTCGAGCGGGATGACCCGCAGCCCGAGCGTGCTCTCGTGGATCAGGCTGACCAGCCGGTTGACCTCCGACTCGACGCCCGCGATGTCGCGCTGGAACCGTTGGAGCCGCTCGATGTCGGCCAGAAGCTCGGGTGCCTCGAGCACGGCGTGATCGGCCAGCCGCGCGATGACGTCGCCGATCCCGACGTCGAAGACGAGGACGTTGAGCCAGCTTCCGACCGAGAAGAACTCGCCGACGCGCCCGAACAGGCGGTCGAGGACGTCGATGGGCACGCGCACCTGCGTCTCGTCGGCGGCGGCCGGACGGGCGGGCGGCGGGCCGAAGAGGCGCGAGGGCGTGTCGCCGGCGATCGCCATCACCGCACCGACGCGGTCGGACAGCCCGAGGCCCGCGACCAGCGCGGCCGGATCGAAGTCCGCCGCGCGGGCGAGGACGGCAAGGCCGTCGCCACTGTCGACGGCGTGGAGCCGGGCGGCGAGGACGGCTGGCTCGCGGGCGAGCGCGGCCGCGACCGGGCCGACGTCCTCGGGGCCGAGCGGGCCGATGGGGCACTCCGCCAGCGCCGTGCCAGCGGGAAGCTCTGCCACCGCGGCGCGGATGTCGGCCGGCGCCTCGAAGAGGCCCGGCGGTGCGGCGGGGGTGGCCGACGTCTCGGTCGCCTCGCCCGGCGCTTCGGGGCGGTCGAGGTCGGCCGGCAGCTCGAGGTCCCGGTCCGCGATCCGCGCCAGCCGGCGCGCATGGAGGAGGAGGTCCGCGAAGGCGGCCGGGCGATGCCCGACGTCGACCGACAGGAGGCGCCGCGCCGCCTGTGCGGCCCCATGAAGCCCGAGCCGCGTCAGGGCGTGGAGGAGGGTCTCCCCGTCGTCGCGGAACGAGGCGTCCGCCGCCGGCGCGGCCCGGGCGACGGCGGCGTCGAGCGTGGGGAGGAGTTCCTCCAGAAGCTCCAGAAGCGCCACGAGGAGATCCCGGTCCCCGGTCAGGTGCTGCCAGGGCTGGTCGAGGTCGGGCGACGCGGCGTCTGTCCCGGATGTCTCGGCCACCATTCCGTTGAGCGCCTCGAGCGCCCGGATCGCCGGCGAGGCGGGGGCCGGGTCGGCGTCCGGCGGAACCGGCAGCAAGGACGAGCGTGCGCGCCTCGTCGAGCGTCGCGATCAGCGCGTCCTCGCGCGCGGCATCGAGGGTTGCCGTGCCGGCGCGGACCGTGCCGAGCACGGTTTCGGCGGCATGGGCGAGCCGCTCCAGCGCCGCCTCGCCGACCACCCGCGCGAGGCCCTTGATCGAATGAAAGGCGCGAAACAGCGTGTCGACGCGCTGTGGGTCGCCCTCGCCTCCAAGGATCGCGACCTCGATCGCGGCCAGATGTTCGGCCGCTTCGGTCCGGAAGTCCGCCAGAAGCTCGGGAGAGGGCTGGACGCCGCTCATGGCTCCACCGGCTCCGTCGCGCATGCGGCGACCAGCGCGGCGAACCGGTCGGCACCGGGCCGCAGGAGGCCGAGCCCGGCGCTGCCGCCGGACTTTTCGAGAACCATCCGGGCGCCGGCCGCGCGAAAGGCGGCGGCGGAACGCAAGGCCGCCGTCGCGACCACCAGCGGCGCCTCGCAGAAGAGCGAGAGGAGCATGGCGGCCTCGGCCGCGGCCGGTGTCGAATCCGCGTCGAGAAGCTGAAGATCGGGACATCCACCCGTGCGTCGGCGCGCCAGCGCGTCACCGAGGGCCATTTGCGACATGCGCCAACCGTCCTCGGCGCACCAGCGCCCGGCGACGGCCGCGAAGGCAGGATCGGCGCCGATCAGCCAGACCTCGCGCCGCGCGCTCATGGCGCCGACCGTGCGAGAGCGGCGGCGGCCGCCGAGTGGCGGAGCAGCGAGGCGAGGCTTGCGGGATCGACGACGCGGGCCGAACGGCAGGCGCCGCGGGCGGCCTCGGGCATGCCGGCGACGACGCAGGTGTCCGACCGCTGCACGAACACCCGGCCGCCCGCCCGCTCGATCTCGGCCGCGCCGCGTGCGCCGTCGGCGCCCATGCCGGACAGGATCACCGCATCGCAGGCGATGCCGGAGCGGGCGGCCGACGACAGGAGGAGGTCGATGCTCGGCCGGTACGGCCCCGGCGCGGCGGCGCTAGCGCGCAGCATCGGCGTCCCCAGACGGTGGCCCAGTTCGAAATGCGTTCCGCCGCGCAGGACCGTGACGGTTCCCGCCTCCGGGACCGGGACCGGGCCCTCGCCCGCCTCGACGACGTCGAGCCGCGTCGTGCGGGACAGGTGGGCGGCGAAGCCGGCGGTCTGGTCCGCCGGCATGTGGATGGCGACGAGAACCGGGATCGACGGGCGCCCGAGCATCGAGAGGATCTCGATCAGCGGCGCGGGACCGCCGGTGGATGCCCCGAACACGAGGACACCCGCCCGCGCCGATGGCGTGGCCTCGGCCGGCCGGTCGATCACCGTCGTCTCGGCCCGTTTCCCGCGGGCGCCGGGAAGCGCTTCCAGCGCCGCCACCAGCCCCGCCCGGAGCCGCGAGACGTCGAGCCCGCCCTCGTGCCGTGCCGCGAGCACCGGCAGGTTGCCCACCGAAAGGCGGCCGGGGCCGGCGTCGACGACAAGCACCCGGCCGCGCGGAAGCGTCTCGGGGTCGACCCGGCCGATGAGATCGCCGCCGAGGATCACGAGCGTGCCGGGCGCGGCGGCGCGGCGGGGAAGATCGGCGGGATCGCCGACATGGGCGGGCGTGCCCGCGCTGCCGTTCGCGCGCAGCGTCGTCTCCAGCGCGAGGCGCAGGAAGGCATCGGCCGTCGCGACGAGGACCGTGCGCGTCACGCGTCGCTCCCCCGGTCGGGCAGGCGGCCGAACAGCATCGCATCCTCGTGGCCCGCCCGCACGAAACGCGGATCGCCTTCGGGCGTCTCGGCCGGACCGAGCGCCAGGTAGCCGCCGGGGCGGAGCGTTTGCGCGAAGACGTCGATCGCCCGGCGCCGGGCTTCGCAGGTCATGTAGATCAGGGTGTTGCGGCACAGGACGAGGTCCTGCGGCCCGATCGGCGGCGTCTCGAGGAGGTTGTGCGTAAGGAAGCGGACCTGCCGACGCAAGCGGGCCGGCGCGGTCCAGACGCCGCCCGGCTCGATCGCCGCCCCGAGCCGCGCGGCGCAGTCCGGGGCAGCGATCGGAAGCTGCCGAGCCCGGCGCTCCTCCGGTAGGTCTCGGCGCGGGCGGTCTCGATCGCGTCCGCCGACAGGTCGGTTCCGGTGATCGAGGCCGCGCCCGGGATCGCGGCCTCGGCGATCAGGGCCAGGGTCCAGACCTCTTCGCTGGTCGAGCAGGATGCCGACCAGACGCTGACCGACGCGCGGCCGGAGGCCTTCGAGCGGGCGAGGAGGTCCGGCAGGACGTCCCGTTCGATTGCGGCCAGCTGGCGCGGATGCCGGAAGAAGAACGTCTCGTGGACGAGAAGGTCCTCGACGAAGGACTGCCAGCGCGTCTCGGGCGCCACGGTCGGCTGCGCGGCGTCGAAGCGCTCGAGCGCTGCGATCAGGCGGGAGTTGCCCGAGCGGAAGCCGAGGCCGATCTCGCGCTCGACGCGCGCCAGAAGCGGTGGGGCGGCATCTCCCTTGCGCAGGCGCCCGGACACGGCGGCCGGCATCGTCATGCCGTCCGGAAGCGTCCGACCTCGGTCCGCGTCTCGTCGGCAAGGCCCGCGAGATGGACCATGGTCATGGAGATTTCCTCCGCCGCCGTCGAATTCGACGCGGCAATGGTGCGCAGCTCCGAGACGTTGGCGTCGATGCGGCGGAGCGTCGCCTGCTGCTCCTCGATCGCGACCGCGACCGAATGGATCACCGCCTTGGTCTGCGTCGTGCCGTCCGAGATCGTGGCCATCGTGGCCTTCACCTCGTCGGTCGCGGTCCGTCCGGCCGCGGTGTCGAGCGTCGCCTGCTCCACGATCTCGGCGATCTGCTTGGCGTTCTGCCCGGCGCTCTCGGCCAGCTTGCCGACCTCCTGCGCCACGACCACGAAGCCCTTGCCGTGTTCGCCCGCGCGCGCCGCCTCGATCGCCGCGTTGAGGGAGAGGATGTGCGTGCGGTTGGCGATCTCGCCGATCACCTGCGTGAGCTGGCTGACCTTGCGCCCGTTCTGGCCGATCGACTGCATGATGGCGGTGAGGTTCTCGACCGACTGCAGGCCGCGCTCGACGGCATCGGCCGCGGCCACCGCCTTGTCGGAAGCGAGACGCGTGCCGCCCGAGACCTCGCCGATCGCCGACGTCGTCTCGCCGAGCGCGCCCGCGACCTCGCCGAGCTGGGCGTTCTGGGCCCGCGCGCCGTCCGAGACCTGACCGACCGCGGCGCTCGCCTCGGCGACCGGGACCGCGGTGGAGCGCGCCTTCTCGGCGAAGGACTGGAAGGTGCGGTTGGTGGATTCCAGGAGGCGGTTGACCGCCTCGCCGATCTGGAGAAGGAAGCCGGACTGCTCCGCCAGCCCGACACGCACCGTGAGGTCGCCGGCCGCGGCGCGGCGGATCACCTCGCCGATTTCCTGCGTCGCCTGCTCGGCGCGCGTCATCGCCGACAAGGTTTCCGCGTTGTCGGCGAAGACGCCGACGGCCCGCGCCATCCGGCTGATCTCGTCGTTCCCGGTGGCGGCCGGCACGTCGACCTCGGTCTCGCCGGCCGACAGGCGCGTCATCGCCTCCGTCATGCGGTTCAGCGGCCGGTTGATGCTGCGCGCGACGAGAACCGCGAGGAGCGCGCCGAGGCACAGGCCGGCGACGGCGACCGAGATTATGAGCGACAGGCTGCGGCCGTAGCTCGCCGCCGCGCGCTCGCGGATGTCCCCGAGAAGCGCGAGCCGCTTCTGGCGAAGCTCGGTGAAGAGCGGGCTGACCTCGCGGGCGAGGCCGTCGATGCGGCTCTGGTAGGCGGCGAGCGCCGCCTCCGGCCCCGCCGTCGCGCGCAGACCGACGACGTCCCGAAGGGCGGTCAGGTACGCACCGAAGCGGGACGCGACGGCACCGGCTGCCGGCGCCAGCGACGAGCCGCCGTTCTCGGCGACGAGGCGCGAGATGGCGGCCGGCATCTCCTCGATGTAGCGGCTGGTGCGCGCGCCGTCCTCCTGGTCGCCGGTGACGACGAAGTTGAAGCTGCGGGCGCGCAGCAAGACGAAGTCGCGCTCGATCAGGACGCCGTCGAGCGTCGCGGCGCTGAACGTCGCATAGTCGTCCATCGACGGGTTGAGATCGCGCAGGCCGATGAAGCCGGCGAGCGCGATCGCGGCGGCGATCACCATCAAAGCGACGGCGAGGCCGCTGATCTTGGTGGCGATGGAAGCCGACCGGAACATGCCGAGTAATCCTTGGCCAGAAGGGGAGACAGCGCGTGGCGCGCCGGGGCCGCGCACGGGCTCTTCCCTGTCTAGTCGGTCCACCGCCCCTCCGGGAGCGCGAAGTCGGACCGTCCGCCCGCATTGCGTCCCAGGATGCGAACCGCCCGTCCCAGACCGGTCGTCGCGCTGCAGCCGGGCCGACGGGAGCCGGAATCGGACGGGCGCGAGGCGAAGGACGAGCGTCAGGGGGCTCGAGGCAACGCTTCGTCCCACAGACCCTTCAAGGCGTCCCGAGAAGGGCGGGTCCACTGGATAAGCGCCGAGGGCGGCTCCTAGCGTCGCCCATCTCCGTGCCGGCAGAGCGAAGCCGGAAAGCAATTGGGCGGCCAGGCATCGGACATCGCGCCGTCGGCCGACCGGACCAGCGCTCCCCGTAACATCCGTCCAACCGCAACCCGGTCCGCCATGTCCTCCGCCTCCCGCATCTTCCGCCAGACGGCGCTCGACCGGCTCTCCTCGCCCGAGCAGCTCGATCGGCTGATCGGCCTGACCAAGCCGCGCGACTGGCTCGCCGCCCTGGCGCTGGCGGCGGTGATGGGGCTCGGCGTGGCGTGGTCGATCGTCGGGACCGTGCCTGTGCGCGTCACGGGCAGCGGCATCCTGATCGCGACGGGCGGGCGCGTGCTCGATGCGGTCGCGGGGGGCGAGGGGACGCTGGAGCGCATCGCGGCGCCCGTCGGCGTGCTCGTGCGCAAGGGCGACGTCGTGGCGCTCGTCACCAATCCCGAACTCGCGCAGGCGCTCGCCGACGCGCAGTCCGTCCTTGCCGAGCGCGAGGCCCGGCATGCCTCGTTCATCGCCAGCATGCGCCTCGGCGAGGCCGCCCGGACGGCCAGCCTTGCCGCCCGCAGAACCGCGCTCGAGGCGCGCATCGCCGACGCCGACGGGCGCGGACGGGATCTCGAGACCGACGTCGCCCGCCAGGACATTCTGTTCGGCCGCGGCCTCGTGACCTAAACGGTCCTGAACAACGCCAAGCAGGCGCTCGCCGCCGCGCGCAAGCAGGCGATCGAGGCCAAGGGCCAGATGGCCGCGACCGAGGACGAGGCCGTGGCCGCGCGCAACGCCGGCGAGGCCGAGACGCGCCACTCCCTCGACGCCCGCAGCCGCCAGCGCGGCGTGGTCGTCGCCCCGATCGACGGCCGGGTGACCGAATGGAAGGCGGCGGCCGGCGCGCGCGTCGCGCCCGGCCAGCCCGTCCTCAGCATCGAGGGCGGCGTGACGGGGACCGAGCTCCTTCTCTACCTGCCATCCGACGGCGGCAAGCAGGTCCGGCCCGGCATGAAGGTCTGGGTCGCGCCCTCGACGGTGAAGCGCGAGGAATACGGCACCCTCATCGGCACCGTGACCGAGGTGTCCGAGTTTCCCGTGACGCCTCAGGCGATGATGTCGGTCCTGCAGAACGAACGCCTCGTCCAGCAGTTCGCACCGCGCGGCGCCCCCTTAGCCGCCCGTGTCTCGCTGGATGCCGATCCCTCGACGCCGAGCGGATTTCGTTGGTCGAGCGGGCAGGGACCCGCGCTCGCGCTGACCAGCTGCACCGTGGCGAGCGGCGACGTGACCGTCAGCGAGCGGCCGCCGATCACCTACGTCATCCCGTGGCTGCGCAAGGCGACGGGCCTTGCCGGCTGACGATCCATGAGCACCGTGCAAACGCCTCCCGCCGCAGCCCCCCAACGTCTCTCGAGGCGACGGGTGCGCGCCGTGCCGCCGATCCTGCAGATCGAGGCGGTGGAATGCGGCGCGGCCTCGCTCGCCATGGTCCTCGCCCATTACGGCGCCTGGATTCCGCTGGAGCAGCTGCGCACCCTGTGCGGCGTCTCGCGCGACGGCTCCAAGGCCAGCAACCTCATGAAGGCGGCGCGTGCGCTCGGGCTCAGCGCCAAGGGCTACCAGAAGGAGCCCGCCGCGCTGCGCGAGCTCCCCTGGCCGCTGATCGTCCACTGGAACTTCAACCACTACGTCGTTCTCGAGGGGATGGATCGCACCCACGCCTTCATCGCCGATCCGGCGAGCGGGCGGCGCAAGGTGCCGCTGGCCGAGTTCGACGCGTGCTTCACCGGCGTCGCGCTCGCCTTCGAGAAGACCGAGGCGTTCCGGCCGAACCGAAGGCCGAGCGGCCTCCTGCGGGCGCTGCGCGAGCGGGCGGCGCAGTCGAAGACGGGCCTCCTCCTGATCGCCCTTCTCAGCGTCGCCCTGATCGTGCCCGGCCTCGTCCTGCCCGTCTTCGCCAAGCTCTTCGTCGACGGGGTCGTGGTGCGCCAGCAGGAGCAGTGGCTGATCCCGATCCTCCTGATGCTGGCGGCGACCGCGCTCCTGCGCGCGAGCCTGACCTATGCGCGCCAGAGCCTCGTCCTCCGCCTCCAGTCCAAGCTCACCGTGGTCGGCGCGAGCCGGTTCTTCCTGCATCTCCTCAGCCTGCCCATCGGCTTCTTCCTCCAGCGCCAGCCGGGCGAGATCGCCTCGCGCGTCGAGGCGAGCGAGCGTGTCTCGCGCGTCATCTCGGGCGATCTCGCCAACGCGGTGATCGACGGTGGCAGCGCCATCGCCTTCGCGCTGATCCTGTGCGGCTACGACCTGCCGATCGGGCTCCTCGTCCTCGCCCTCACGCTGCCGAACCTTCTGGTCCTGCGGATGCTGCGCAGCCGGCAGCAGGACTTCGCCCGCAGCCAGAGCGCCGATCTCGGCAAGCTGGCGGGCTCCACCGTCGGGCTGATTTCCGGCATCGAGACCATCAAGGCGTCGGGCCTCGAGAACGCCTCCTTCGGGCAATGGGCCGGCTACCACGCCAAGGGGCTCGAATCCGCCCGGCGCATCGGCCTGTCCGGGCTGACGCTCCAGGTCACGCCGGCCGTCCTCTCCGGGCTCGCCGAGATCGCGGTCCTCGGCCTTGCGGCCTATCGCATGATGGCGGGCCTCCTGGCGGTCGGCGATCTCGTGGCGATCCAGACGCTCGCACGGTCCTTCAACGCGCCCGCATCCCGCGTCTTCGCGCTCGGTGGAACGCTGAACACGGTCGAGGCGGACCTCCACCGCGTCGACGACGCGCTGCGCAACGCGCCCGACGCTCTCGTCGTCCGCGAGGCGGCCGCAGGGGCGCACGCGTCGCGCGAGCTGTCCGGCCGGGTGTCGATCGAGGGCGTGTCGTTCGGCTACAACCCGCTGGCCGCGCCCCTTCTCGACGGGATCGACCTCGTGGTCGAGCCGGGGCAGCGCGTCGCCCTCGTCGGCGGATCGGGTTGCGGCAAGTCGACGCTCGGGCGCCTCGTCTGCGGCCTGACGAGCCCGCGGGAGGGGCGCATCGCCTTCGACGGCATCGGGCTGGAGGCGCTCTCGCGCGAGGAGCGCGCCGCCAATATCGCCTATGTCGACCAGGACATCTTCCTGTTCGAGGGCACGGTGCGCGACAACCTCACGCTCTGGCGCCACGACATTCCCGACGCGGCGCTGACGCGGGCGCTCGACGACGCCGCGCTTCTCTCCGACATCGCCGCACGGCCGGGCTATCTCGACGCCGCGGTGGAGGAGGGCGGTCGCAACTTCTCCGGCGGTCAGAGGCAGCGGCTGGAGATCGCCCGTGCGCTCGTCGGCCATCCCGCCGTGCTCTTCCTCGACGAGGCGACCGCCGCGCTCGATCCCGAGACCGAGAAGCGGATCGACGAGAACCTGCGCCGGCGCGGCTGCACCTGCATCATCATCGCCCACCGCCTGTCGACCGTGCGCGACTGCTCCGAGATCGTCGTCATGCGGGCGGGGCGCATCGTCGAGCGCGGCACGCACGAGCATCTGATGCGGCAGGGCGGCGAATACGCGACCCTGGCGCAGTCGTCTTAAGCGCCATGGACACGCTCCGTCGCGAGGATCGCGCGACCGGCCAACCCTCCCGCCTGGTGGAGGGCGGCAGCGCGCACCCGCGCCTCCTGACCGATCCGGACGTCTGCACCCTGGTGCGGCGCGGGCGCGTCGATGTCTTCCTGGTTCAGAATTCGAAGCTCGACAGCCGTCGGCGCCCGCTCTTCTCGCTCGGCGCGGGCGATGCGCTCTTCGGACTTCCCGTTCCCTCCGAGCCCCATCTCGGGCTGCTGGCGGTCGGATCGATCGATTCCGAGCTCGAGATCCTCGACGCCGCTGCGCCGATCGATGCCGCGTGGGCCGATGCCTGGATCCGGGCGCTCGGCGCGGCCGTCAGCGACGCGCCGCCGCGCGACCGGGCGCTCGTCCTGCACCCCGAACTCGACCGCTGCGACGCGAACGCGCTGATGCGCGGCGATCCGCGCACGACGCGCTGGGTGCGGATCGAGACAGGCCGGGCGACGCCCGGCGAACGCGACGTCGTCGCCGGGGCGGGCGCCCGTTTCCCTCTGGCCGGGGCGCTGCAGGCCGAGGCGCTGACCGAGCTGACCCTTGCGGTGGAGACGCCGGACAGGATCGTCGCACGCGGCCTGCCGACAGGCGCTGATGCGTCGTCTGGGCGCCGGCACCCGGCAAGCCGCGCGCCTGGCCGAACCAGGGGAGGCGCTCGACGCGGGCCTCAGGGACATGGCGCGTCTCTCGGGCGACGGCACGGGCCCGGCCCCGCCGCGCGACCCGCTGCAGGGCGCGCTCCACCACCTGTTCCGGGCGCTAGAGATCGCGCCACTGGCGCGCGCCTTCGAGCGCGATGCGCGCAGCGGCGCCGCGCTCCCCTCGAGGCTCGCCGCGCTCCTCTCGCGCCACCGCCTTTTCCAGCGCAGCGTCCTGCTGCGGCCGGACTGGGAGCGGCAGGACGGGCCGCCGCTTCTCGCCTTTCTCGACGCCGAACGCCGGCCCGTCGCCCTCGTCTGCCGCCGCCGGCGCTGGCTCGTCCTCGACGGCGCGGCCGAGCACCGGCTGGATCCGGCGCTGTCGGCGCGCCTTTC
>NZ_CAJYIU010000206.1 GCF_913775355.1 uncultured Aureimonas sp.
GGCCGCGGGCTCCGGCCATGTTGCGGCCATGCGTGGTGGTGCGGGAACGGTAATGGGGCATGGGATACCTGCCGATCTCTTGAGGCGTACCCGCCATTACACCTGTTTCGGCCGGAGACCAACAGGGGCGGGCTAACAAAGGCGATATTCGCTCCGGACCAGCCGAAACGATGCCAGCGTCAAAAGGATGGCAGGCCGGGAACGCGGCAGGCGTTCAAGCGGCGCGGCGCGACCCCGGCTTGCCTGTCGCAACGTCGAAGGCGCGCAGCCAGGCGCCGCCCGGTCCCGCCTCGAGGACGCTGCCCGAAGGCATGGCGACCCAGGCGTCGGGCTCCGAGCCGCAGGGCTCGGAGGCGATCATCACCCCGCCGGCGTCGTAGCGCGAGTAGAGCGAGGGCGGCTGACCGTCGCTCGCCCAGCGGAAGGCGAACAGGCGATGGCCGTCGGTGTGGACGGCGGCAAAGCGCGTCGGCTCGGCGTCCGGGGCCTTCAACGCCTCGATCGCAGCGAGCGTGCGCGAGAAGGCGCCGGCCGGGTCGTCCTCGAGGCCGTAGGCCAGCGCGGCGAGAAACAGCGCCTCGGAGTCGCAGGTGCCGGTGCGCGCGGCATAGGCGTCGTCGGGGATCATGCCCTCGACCTGCCGGCGCACGCGGGCGTAGTCGCCGATCTGCCCGTTGTGCATGAAGAGGCGCTGCCCCAGCGCGAACGGGTGGCAGTTGGCGGTGGAGACGCCGCCCGAGGTCGCAGCCCGCACGTGGGCGAGGAACAGGCCGGAGCGGATCTGCCGGCAGAGCGAGGCGAGGTTGGCGTCCGACCAGGCCGGCAGGACGCCGCGGTAGAGGCCGGGCTCAGCGCGCTGGCCGTACCAGCCTAGGCCGCAGCCGTCGCCGTTGACGACGGTGCGCGCCTCGCGCGCCTTCAGCGACTGGGAGACCAGCGAGCCCTCCGGCCGGATCAGCAGGTCTTCCAGGAACAGCGGCGTTCCGAGATAGGCGAGAAGGCGGCACATGGGGCGGTCCTGGCAAGCGTTCGGCCGATCTTTCGTCGAAGCCTCGAAGGCTCAGAACCGAGACCAGGTCCCGGCGGCGGAGGCGTGGCGAGGAGTTTTCGTCGTCGGCGAGGCGCCGAGCGGAGCCGATGCAGCGCATCGGAGAGCATCGGCAACGACGTCCGACGGCGAAAAATACCGACAGGCCGACCCGCTGGGTCCTGGTCCCGGTTCTAGGCCACCATGCGTTCGCGAAGCTGATCCTGGAACGCCATGGCGAAGCGCGCGGCGGCGGCCGCGTGGATCGCGGTGGAATCGAAGCCCGGCACGGGCAGCGCGTCCGGGTCGAGCGACAGGACGATCTCGGTGCAGCCGAGAATGACGCTGTCGGCGCCCGCCGCCACCCCGCGCTCGACGATCGCGGTCAGTTCGCGGCGCGAGCTGTCGAGGACCCGGCCGGCGCAGAGCTCCTCGAAGATCACGCGGTGCACCGTCTCGCGGTCGGCGGCCTGCGGCACCATCGGGCGGAAGCCAGTCGCCTGGGCCAGCCGTTCGGCATAGAAGCCGTGCTCCATCGTATAGCGGGTGGCGAGCAGCAGCGGGCGCCGCGCGCCGCGCGCCGCGAGCGCCGCGCCGGTCTCGGCGATGATGTCGATCAGCGGGATCGACACGGCGCCTGCGACCTCGGCCGAGACGAGGTGCATCGTGTTGGTGCAGATGAGGACGCAGTCGGCGCCGGCCCGCTCGAGGCGCCGGGCGCTGTCGGCGAGCTTAGCCGCGGCGAGATCCCAGCGGCCGGCCTTCTGCAGCGCGACGACGTCCGAGAAGTTCAGCGAGTGGAGGAGGATGTCGGCCGAGTCCAGCGGGCCGCCCGCCTGCCGCACCGCCTCGTTGAGGAGGCGATAGTAGACGGCGGTGGATTCCCAGCTCATGCCCCCGATCAGACCGATCCGCTTCATCCAGTGTTCCCCCAGCCGTCTCTCGATGTCGATGCGGGAAGACTAGCGCGACCCTTGCGCAATCGGCGCGCTTAGTTCATGAACTCGCGGTAAAACAGCGCAATCCGAATGCGCCAAAACAGCGTTTTACGCATCCCGCTTGCGTCTCTGCACGGAACCGCGCATACCCAGCCCATGCTCGACGATCGCGACCGCCTGCTTCTCGACCTCCTCCAGGACGATGCCGACCGCCCGGTGCAGGAGCTGGCCGAGCGCGCCTCGCTCTCGGCCTCGGCCTGCTCGCGGCGCATCCAGCGCCTGCGCGACGAGGGCTATCTGAAGCGCCGCATCGCGCTGGTCGACCGCAAGCGCATCAACCTGCCGACCACCGTCTTCGTGATCGTGAAGACCTCGCGCCATTCCGGCACCTGGCTCGACGAGTTCCGCGCCGCGCTCGCCGCCATCCCGGAGATCGTCGAGGTGCACCGCCTCACCGGCAACTTCGACTACATCCTGAAGGTGGTGCTGCCGGACGTCGAGACCTACGACACGATCTACAAGCGGCTGGTGGCGCGGGTCGAGCTGTTCGACGTCTCGGCCTATATCTCGATGGAGACCGTAAAGGCCGACGTCGCCTTGCCGACGCGCTATGCCTGACACGCGATGTTTCACGTGAAGCAGGGTGTGCGGGCTGACCGATAACCTGTGGTGCTTTGGTCGCACTTGCCTCGCAGCCTGACCCCGGACACGAAAATCGCTTTCCGCGAGCCGACCCGATGGGTTAGCGGATGGCCATGCCGTCCCTTGCCCAGCGGGTCATGGCCCGCACCGCCCTTGTCATCGTCCTCGCCTGCCTCGGCGCGCAGCCGTCGCTCGCCGACATGCGCGTTCCGCCCGGCAACCGCCATGCCGAGCAGCCGGACATTCCCGGCGGGTCGCGCTCGCGGACCCAGGCGACGCGGTCCTCCTTCACGGCGAAGTACGAGAAGATCCACGCGCTCCTCTCCGAGAACCGCAGCCTGCAGGACAAGATCCGCAAGGCCGCGCGCGCCTACGGCATCCGCCCGATCCTGATCGCGGGCGCGCTGGTCGGCGAGCACACCTACAATGTCGACGCGATGGACCAGCTCCAGAGCTACTACGTGAAGGCCGCGTCCTACCTGAACGCCGGGGTCGACTTCGCCTATCGCGGCGAGAGCGTCGCCGACTTCGTAAGCCGTCCCGAGTTCCAGCCTTGCGAGAGCGCGCGCGGCGACGCGCGGCTCTGGGCCTGCCGGGAGGCGGTGTTCGACAAGCGCTTCCGCGGGCGCACGGTGGGCGGCACCAGCTTCCCCGACAACCGCTTCGGCGCGGTGTTCTTCCAGCCCTTCTACGCCGGCCAGACCTTCGGCCTCGGCCAGCTCAACCCGCTGACCGCCCTCTCGGTCTCGGACATGGTGCACCGCGTCTCCGGCTATGCCCGGCTCGACATGCGCGACGCCGGCGAGGTCTACGCCTCGATCATGGATCCCGACCGGACGCTCGCCTACATGGCCGCCGTGATCCGCGTCTCGATCGACGCCTACAGCGACATCGCCGGCTTCGACATCTCGGGCAATCCGGGCGTCGTCGCGACGCTCTACAATGTCGGCGATCCGTTCGGGCGCGCGGAGAAGCTCGCGGCCGCCAACCGCGCGGGCGCCGGGCGCCTGCCGGAGGAGAACTACTACGGCTGGCTGGTCAACGAGAAGATCGCCGATCTCGAAGCGATCTTCCCCTGACGCGTCAGCGCCGGCGGCGCGCCCGCTCGGCCGCCTCGCCCCGAACGGCGGCTTCCTGCAGGAGCGTGTCGAGCGCGGCGATGTCGGCGGCGTCCAGAAGCGGCAGGGCTTCGGCCAGCCGGTTGGCGAAGGCGGTCGCCTCGGGGCTCAAGGTCCCGGTCTCAAGGACCACCTTGGGATGGGAGAGCTCGGCGAGGCGCTCGAGGTCCTCCGCGTCGTCCCAGATCACGTTGAGATAGCCGATGATGCGCTGGAGCATCGACCAGGTCGGGCGCCCGCGCTTGCCGTGCTCGAGCGCCGAGAGATAGGCGGCCGAGACGCCGAGCGCTTTCGCCATCTCCCCTTGCGTGATGCCGCGCTCGGCACGCAGCGCCCGCACGCGCAGGCCGAACGGCGTCATCGCCGCCGCACCCGCACATAGAACGCCCCCTCGCCGCCGTGCCCGCGCTCGGCCTGATCGTAGCCCGACACGAGGGTGCGGAAGTCCGGCGTCGAGAACCAGTGCGGCAGCGCGCGCTTCAGGCTTCCCGTCGAGCCGTAGGACGCGCCGCGCCCGGTGATCACGAGAACGTGGCGCAGGCCCCTTGCCTTGGCGGAGCGCAGGAAATGGAGAAGCGCCCCGTGCGCCACCGCCTCAGTCCAGCCGTGTAGGTCTATGCGGTCCTCCAGCTCGATGCGCCCCTTGCCGATCTTGCGCCGCACCGGCCGGTCGATCGGTGACAGCGGCGGGGGCGTCGGGGCAAGACGCGGACGGGCGGGGGCCGGGAAGGCCGACGCCATGCCACCCGGCTTCGGCGGTTCGGGCTTGGCAGCCGGCGCCGGCACGGCTGGCTCTGGCGGGGCTTCCGGCGTCGCCTTGCCGGGCAGCGGCACGGCCGAGCGCGCGACACTCGCCCAGAGACGCCGCTCCTCGCCGGACAGGTCGCGCCGGCGCCTCATGGCAGGCTCGCGCGCGGCACGAGGGCAAGGAGGCGCGCTGCGTGGCGCACGGTCCCCGCCAGTTGCCCCGCCGCCTCGCCGGAGCCGACGAAGATGTCGCCGCGCGCCGGGCCGACGATCGCCGAGCCCGTGTCCTGCGCGACGAGGAGCTGGCGGAACGGGCGGTCGCCGATCACGAGGTCCGGCGCGTCGACGAAGAGCGGCATGCCGTAGGTGTGGAGCGAGGCGTCGACCGCCAGCGAGCCGAGGGGCGTCAGCGGCACGCCCATGCCGCCGATCGGGCCCGCTCCCGGCTCCACCGGCACCTCGCGGAAGAAGATGAACGAGCGGTTGCGCTGGAGGAGCCCGCGCGCCCGGTCGGGATGCGCGGCGAGCCAGCGGCGGATGCCGGCCATGTCGGCCCCCTCCAGCGGCAGTTCGCCCTCCTGGACGAGGACGCGGCCGATCGCTGTGAAGCGGTGCCCGTTCTTGGCGGCATAGCCGACACGCATCAAGGCGCCGTCCGGCAGCACGAGGCGGGCCGAGCCCTGGACGTGGACGAAGAAGGCGTCGGCCTCGCTGTCGAGATAGGCGAGTTCGAGGTCGCGGCCCCCGAGCCAGCCGTCCTCGATCTCGGCGCGGGTCGGATAGGGAGCGAGCGTCCCATCATCGGAGCGCATGGCAAAGCGCGTGCCGGCTTCGAGACCCTCCACGCCCTCCCCCTCCTCCAGCGCGACGAGGTCGGCGGGCGGGCGGTAGAGCGGCACCCGGAAGCGGGCGGTGCGCGTGCGAGAGGCGGGGAGTTCGGGCTCATAGTAACCCGTCACGAAGCCCGGCGCCGGCGCACCGCCGTCGAGGATCTCCGCCGGGCGGAAGGCGGCCTCGAAGAAGGCGCGGGCTTCGGCGGCGGAGGGATCCTCGCCCATCGCCAGCGCGGCGCGCGCGGCAGGGGCGAA
>NZ_CAJYIU010000207.1 GCF_913775355.1 uncultured Aureimonas sp.
GCGAGCCGCGGGCTCGCCAGCCGCCACGCCGAGTCGCTCCGCGATGGCGCCGACGCGGTTCGCGTGCTCGCGCTCGTCCCTCTCTATGCTCTCGATCCGCGTCGGCGCCATCGCGGAGCGACTCGGCGTGGCGGCTGGCGAGCCCGCGGCTCGCCTGGCCATGCTCAAGGCCCGCGTGTCGGCGGCACGGTCGGCGCAGGCCGTCCTCGCGGGCATGGCCGAGGAGGAGACCGCGCTGGAGAGGCGGATCGGCGGGGCGCGGGCCACGCTGGAGACCGCCGAAGCTGCCCTGGCGTCCGTTCTGGCGGAGGCCGGGTGCGCGGACCGGACCGAGCTGACCGGGGCCATCGAGCGGTCCCGGGCCGTGACCGCCCTCAGGACCGACCTGGCCGAGATCGAGAGGCGCATCGTCGAGGAGGGCGACGGACTGTCGCTCGACGAGCTGGTGGTGGCCTGCTCGGCCACCGATGCGGGCGAGGCGGCGGCCTCGGCATCGTCGCTGCGGTCCCGGCTCGCGGACCTGAATGCCGCCGTCGACGCGGCCGCGACCGCGCACGGGGAGGCGCGCAAGGCCTTCCAGTCGTTCGAAACCGGATCGACCTCGGCGGCGGACGCCGCCGCGGAGGCGGAGCAGGCGCGGGCGGAGCTCGAGGACCTGTCCGAGCACTACATCCTGAAGCGGGCTCAGGCGGTCATGCTCAAGTGGGCGATCGAGCGCTACCGCGAGCGACATCAGGATCCGCTCCTCCTGCGCGCAGGCGAGCTGTTCGCCAAACTCACCACGGGCCGGTACGCGTCGTTGAAGGTCGACAGCGAGGGCAGCTCGCCGCGCCTTCTCGGACTGCGCGACGACGGCCGCACGGTGGTGGAGGTCGGCGCCATGAGCGAGGGTACGACCGACCAGCTCTTCCTGGCGCTCCGCCTCGCCGCCCTAGAGCGTTCCGTGGCGGCCGGTGTCGCGCTGCCCTTCCTCGCCGATGACCTGTTCGTGAACTTCGACGACGACCGCGCGCGGGCCGGATTCGAGGTGCTCGCCGACGTCGCGCGTACGACGCAGGTCCTCTTCTTCACCCACCATCCCCACTTGGTGGCGATCGCCAAGTCCGTGGTTGGCGCCCAGCTCCATTCTGAATGCGCGCTGCAATGAGCGGACCCGCGAACAGCATCGCCCCACTAGACCTGATCGCGGCCCACGCGTGGCGCCGCGCGACGTTCACAACTCATTCGTTCAGCGCGTCCTTCGCCGAGGCCGTGCTGATCGAGGCGCTCATGCGCCAGGGCGTCACCGACATCACGATCCTGACCGACCCGCTCGGCTACCGCATGGCGCTGCGGGAACGGGGCGCGGTCCGGATCGGCCGCGAGTACGTCGTGCATCCCGTCGCGGTGCGGCAGGGCTGCTTCCATCCGAAGCTCATGGTGCTCGAGGCGGATGACGCGACCCACGTGACTGTAGGATCCGGCAACCTGACTTTCGGCGGCTGGTCCGCCAACCTCGAGTGCGTCGAGCACCTCCATGCGAACGGGATGGCGGCGGCGGTCGGCGACATCGGCAGGTTCTTCGCCGCCCTCGCCGACGCGCCGAACTGCGAGCACGACGCCCGGAGCCACTGCCGCGCGCTGGCGGATCGCCTGGTCGGCGCGGCCGCCGCCGGCACGGACGACGGGGCCGTCCGGGTGCTCACCAGCCTCGACGCGCCGATAGTCGATGGATTGAAGGCCGCGGCCGGGGAGCTCGGTGGCGCGAAGACGCTGACCATCGCGTCTCCCTACTGGGAGGCGTCCGCTGTCGAGCGGCTGGCCTGGACGCTCGGCGTGGCGGAGGTCCGGGCCCACGTCCCGATCGCATCGGTCTCCGCGCCCGAGGGGATGGACTGGCCTCGGGCGGCCAAGGGCGTGCGGCCCGTGCGCATCGAACATCTCGCGGTGGACGACGCGGCCGCCCGCGGCCTGCACGCCAAGGTATTCGAGGTCGTCTGCGCCCGTGGTCGGCTTATCATGTCCGGCAGCGCCAACGCGACCGGTGCGGCGCTGACCTACGGCGGGGCGACGTCGCGCAACGTCGAGGTCTGCGTGGTGAGGACCGACCGTCGCACCGGCCACCACTGGCGGGTCGAGGACGCGAAGGCCCCCTCGAAGCCCAAGTCCGTCTTGGAAGGCGATGACGACCAGGCCGAGGTCGGCGTACTCGTGGCCGCCCACATCGACGGCGGCATCGAGGGGCGGATCCTGACGTCTTGGGAGGCGTCATCGGCCACAGCCATATTGGAGGTCTCGCGCCGCAGCCTCGCCATTGGACCGGTGGAGGTGGAGGGGCGCGCCTTCACGATCGCGGTCGGTCAGCTCGACGACGAGGAGCTGTCGCTTGAGGGTCGGATTCAGCTTCGCCTCCACGCTGGGGACGCGGTCGCTGAAGGCTTTGTGACCGCGCCCGACTTCGGCGCGATCAGGGGGCGGGCCGGGAAGGCGCTGCCCTCGATGCTGGCAGTCCTGAAGAACCTGCAGACGCCCGAGGACGTGCTCGCCGTCATGGAGTTCTTCCGGGCCAACCCGGATGCGCTTAGGACGAGGTCAGTCATCCGCGGTCGCACCGCCGGGAGCGGGCCCGAGAAGGTTGATCCGCTGATCGATGCCGACCTGGTGGCCCGGCCCACTGCGGACGCTGGCGATCGCCGGCGCGATGAAGCCGGCGGGCACAAGGAGGAGCTCGCGTGGCAGCGGTTCGTCGCGCGCCTCCTGCAGGCGTTCGCGCGCGGCCCCGCACCGATCGAGGGGGACGACGAGGACGAGACCGACCGTACGGAGAAGGCGCGTCGCAAGCGCGTGGCGCAGGCACGGCACGCGCTCGAACTCGGCTTTCCCGAGCTCTTCCAGAAGCTGACCGCCACCATCGCCTCCGATGTGGAACTCGTGAATATCGCGCGGCTCACCCACTTCGTGTGCGTGTCCACCGAGCACCCCGCCACCGAGGCGTTCGTGGCGCGGCTCGTCGGGCTGGGGCGCAAGGTTTCGCTCGGTCAGAATGCCAAGGACACGCTGACCTGGTGCATCGTCCAGCTAGTCGCGGCCGGAGCCGGACTCGACGCGGCGATGGCGCGCGGACGCATGCTGTCGCTGGGCATCGACCCGGACCAGGCGCCGGAGCCCGATTGCGCGCTCACGGGGTTCCGGGATCTGCTCGCTCCCGACGCCGATCTCGATGCGACGTTCGCAGCAATACGGGCGACCCGCACGGTGCACGACGACGTGCGCGCGCTCGAGGTCGGCTTGATGACCAACGTCGTGCCGGAGGGGCTGGAGGTGCTCGCCCGCCACCCCTCCTGGCACAGGCTTCTCGAGCAATGCCGCCGCGAGCCGGAGCGCCGGCGCATCCGCTTCGTCGACCAGCCCGTCAGCGCGTGCTCCTGCAACATCGTGCTGCCGCGGCTCAGGGATGAACTGGCGCGCGATGGCGTTTGCGACACCGGCTGCCACGGGTTCGTCTTGGTGAGAAACGCATGAAGTCGGACGCACTGATCGAACTGGAGAGGCTCAGCCGGCGGGCGTCGGACTGCTCGATCGTCTCGCCGGCGGAAGCGAAGACGGGCGGCGTCGACCCGCTCGGGCTCCGTCAGATTAACTTCGACCTCATGAACGAGGTGTTTCCCGGGCTGAATAACGTGGCGCGGCACATACGCCCCTTCACTCTGGTGGCTTGGGCGTGGCGTCGGACGATCGCCTTGGCGAGTGAGCGCAAGGAGCGGCTCCGCCTGTCCGCGCACGAGGACTTCGTTGCGCGAATCGAGGTGGCCTTCGCGTGGTCGCTGCTCCAGCGGCAGGGCACCGGCGGCATCGACCTGCCCGGCAAGCAGCGCATCGCGGAGCTCTGGGGCGACGAGAAGGTGATCGGCTTCGGGGACGAGCATTGGGCGGACTTCGTCAAGGCACGGCGCAACTCGACCGCACTGACCGCGGCGATCAACTACGGACCCGGCCTACGGGCGTTCCGGATCCTCGTCGATGACGCGCACCAGCCGGGCGTTCGCGTTCCGGGTGAGGGGACGGAGAAGCTGCTCGACGCCTTCGAGAAGCGCCTGACGCCCATCCTCGACCACAAGCTGTTCAACGGCTGGGGACCGTGCTCGCTAAAGCGGGCGACCGCGGAGGAGTGGGCGGACGTCTGGGACATGGACGAGCTGATCGCAGCCGAACGCGAGGCCATGTGCGACCGGCTCGTCGGCGAGGTCGCATCCAGGAGCCGTCGCGGAGGTTTCCGCCTTCTCACCCGCGTCTGCGAGGATGTGGAGGAGGACGAGCGGGACGAGGAGACGCTACGTCCGGCGATGTTCGATCTGGCCAGCAACGAGCTGCACGAGGAGGTCGTGCTCTGGCGGCGCGTCCAGGTGCGACAGGCCTTCCGCCTGGCGCTCGAGGCACTGTTCGAATGGATTGTGGGGCAGATCGGCGGCGGCACTCTGACTACTGAGGCGCTGGCGCAGCGCCTTCTCAAGGAGGTGGACGTGGAGGTGGCCAGGGCACGTGACTGGTTCTCCTCACTCGTCGAGCGGGATGCGACGGTGGTGAGCGCGATGGCCGAGCTGCAGTCCTGCATGCAGGCGCGCCAGGGGGTTGGGGCGGCCGCGCTTGCCGCGCTCGCCGTGTCCGTCCTTTCGCCGAAAGATCTCCATGACCGCTCCGAGCGGCGCGAGCGGCTCCCGATCGCGCTCGCCCTTGCCGACGTCGAGAGGCTCGGCGAGGGCTCGCCGGCCCACCTCCTCGCCCACGTGATCGAGAGTTGGATCATCGCCCAGCATACTTACTGGTCCGTGGGACGCGGTCTCGCCGACGCGCGTGCCGGTGGGAAGAGGATCCTGCGGCTGCGCCTCGTACTGGAACCCGGCGGCTGGCGGGTGACACGTGGGAAGGGCGCTCCCAGCATTCCGAGGCCCACCCCGGACCGGCTGCGCAGCGCTATCAGCTTAGCGCGGGAAGCCAGCATGATTTGATTTCGAGTGCCCGCTGCCGGCTGGCTTCCGCGCATGCTGACGGCCGCTCCGTCCTTCGCCGATCCGCGAAAGCCCTTGCATGCGGGCAAGTGGGAGGAGGGCGTGGGCCATTTAGCACAGCTGCGATCGCGTCGGATCCTTTGGTGCAGCTGACTCCGTAGCACCTCGTGGGCGAATACCCTGGACGTCCATATGAACGAGTGGCGGAAGTTAGGAAATGGGTGGAGCGGTTGAAGCGTCCGTGTCTGGGTCACGTCCAGCCGCGAAGTTGGAGGCGGCTATCGACCAATCTAAGTCGTTCGGGAAGCAATATCCGAATGACTGCTTCAGCCGAAAGCGGTCAGCCGCATGTTCTCGACCAAGCGGGCAGCATCGCCCGGTCGAAAGCCGTTCGTCGTACGCTCCTCCG
>NZ_CAJYIU010000208.1 GCF_913775355.1 uncultured Aureimonas sp.
CCGGGCAGCGCCCCGCCTAGGGGCCGGCGGGACGGGGGAGGCCCCTCACGGGACTATTGCCTGCTCGCCGGGGGCAGTCGGTCCCGCGCCTGTCTGCGGCGGCGCTCCTGCGGCTACCCCGAGAACCGGTCTCGCAGCCGAGAACTCCCGCAGCCGTGCCGGCCGCTCCGGTGCTCTGAGTCCTGCGTCGGCTTCGCCAGGGGGCATCTGCCGGTCGTCCGTGCAACGTCCTTCTACGCCGCAAATTGTTGACAAGCGGTCCGGTTAATGTCGCACACCATCAGTATGACGCGGACGCCGGATTTTAGTCAGCGTAACGTACCTCTCAGTGACGCATCTGAGTAAAAAGCTTCCTGCCCAATTTAAGGGAGTGTCGGTCGACTACCTGACATCAACTCAATTGCAGCAACGGAAGCATCACCCGTGGTACGCGACCAGCACGGCCCCCGCCGCGATGAGCCCGACGCCCAACCAGTTCGGGCCAGATAGCCGTTCGCCGAGGAACAGTGCGCCGAGGATCGCCACCAGAACGACACTCAGCTTGTCGATCGGTGCGACGCGGGCCGCATCGCCCATCTTCAGGGCGCGGAAGTAGCAGAGCCACGAGCCGCCCGTGGCCAGCCCGGAAAGGACCAGGAACAGGTAGGTCCGTCCCGACACCGCCCCCGGCCATTGCAGACGCCCGGTAACGGCCAGGATGCCGGCAAGAACGAACAGGATCACCACGGTGCGGATCAGCGTCGCGAAATCGGAATCGATGTTGGCGACGCCGACTTTGGCGAGAATCGCGGTCAGGGCGGCGAACCCCGCCGAACACAGTGCCCAGAACTGCCAGGAGGCAAGAGCGAGTTTCATGATGTGACTCCTCTTTTGAGACGGGGACTTCGTTGCGGAACACGCTATCCGACGCGGGCGACGGCCACGTCGTCGGTCTCGGGGGCCGGCGTCTTCTCCTCGAGCGCGCCGTCGCCCGTCCCGACCGTCCAGCGCTCGATATGCTTGAACACGATCACCTTGTCGCGCAGCAGCGCGCCGTGATGTCGGCAGAACGCCTCGAGGTCCGGCCGATGGCCGACCAGCTCGACGCACATCGTCAGCTCGGGGTTCGGCGTCTCGCTACCCTCGGGCTGCACGGGGCCGTGGTTGCTGAAGCCGTAGTGCGTGTGGTGGGCGACCGCGTTCACGATGCCCGCCTTCTTCGCCAGGAGCACGAGTTCACGATAGAGCGGCTTGGCGCCCCAGGAGGCGAAGCGCCCCGATCCCGGCGCCTTGTCGCGTGGCCTCAGGTAGATGCGCAGCATCCCGACGTCGCTCGGGATGAGGTAGTGGGTGTCGGTCATGGTGGTTCCTTCGGTGGCATAAGAGACGATCGGAACGACGACACCCGGACGGGCGCGTCGGCGGGGCAGCGACACGTTCGGGCGGGGACGCGGCAGGGCGCGCACCTCGCGCAGCGACACGTCGGGGGGCACGAAGCCGTGGTCGAGCTTCGGCACCCCGACGCGCTGGGACAGGTAGATGCCTGAATGGCCGCTGAAGACGTAGGCGAGGAAGCATCCGGTCGCGATGTAGACGGCGTTGTCGGCGCCGAAGAGTTCGATGCCCATGATGGTACAGGCGATCGGCGTGTTGGAGGCGCCTGCGAATACGGCGACAAAGCCGATCCCGGCGAAGAGGTCGACCGGCGCACCGATCGTGTGGCCGATCGATGCCCCGAGGCCGGCGCCGATGAAGAACAGGGGTGTGACCTCGCCGCCCTTGAACCCGCAGCCGAGCGTGACGACCGTGAACAGAAGCTTCCAGGCCCAGGCCCACGCATCGGAACGGGCGGGATCGAAGAAGCCGGAGATCGTCACGTCGGCCGGGTTCGGCGACCAGACCCCTAGGCCGAGATACTCGCGGGTGCCGAGCGCATGGACCAGCGCGATCAGGACAAGACCGCCGAGGACAGGGCGCAGCGGCGCGAACGGCACGACGCGCTTCACCAGCCCCTGCACGGCGTGAAGGCTTTCGGCGAAGAACTGGCTGACGAGCCCGAACGCGACGCCCGCGATCGCAACTTGGGCGAACAAGAGGATATCGAGCCGGAACCCTGGCCCGTCGGCACCGAACCCGATCAGGAAGTGGGTGTGCTCGATCCCCCATTGGAGGCAGACCCAATCTCCGACCACTGCCGCGACGAGACAGGGCACCAGCGCCTCGTACTGGATGCGACCGACGGTCAGCACCTCGAGCGCGAACACCGCCCCGGCGATGGGGGTGCCGAACACCGCACCGAAGCCCGCCGCGATGCCGGCCATGAGCAGGAGGCGAACCTCGCCCAACTCGAGGCGCAAAGCTTTGCCGAAGCCGGAGGCCAAGCTCCCGCCGAGCTGGACCGCCGTGCCCTCGCGTCCGGCAGAGCCGCCGAACAGGTGCGTGGCGACCGTCGAGACAAGGATCAGCGGCGCCATGCGCAAGGGCACGCCCGCGCCGGGCTCGTGGATCTGCTCGACGATCAGGTTGTTGCCGCTCTCGGCCGAGCGGCCGAACCAGTGGTAGACGAGGCCGACCGCAAGACCGCCGACGGGCAGCCAGTAGAGGAGCACCGGGTTGTCGAAGCGCGTGCGCGTCGCGACGTCGAGCGCCCACAGGAACAAGGCGCAGGCCGAACCGACGGCGGCCGCCATCGGCAGGACGAAGAGCACCCATCGGGCGAGAGCGAACGCCTGTAGGGTTCGGTTGGCGAGGGCGTTGGGCGGCATGGTCTGGCTCCGGATGAGGGCGGAGCGATCAGACGGAGTGTCGGGAAACACGGGCCGGACATGACTACTCGCCCGCGTGTGTTGCGGGTGGAGTAGGAGTCATCAGCCCATCGGGGAGCGGTTCGGCGCGAGGCCCGGCAGAATCCATTGCCGTTCATGACGTCTACGTGATCGCCGCGAGCATTGTCAACGCGGGCCTCGTGCGTCGCGAGATACGCCAACGGGGAACTGGTAGGCGAAGGGAATGTTGCTCTCTCCTGACGCAGTTTCCTGCGCCCTCGGAGATGTCACCATGCTCACAAGACGCGCCGTGCTCCAGGGGGCAAGTTCCATCGCAGTGGCTCGTACGACATGGCCCGCTTCCGCCGCTTCGGCGTCGGCGACCATGGCGGCACCCTCCGAGCCTTCCAGCGACTTGCTCGTCCACAGCAAGCTTCCCCTGAACGCCGAGACGCCGATCGCCAAGCTCCGGTCCGCCTTCGTCACGCCCCAGGCCGAGTTCTATATCCGCGACCACGGCACCGTGCCGACGATCGAGGAGGCGGGCTACAGGCTGACGATCGGCGGCAAGGTGAGAGCGCCCATCGAGCTGTCGCTCTCGGATCTCAAGTCACGCTTTCCCGAGCGCAAGGTGATGGCCGTCATGCAGTGCGCCGGCAACCGCCGGGCCGACATGGTCGACGTCGGGTATGTCGAGGGTGATCTCTGGGGTCCCGGAGCGATCGGCAATGCGGAGTGGACAGGCGTTTCACTTGCCGACGTCCTGAGCGCTGCCGGCGTCGAAGACGGTAGCGGGTTGCACGTCGCCTTCTCCGCTCACGACGAGGTGGTCATGAAGGATGACCGCTTCGACTACGGCGTTTCGATCCCGCTCGAGAAGGCGATGACGCCGGACGTGCTCCTCGCATGGGCCATGAACGGCGAGCCGTTGATGGCCGAGCACGGCTTTCCCCTACGCGTCGTGGTACCCGGCTATGCGGGAACGCGCAGCCCCAAATGGTTGGCCTCCATCATGGTGCAGGACGAAGAGGCCGATACCCCGATCCAGCGCAAGGAGTATCGGCTCTTTCCCCCGACGACGACGAAGGAGACGGCCGACAAGGACCCGAACGTCGTCATCAACGACATGCCGCTGAATTCCGCGATCTGCATGCCGGCGGCCGGGGCAACATTGAGGCCGGGAACGACGACAATCGAGGGTTACGCGATCGGGACGCAAAATGGCGTCGCGAAGGTCGAGGTCTCCTACGACGGTGGCGAGAACTGGCACGAGGCCGCCATCGACAAGCGGGCCGATACTCAATGGGCGTGGGTCTTCTGGTCCGTTGTCCTCGACCTGCCGGCCGGTCAGCACCAGCTCGCCGTCCGTTCCTTCGACGAGGTCGGCGGTTCGCAACCCGAGGACATCGCGAGGATCTGGAACTGGAAGGGCTACCTCGCCAATTCATGGCATCGCGTCTCGGTCAGCGTCGGCTAAGCTCTCGGGCTCTGACAATTACAACTCAACGCATCCGGTTGGCTTGGGCAGAGAAAAGCGCCGACCGAGATGCGGTGGGTTGGAGACCTGCGGACCGTATGATGAGGGGAACTGTCATGAGCAAACCAGACGGCTGGGAAGATCCGGAGGGGCTCGAGATGAAGGAGCTAGCCCAAATTGAAGATCGGAAGGCCGCAGCCAGAGGCGCGTCCCGATCGACCGTAGGCTCGGGTCTGACATGGCTTCTCATCGCAGGTTCGTTGCTGGCGGTCTGCGTCGTCCTGTGGATGACGCTTCGCTAGCGATGCAATGCTGGTCCACCCTTCTAGCGGCTGCTGAGGACCGGGGCGGCGGTGGCTTTCAGACCCTCGACCACGACCAGCCGCGGCTCCTCCCCCGCCGTCGGCTCCCCCGGGACGGCAAGCGTGCGCACCGGGCCGATGCTGGAGGCCATGCCGGCTCCCTTGTCGTTGGTCTTCAGCACCACGACGGGCTCGTCCTGTCCTTCGAAGAAGACGCCGTACTCCGTCATCGGCTTCAGCTTGGCGACGCTGACATCGATCGCGTCGACGAGCCCGAGATTGCGCGACACGACCATCCCGGAGCCAGTGGCCCCCTCAGGCGCCTTCAGCGAAAGCGTTAGGTTCTCCGGACCCGCCTTCAGCGGCACAAGGTTCTCGGTGCCCGCACCATCCGGGACCGCGCCCGGCACGAAGACGAGCGCCTGCGGGGCCTGTCCGATCGGGATCTCGGCGACGACCTTCTGCTCGGCCGTGTCGATCACATCGACCCGATCGTCATTCTCGAGCCCGACGAAGATACGGCTGCCGTCGTCGGATCCCCAGATGCCGTGGGGCAGGGCGCCCACCGGAATGGTTGCGACGAGTTCTGTCTTCTCTCCGGGCTTGTAGACCTTCACGACGTTCTCGCCGCCGATCGTGACATAGACCAGCGTCTCCCCGTTTACCGTGCCGAAGCCGAGATGGTTGGAGATCGGCCCGCTGTCGATGACCTCCTTCACCTCGAGCGTCCTAGCATCGACGCGCGTGACCTTGCCGACGTCCTTGTGCGTCAGCCAGACGTCGCTGCCGTCGGGGCTGACCTGCACGAAGGGCACGAAGGGCGAGACGACAGGAATGCGCTTGACGAGCGCGTGGCTCGCGACGTCGAAGACCTCCAGCACCGGATTGAACGAGTTCGCGACGAAGGCGAACTTGCCGTCGCGGGAGAACTTCGTCATGCCCGGACCGCTCGTCGTCGGGATGCGACCTGTTTCCTTGAAGGTCGCGGCATCGATCACCGAGAGGTAGTCCTCCCCGCGCACCGTCGCCCAGACTTGCGCGCCGTCCGGCGTGAAGAAGGCCTCGTGCGGGTTGCGCCCGACATAGGTCGTGCCCTTCACCGCGTTGGTCGCCGTATCGATGAAGGTGACGGAGTTCGTGACGGTCGAGACGACGACGAGCGTCTTGTGGTCCGGCGAGAACCCGAGGCCGTGGACGTTGACCTCGCCCTTGTAGAGCGGGCTCAGAACGTCCGGGCGTGGATTGCCGAGGCGGATCTGGCCGAGCAACGTGTTCCCGACGGGGTCGATGACAGACACCGTGTTGGAGTTCTGGTCGGCGGTATAGACGCGATCGGAGGCGGCAGGCAGCGCGAAGGCCGATGTCGAGACGACGAGCGCGGCGGCGAGGATGGCGGTGCGGGTCATGGGGTCGTCTCCGGAACGGGTTTCGCGGTGTCGGCTGATGCGGCAAGCATCGAGCGCATCAGCGTGATCTCGTAGGTCTGTTCGGTGATGATGGACTGGGCGAGGTTGCGGATCGCCGGGTCCTCGGTCGATCCGAGGACAGCCTTCGCCATGTCGATCGCACCCTGATGATGCGGGATCATCTGGGACAGGAAGTCATGATCGGGGTCGCCGGTCACCGGCGCCGACATCATGCCTGCGTGCATCGTCTCCATCGCCGCCGCGGTCGCTTGCGCATAGGGCGAGCCGTCGGGCGAGGCTGGTGCCATCGTCGCATGCTGATGGGCACGAGCGTCCTGCGCTTCGGCCGAAGTCAATGACATCCCGGCGAAGGCGAGGGCGAGGAGGAGCGTCTTCAACATGGGGCTGGCGTTTCCTCCGAGCACGGGCTGGAAGGGAAGACGCTCGGCGAACGCTTTCATTCCCGACGTCGCGACTTTTTTCCGCGACGCGGAGCCGAGAGCGCGTCCGCCGCTGCCGGTCCGACGCTGGAAGCAACCGATCGATGCAACCGATCGGAAAGACCGGAACAACGCGTTGGATGAATCCGTCGCCGCCGCGCATGGTCTGAGCAGAAAAAGGACCTCCGCCCATGACCTTCGAACAGATGCGTGCCGTCTCGCTCGGCCTCCACCCGCTGTCGCGCCTCGACAGCCCCCGCGAGGTGGTGCGCCAGTTCACCCCGAACTGGTTCGCCGCCACCATGGGGACGGGCATCCTGGCCATCGCGCTCGCGCAGTTCGGGACCGCGGTCCCGGTCCTCCATGCGATCGGGGAAGGGCTGTGGATGCTGAACATCGGGCTCTTCGCCCTGTTCACCGCGCTCTACGCCGCCCGCTGGATCTTCTTCTTCGACGGGGCCAAGCGCATCTTCGGCCATTCCGTCGTGTCGATGTTCTTCGGCTGCATTCCGATGGGGCTCGCCACCATCATCAACGGTTTCCTCGTCTTCGGACTACCGCGCTTCGGCTCCGCCGCGGTCGGGATCGCCGAGACGCTCTGGTGGATCGACGTCGCAATGGCGGCGGCCTGCGGGATCGCGATCCCCTACATGATGTTCACGCGCCAAAGCCACTCGATCGACCAGATGACCGCGGTCTGGCTTCTGCCGATGGTGGCGGCCGAGGTCGCCGCGGTGTCGGGCGGGCTGCTTGCACCCCATCTCGCCGACCCGCAGAGCCAGCTCCTCGTCCTCACGCTGTCCTACGCGCTCTGGGCCCTGTCGGTACCGATCGCGATGAGCGTCCTCGTCGTGCTCGTTCTGCGGCTCGCCGTCCATAAGCTGCCGCACGCATCCATGGCCTCGTCGAGTTGGCTGGCGCTCGGCCCCATCGGCACCGGCGCGCTTGGCCTGATGACGCTGGGCGGAGCCGCCCCCGCGATCCTCGCCGCCAACGGGCTGGACCGCTTCGGGGCGACGATGGAGGGCGTTGGCCTCGTCGGCGGCCTGCTTCTCTGGGGCTACGGCCTGTGGTGGCTCGCCATCGCGACGCTGGTCACGGTCCGCTACGTCAGGGAAGGCCTGCCGTTCAATCTAGGCTGGTGGGGTTACACGTTCCCGATCGGCGTCTACGCCGTGACGACGCTGAAGCTCGGCACCATCCTGCCCATTCCCGCGATCCACGGCTTCGGCGTGGCGCTGGTCGCACTTCTGGCCGTGGTTTGGTCGATCGTGGCGGTGCGCACGGTCCGGGGCGCGTGGCGCGGCGACCTCTTCGTCGCTCCCTGCCTCAAGGCCGGCTGATCCACCTTTGTGCTGACCCGATCATGCCCTCGGAACCCGCCCTGAAGGAATGCGGGCGGGGCTGGCGAGCGTCCTTCCCGACACAGCCAAGAACCGACTGTCGTCACGACCCTTCAGAACGAAACGCAGCCGCGCCAGCCTGGAACTTTGCCGCACCGCCCTGGGCGGGATGGCGGACGTAGGTGACCGGTACGCCGAACCCTTCGCTCGCGCCTTCCGCCACTCGACCGATGGCGAGGATGCGACGGGGTCGGATGGCTTCGACGAGAAGCGCCAGTGTGTCCCGAGACCTAGTGATCTCGGACCGGGACGGCGTTCGGTTGCGCACGGGTATCCCCGTCCGGTGCGGGTGGTGCATCACCGCGTTCCAGAACAGGGGCAGCCGTTCCGGCAGTGCATCCCAGATCTGGCGCGAGGTGCCGGACGGCGGTGCGGCGGAGGCGTCGGCCGTCGTGGCGATCTCGAACGGTGCGATGGCAAGGCGCGAGGAGAGGTCGACCAGTCGGCCTTCGCCCGTGAAGGGCACGCCCGTGCGCCGGGCTCCGAACCTCGAAGGCGCTTCACCGAGCCATAGGTCGATGCCGTCCCGTCCGGCAAACGCATGGAGGTATCGCCGAAGGTTGCGGCAGCGGATCGAAGCGGCATCCGGAACATCGACCGCCGGGTCCGTGTCGGCGTAGGGATTGAAGAGGGTCGGCATCCCGGCCGATGCGGCCATGTGCATGACGAGACGATCCAGCCCCGTCTTCTGGTTGCCTGTCACGCGCCCGGACCCGGATGGTCGTTTCGAAGCTCGTGCAGGAACGCCGATGCCGCTCGGCTGAGGCTGCGCTCCTTCATCTCCACCGCATGGAAGCCGCGAGCGGGAAGCGCAAAGGCGATCTCGATCAGCGTCCGGCTCCGCAGTCCCGGCTGAGCCACTGCGAGCGGCAGGACGCCCACGACGCCGCCGGCCTCGATGGCTGATCGCACGGCCTCGTTGGACGGGAGTTCGAGATCGACCGACAATGCGGCGGGATCGATGCCCGCGCCCCGCAGCGCGTCTTCCAGAATGCTACGCGTGCCGGATCCGGGCTCGCGCATGACCCATCTCACCCCTGCAAGCTCCGGGACGCGTGGCGGGGCGCCCTTGGGCGATTCAGCACCTGGGGATGCGACGAGAACGAGCCGGTCGTCGGCGACACGGGTCGTGCGCAGACGCGGATCGCGCAGTTCGTCCTCGACGAAGCCGAGATCGGCATCCCCGGCGGCCACCGCCTCGCTGACCTCCAGTGTGTTGGCGATCCGCAGGGAGAGGGTGATGCCGGGATGGCGTTCGCGGAAGTGCCGCATGCGAGGTGGAAGCCAGTGGTTGGCGACCGTCTGGCTGGCTGCCAGCGCGACATGCCCGCGCCGAAGGTCGGTCAGATCGTCGAGTGCCTTGGCCGCCTCCGCGGCCCGTGCGAGGACCGAGCGCGCTTCCGGGAGGAACAACCGTCCCGCCTCGGTCAACTCGATGCCGCGCCCGACCCGGTCGAACAGACGGACGCCGTGACGGCTCTCCAGCGCGGCCAGCGCCGAGCTCGTGGCCGACTGCGTGAGGTTCAACGACCGCGCCGCCTCGGTCACGTGTTGGCGCTCGGCGACCGCGACGAAGATGCGAAGCTGTTCCAGCGTCACGGGCGCTCCTCAAAGCTGGTTCGCGGGCTTGGGCTCCGGCGGTCGCTCCAGTTCGTCGTAGACGAGCCGGGCGACCGGCATCAACGCCTCGCGGGCTGTCGCGGCCGTCACGACATAGCCAAGGCCGCGGTCGCGCCACAGGAAGGCGGATACGCCGTCCTCCTCGACGAACTGGAACGACGTCTCCTCCGTCTCATCCGTCTTGACGTACAGCGTCAGCCGCGTGCCCGCGTCATCGTCGTACATCAGCATCGCGGCCGGACCGGAACGACCCGGCAGAAGGCGGCCGCCCATCAGGCGGTAGCCGAGCCGGGTAAGGTCTGGGACGGTGATCGGCGTTCGCAGCCGCTTCGACAGCCAGCCCACGAGATGGGCTCCCTCGTCGGCCCTGACCTCGACGGGATGGACGACCTCGACCACGAAGGTGCGGTAGGCCGCGATCGCGTCGTCCGCCATGCGGGCGGTGCGGACGGGTTCGGCGTTCGGGGCGCCGAGGATGCCGTTCGCCATCCAGCCCCCGAGCCCGCCGAGTGCGAGCCAGGCGCAGACGGCCGCGACCGACCGTAGATGAAGCAGCCGGCGACGGCGCACCCCGGCGCGGATGCTGGAGATGCGAAGGCGAGCCGGGATGGGTTCGGCGGCCTTGGGCCCAAGGCGGTCGCGCAACTCGGCGAGCAGCCTGCGATCCCGCTCCAGGTCGGCGGCGATCGCAGGGTGGTCCACGAGATAGCGTTCCACCGCTTCGACGCGTTCGGCACCGAGACGCCCGTCGAGATAGGCCTGGAGGTCGTCCTCGCCGACGGGAAGATCGATCGGGTTCACTTGACCCTCCTGAGGTTCGGCCTCGCGCCATGGTCGAGATAAGAGCGCAAGCGCTCCCGGGCACGCGACAGGCGCGACATCACGGTTCCGATCGGCAGTCCCGTGACCTTGGCGGTCTCCTCGTAGCTCAGGTCTTCGACGCCGACGAGAAGAAGCACCGTGCGGTGCTCCTCGCTGAGCGTCTCTAGGCCGGCGAGGACGTCGCGGAACTCGGCCTTGCCCAACTGGCCGCCATCGACTCCGGGCGGCTCGGCCATGTCGTCGAGCCCGACGTGCTCGCCGCGCCGGCGGCCCTGGCGCAGAGCCGACAGGTGAAGGTTGCGCAGGATGGCGTAGATCCAGGCGCGCAGGTCGCCGTCGGGGCGGCGCAGGTGCCAGCGCCCGACGACGCGCTCCAAACAGTCCTGGACGAGATCGTCGGCGGCTGTGGCGTCCCGCACTAGGGCGTAGGCATAGCGCCGCAGCCCCGGGATCAGCGGTTCCACCAACCGTGCGATCTCATCCTCGCTCATGGCGGCCCTCGCTTCCCGGCCTTACTTCGCGAGCGCCGGGTCGACCTGCCAGATCTCGTCGGCAAGCTTGCCGTCGCGGAACAGCATGACGTAGCGCACGGGAATCTTGTCCTTGCCCGCGAACACGACGTTCGCGGTGACGGTCGCACCCTTCGGGTTCATCGCCTCCGAGACGCCCATGACGTTCGCGGTCAGGTTCGGCTGGGCCTTGGCGAACTTCTCCCAGACCGCCTTGATCTCGGAACCCTTGTAGGTGCCGTCGAGCGGGCCGCCTACCCAATGAAGGGTCGCGCCGTCACCGTAGGCGCCTGCGACTGCGGCGGTGTCCCCCTTGGCGATCGATGCGATGCGGGCCTGCGCCATGTCGGCGGCAGGGCCGGCATGGGCTGCGGTTGCCGTGATCACGGCCATGGCCGCGGTGGCGAGAAGGGTCTTCATGGGTGTTCGTCCTCGACGTCGGAGATTGCTGACCATGCCGAGACGCTGCCGACGATCCCTTATTCCCGTGCGATTGGCAAAAATCTCGGGTGCGTCTCGCGGAATAAACTCCGGCGGGCAGCGTCCCTTTCTTGAACCGCCCGGTCTTTGGGGCACCCACCACCCGACGCAAACCGCCAGGAGTTCCGATGTTCCGCCTTCCACTTCTTGCTGCCGGCGCCGTGCTTGCCGCATGCGCTTTCGCGCAGGCCGCCGACACCGAACTGTTCGATCCCACCATCCGGCACGAGCCGAAGGACGGCGTCGTTCGCCTCTACGGTGCGGGCGGACCCAACACGGCGTTCCAGAAGGTCGCCGACCTTTGGATGCGGCAGACCGGGAACAAGGTCGAGATCACCGCCGGCCCGGAGGGCACGTGGTCGAAGAAGGCCCAGGGTGATGCCGACATCATCTGGGGCACGTCCGAGCAGTCGATGACGGCCTTCCTCCAGACCTACAAGACCTTCTCGTCGACCCAAGTTCAGCCGATCTACGTCCGTCCCACCGTGATCGCGGTGAAGAAAGGCAATCCGAAGGGGATCCAGGGCTTCGAGGACCTCCTGAAGGACGGCATGCGGATTGTCGTCACGGAAGGGTCGGGCGTCGCCAACACGTCGGGCACCGGAACCTGGGAGGACGTGGCGGGCCGTCTCGGCAGGCTGTCGGACATCGAGCGCTTCCGCCGCAACATCGTCAGCTTCTCCACCGGCTCTGGCGCCAGCTTCAAGGCGTTCGGGGATCTCGATGCGGACGCCTGGATCACGTGGCCGGACTGGACGGTGACGAAGGCCGACGTGCTCGACGCCGTGCCGATCGAGACGGACCGCCGCATCTGGCGCGACCTGAACATTGCGGTCGCTCCGGACGCCGATCCGCAGGCGAAGGAGTTCGCCGAATTCCTGGTCACACCGGAGGCGCAGGCTTTGATGCGCACGGAAGGGTGGGAGCGGTGACTTCCCAACCTCGCGAGAGCGCGTTACCGTCTCATCGCTACGGGGATGGGGTTCCCCCACAACCGCCCGCGTCGGGCTGATGACTCCTATCGAAACCGCGGCGCATGCTTGGATTTCTCCGAGCATGCGAACCCATGTCGATAGGAGACCCGCATGTCCTTCACCAGTTGCGTCATCGTCATGCTGGGCGGTGCGCTCGGCACGTTCCTGCGCTACGCCATCTCGGTTGTCGCCCTGCCGATCAGCCGCGACCTGCCCTGGGGCACGATCCTCATCAACATCGCGGGCTCCTTCGCGATCGGCCTGTTCGGGACGCTCACGCTCGCTTCGGGCCGTTTCCCGGCTTCGGAGAACCTTCGTCTGTTCGTGATGATCGGCCTCTGCGGTGGCTTCACCACCTTCTCCTCGTTCAGCCTTCAGACGCTCGATCTCCTGCGGGCCGGTGCCGTCCCCCGCGCCATGCTGAACGTTGCCCTGTCGGTGGTCCTGTGCGTGGCGGCCGTTGCCGTTGGTCACTTCGTGGCTTCACGCTACAACGACAGCGCCCAGCGTATCGCGCAGATCGACATCGAGGAGGATGCGTAGCCTTGTGCGGCGACCGGCGCTGTCCTGTTGAGGGAAGTTACAGAAACACGCGTGTTGTCTCCGAAGGGTCGATGGCTGATGGTCTGCTACAGGAGGCTCGTTTCGTAGTGCCGATCGTGCGAAAGGGATGGCACCCGGTCGGTCGATTTCGGGTGTGGAATGTGGTCGACCGGACGGGCCGAAGCAGCACCCAGGGTGCCGTATCGTTCGACGAGGGCGCATGGTCCTGCGACGCCTAGCGCTTGCCGTCGGCGGAAGTGCCGTCGCGTGGGCCTGCATGGCGTATCTCGTCCTGCCGTTCGCGCTGCGCCACTACGAGCATCAGACCGCGCTGAACGGCTTGGAGATGGTGACGCGTACGGCGGACGGGCTGTCGGGCGATCCTCTCAACGTCGGCGTCGTCGGATCCCGGAGCGAACTCGTGACGGCCATGGCAGCCGCAGGTTGGACGCCGGCCGATCCCGTGACGCTTCGCACCAGCATCGAGATCGTCGGTAGCGTGGTTCTCGACCGCGCTTATCGCGATGCGCCCGTAAGTCCGCTGTTCTACCAAAGGCGACAACAGGACCTCGCCTTCGAGAAGGCGGTCGGACTGAGCGCAGACCGGCGCCAGCATGTGCGTTTCTGGAATGTCCTGTCAGCCGGGGCGGAGGGCCGACCTGTCTGGCTCGGATCCGCCTCGTTCGATGTCGGCGTCGGGTTCAGCCATTACACGGGTGCCGTGACCCATGCCATCTCTCCGGACGTCGATGCGATGCGTGACGAGTTGGCGGCCGATCTTGCCAGGACCGGGCGTGTTGCGGAGGTCTACGAGGTGACGGGCGTCGGCTTGACCTTGAACGGTCGCAATGGCGAAGGGGACCGCTACTACACGGACGGCGAGATCCGCTTCTCCATCCTGGCGCCTCCGGGGGTGGCGGGACGCCAGCCGCCTCCCGTCCTGCCCAACCCGCCGCTCATCGACCTCAAGAACGCGTTGTGGAACGCCGCCACCAACTGAGGACGTGCAACGCTTTGGCAAAGTGCGCCTAGGAATCGTATCGTCCGCTAGGGAGCGGATTTATGAGAGGTACCTACGGCGCGAACGGGCCGGAAGCAGATGGGCCGCAGGCCGACGCCTACCCGATCGTCTGTATCTTTGATGGCGAGGCATTCTTCGTGACGCCGAACAACCTCTTCCGCGCCACGGTGGGGGCCGTCGTGCTGGGCCTCGGCACGATCACCTCCGTCGAGGCGTTCCCGAACGGCGGCGACACCGTCGCCGGCACGGAGGCAGTCCTGCGGACGCGCTGAACCGACGACGATCAGGCTTCCCCGTCACGCGAACATGCGGGCAGCCATCCAAACCGCCATCCCGACCATCATGAGGTTCTCGGTGAGGGACACGAAGCCGAGGGGCACGTTGGAGTCCCCGCCGACGCACGCGCACTTCAGTTCGCGCTTCTGGACGTAGACAGCCTTGAAGACCGAGATGGCTCCGACCGTGCCGATGAACAGCGCGACCGGGACGGACAGCCACATCGCGGCGCCTGCCAGCATCAGCACGCCCGCCAGCGCCTCGCCGAAGGGGTAGAGGTAGGCGTAGCGGACCCAGCGCTGGGCCAGGAGATCGTAGCCAAGGAACATCGTGGCGAAGCCCTCCACGTCCCGCAGCTTCTGCACAGCCAGGAGGCACATCGCGATCGAGACGAACCACTCGACGGTTCGCACCGTCAGCAGGGTTTCGAGAAGCGCCCAGGTCACCGCCATCGCCATCAGGGCGGCCATGGCGAAGATGGCGATAACGGGCTTGTAGGTGACGGCCTTGGGGTCGGCGACGGACTTGCCGAGGAAGCGCCGGAGGTCGTCGTACCCGCCGACCCGCTTCCCGTCCACGAACGTCTGGGGCGTCGTCTCCACGTGGTGCTCTGCCATGAAGGCGTCGGTCTCGTCGCGGGTCGTCAGCCAGCGGTCGTCGACCTCGAAGCCCTCGCGCTTGAGGAGGTCGACGGCGCGCAGGCCCCAGGGGCAGATGTGTTTGGGCATGACCATCCGGTAGATGGTCGCCCGCTTGGCCTTCACCGCGCTTGAGGGAGCCGTGCTGCCGTCTGCAATCGTCGTGGACATGTCGGCGTCCTTTCCTTCGCTCAATTGCCGGCCGCGATGGCGGCCTCGGGCATCCGCGGCGGCAGGTCCGGTGCGCCGTCGGCGGGCGGGTTGGCCTCGAGGTCGGCGATGAGGCGCTCCATCTCCCCGATCTCGCGGACCTGCGCCTCCACGATGCCGTCGGCGAGCTCGCGGACCCGCGGGTCGCGAATGTGTGCGCGCTCGCTCGTCATGATCGCGATGGAGTGGTGGGGGATCATCGCCTTCATGTAGGCGACGTCGTGGACGGTCTCCTGGCTGCGCACGAGCCACAGGGCCCCGGCGAAGACGACGACGCCGGCCGCGACGATGGCCGCGTTGGTACCCTTCCTGGGGTACATCCCCCACATGAAGCCGATCATGATCAGTGCCATCACGGCACCCATCACCACGGCCATCCACGTCCGCGTCTGGCTGTAGAAGACGTGGTCGAGCGCGTATGTGTTTAGGTACATCAAGCCGAACATCACGACCGTCGAGGTCGCGATCATCGCGGCGAACCGTCCGTAACCCATAGCTCCTGCTCCGTTCGTTGGTGTGTCGAGATGCCCCGGAGGCGGCCGCCCCCGGGGCACGGGTCCGCCGCTTACTTCGCGAGCGCCTCGACGCGGGCGGTCATCTCCTCGATTTCCTTCTTCTGCGCGTCGATGATCATCCGGGCCATCTCCTTGGACTTCTCGTCCTTGCCCGTCTTGAGCTCGACCTCGGACATGGCGATCGCACCCTGGTGATGGGCGATCATCCCGCAGTTGAACGCGAGGTCCGGGTCCTTGATCATGGCCGCCTTCATCATGGGGCCGTGCATCTTCATCATCGCGTCCATGTTGCCCTTCTGGACCTCGTCCATCTGGCCGCCGGACATCATGCCCTCCATGCCGCCCATCATCTTGGACATGTCCATGGACCCGGCGGCGGCCTCGCAGGCGGCGGGGAGCGTCACCTGCTCCGACGACGCCGCCATGCCGTGCTGGTCCTGCGCGGAAGCGTGGGAGACGGCGGCGGCGAGAAGAGCGGCGGACAGGATCGTGATCTTGCGCATTGGTTCGTTCCTATGGATGGGGTCCCTCGGGACCTTTTGCTGGATGTCAGCGTGCGGCTGCGGGAGCGCGGCGACGCCGTTGCTTGTTCGCTCAGTGACGGCGGACCGGGTGCTCCGGCCCCGCCGACGGCATGCGTCGTCATGGATGGGGATTCGTGCCGATCCGGTCGCCGACGCCGCGGCGACCGTCGTCGGACGGGGACGGTGAGCGACGCCATCGGACTCGGACCGCCTCGCGGCCGCGAGGGCTCGGCACGGTCGGTCGGGCCTCTCGAGACGGCTCAGGCGGTCTTTGGGGGACGCTTCGGGCCGGGCGGCAGGATGCCCTTGCCGTCCTGGTACAAGGTTGGGGCGGGATCGGCCTCGAGGGCCACGCGGACGAAGCCGGGCGGCGCCGGGAACGGCAGGAGGCTGGTGCAGGACTTCCCGCAGCAGGACATGCCAGACGTGTCGCCGTCGGGCTTGTGTGCCCCGCCATGGGCATGCGTCGACGGACTAGGCGCGCAATCGGCGGCCGGATGGTCGTGGACGCTCACGCCGGCCGTCGCCGTTCCGTGCCCGGCGAACGCGGCGACCGCAACCAGGGACAGGATGACGACGAGACTACGCAGGCATGCGCCGAGCATGGGACGTTCCGACTTCCGATCCGTCGAGAACAGGCGGCGGCGGAAGGAGTTCCATTCGATCGGCACGAGGTGCGAGGAACGACGACCCAGGAGTGGCCGTATGCGTGTCTCCGGTGGGGCCATCGGGTCTCACTCCCGTCCAGCGCGGTAGAAGACCCCGGGGGCGGTCGACACGTCTCCGAACGACAGGACGTCGGACCGGGCCTTCGGGTCTTGCCATGCCGGGCGATCCCGCTGGCATGCCCGGTGCCGCGATGCCCGCAACCCTCGGCCTGTCGACATGAGCCTGTCGACGCCATCCATGGGCACGTGCCCTTCAATCACGTAGCCGCCGATCCTGGCCGTGTGGCAGGATTCGACCGCCTCCAAGACGCCGAGCAGGCGCTTCTGCCTTGCCATGTCATCTCGTTTGCTCTCGCCCCGACGTGCTTCGTTCTGCTCACAATCTGGAAGGCGCCGCCGTGGCTGGTCGTGCCCTTCGGTGCGCTGGGGGCGTGGCGATCGGGGTTTAGTAACTCAGACTGCGGAACGGCCGCTTTCGGGTTTCTAGTGAACCCCGTCGAACGGCGAGCTTGGGTCGGTCGGGGTCGGTGTATACGTGTCAATTAATGTAGCACACCCTCAGCATGTTGTGGCCGCCGGCGGCCGCAACATGCTGAGGGTGTGCTACATTAATTGACACGTATACACCGACCCCGACCGACCCAAGCTCGCCGTTCGACGGGGTTCACTAGAAACCCGAAAGCG
>NZ_CAJYIU010000209.1 GCF_913775355.1 uncultured Aureimonas sp.
CCGAGTTCGAGGGGCAACGGAAGGTAGGTCGCTCGACCCTAATCTCCCCCGCGCTTCCGAAGATGATGGCGCCGTCGAGCATCTCAAGGCCCAGACGGCATCAGCGCCAGCGCTCCTCCCGCCACCACGAGGTAACGCCCGAGCTTGCCGATCCCGACGAGGAGGGTGAACGGCAGCAGGGGCACGCGAAGGGTCCCGGCGATCACCGTCAGCGCGTCGCCGACGACGGGCGCCACGCGAACAGGAGCGAGGCCATCCCGTAGCGGCGGAACAGACCCGAGAAGCGGTCGACCTGAGCGGCCGGGACGGGAAACCATCGGCGGTCGCGGTAACGGGCGAGGAAGCGCCCGCAGGCCCAGTTGGCGACGGAGCCGAGCGTGTTGCCGACCGTCGCCGTGACGAGGACGATCCACGGGTCGCCCGTCCCCGAGACCAGCAGGGCGACGAGCATGACCTCGGACGCGCCCGGCAGGACGGTGGCCGCGAGGAACGCGGACCAGAACATCCCGCCATAGGCAGCAAGGTCACCCACCCGCCGTTCCCGTCGGCCACGTCGCGTGGTGGTCGTCGATCACCAGCGCATGCTGATGGCGGATGGGCTGGTGGCGGTGCGGGTGACGGTGCGGCTCCGGTCCTTCCCAGCCCTCGTGTTCGTGCTGGTGGTGCGCGTCATGGACGTGCGGCGCGTCGTGGTCGAAGGCGTGGTGGACGTGCTCGACCTCGACGGGGTCGTGGGCCGGCCAGAATGCAAGGGCGGCGAGCGTCCCCGCCGCCGCGGCCGCGGCCATGACCACGAACGTGGCCCCGAGCCCGATCGTGGCGCCGAGCCACCCGGAGGCGGGGTAGGTGACGAGCCAGCACGCGTGCGAAAGGGCGAACTGGGCGGCGAAGACGGCGGGGCGGCTGTCGGTGTCCGACGAGCGGCGCAGGAGAAGCCCCCCGGGCTTGCCGACGGCCGACGACGCCGCGCCGAGGAGCGTCCAGAGGACGAGGCTTCCCGTCCAGCCGGGGTCGAGGCCAGCGACAACAAGGAGGCACGCCAAGGAGGCGGCGCCCGCGACCATCACCGTTCTCGCCGGAACCCGATGAAGCAGGCGCGACAGCAAGATCGCGACCGCCATGGACCCGAGACCGTAGGCCGCGAACAGGACGGCGACGTCGTCGTTCGTGCCCCCGAGCCGCGAGCGGACGAGGACGACGGTGTTGACGATCACCATGGACCCGCCGGCCGAGGCGGCGAAGGACAGGGCGAGCAGCCCGCGCAGGCGCGGCGTCGCGAGGTAAATGCGGATGCCGCGGGTCAGCCGGTCGACGAACCGTCCGCCCGAGGCGGCCCGGGCCGTGGGCAGCGCGACGGAGACGACGAGGACCGCCGAGGCGAGGAAGCCGAGGACCGTGCCGAGGAACAGCCAGTGGAAGGAGATCACGGTGAGGAGCAGCGCCGCCAGCAGCGGGCTGAACAGCGACTCGAGATCGTAGGCGAGCCGCGAGAGGGACAGAGCGTTCGTGTACTCGCGCTCGTCGGACAGGATGTCGGGGATCGTCCCCTGGAAGGTCGGGGTGAACAGGGCCGACATGGATTGGAAGGCGAAGACGAGAACGTAGACCTGCCAGACCGCGTCGACGAACGGCAGGAGGAGCACGAAGGCCGCCCGCGTCAGGTCCAGTCCGACGAGGAGCGTGCGCCGCGGCAGGAAGCCCGTCAGGACCCCTGCGAACTACGAGACCCCGACGTAGGCGATCATCTTGATGGCGAGCGCGGTGCCGAGCACGGCGCCGGCATTCGCGCCTGCGAGGTCATAGGCCAGAAGCCCGAGGGCCATGGTCGTCAGCCCCGTCCCGACGAGGGACAGGACCTGCGCGGCGAAGAGGTGGCGGTAGGTGCGATGGCGGAGGACGGCGAGCATGGGCGTGGGTCTCGGTCGACGAAGTCGCTACGCGGCCCGCGGACGGGCGTCGACTTCGACCGTCAGGTGGGACAGGTCGTGGATGTGGGCGAGCTTCGCCCGGTAGGCATCGAGCGGCAGCGGGGTCGCCGTCGCGATCGAGACGATGGCCGCGTGGTGGCCGGGGCCGACCTGCCAGACGTGGAGGTCGGTGATCCGATCCCCGTCGGACTCGATCGCCTCGCGGATCTCCTCCGGCAGGTCCTCGCCCTCCGGGACGTAATCGAGAAGCACCGCCCCGGCGTCGCGCACCAAGCCCCACGACCAGCGGGCGATGACGAGGGCGCCGACGATGCCCATGACGGGATCGAGCCACACCCAGCCGTAGAGGCTGCCGAGCGCGAGCGCGGCGATCGCCAGCACCGAGGTCAGCGCGTCCGCAAGGACATGGAGGTAGGCGGCTCGGAGGTTGTTGTCCCGCCCGCCGACATGACCCGCGTCTCCGTGGTCGTGGTGGTCGTCGTGGGCGTGGTCGTGATGGCCGAGGCCGTGGCCGTGGCCGTGATGGTGCCCGTGACCATGGTGGTGGTCATCCTTAAGGAGCCACGCGCTGACGAGGTTGACGACGAGCCCGACCGCGGCGACGCCGATCGCCTGCCCGAACGAGATCGGCACGGGCGAGGCGAGCCGCAGGGCGCTCTCGTAGGCGATGAAGAGGGCGATCAGCGCAAGGATCACGGCGCTGGTGAAGGCCGCGAGGTCGCCGAGCTTGCCCGTTCCGAAGGTGAAGCGCGGGTTCCGCGCGTGCTTCCGGGCGAAGTAGTGGGCCCCCGCCGCGATCAGCATGGCGGCGGCATGCGTCGACATGTGCAGCCCGTCGGCGACGAGCGCCATGGAGCCGTAGGCCGTGCCGGCCACGATCTCGATCACCATCATGGCGACCGTCAGCGCGATCACCGCCCACACCTTGCGTTCGTTGCGGGCGTGCCCTTCCCCGAGGAAGACGTGGGCATGCCCGGCCGCGTGGTTCGTCGTCGACATCGTTCGCGTCTCCGTCACTTCAGGTAGGTCCGGACGACCGCCAGGAGGTCGGCCGCGCCCTTCGCCCGCTCGGGGTCCCGCTCGTGCTCGGGGTCCACAACGTGGTTGCGCACGTGCTCCTCGATCAGCTCGACCGTCAGCCCGTTGAGGGCGCCGCGGACGGAGGCGACGAGCTGGAGGGTGTCCCCGCAGGGGGCCTCCTCGTCGAGGCTCCGGGCGACGGCTTCGAGCTGGCCCTGGAGCCGGCGGACGCGGGCGATGAGCTTGGTCTTGTCTTTGACGAGGTGCCCCATGGCATACCCCCCTACCCTATATGGTAGACGATGGCCAGGGCCTCCCAGGGGCCCGCGCGGGACGGCCGCCCGACGACGCATGGTCGACGGGCGGCCTCCTCAGGTCGAAGCCTAAACCTTCCGCTCGATCGAGGAGTAGGCGCCGTTCGTGCGGAGCGTCACGGAGACGGGGGCATCTCCCCGATTCCGCCAGAACCAGCCGTGGTTGCCGGTGAAGGCGGCCGTGATCTGTCCTTCGTCGGACGCGGCGCCCCGGCCCTTCTCGTAGGAGATGCTCTGGCCCCCGCCGTCCCCGTGGGTGTCGAAGTTCACCTTGCCGCCCTCCGAGACGACCCAGGCGAAGGACGCGACAGCCCCTTCCTGCATAGCCATCTTGATCTCGATCCCCTCGCCGGGCTGGAGGGCGAAGGTGATCTCGTCCTGCCGCATCTCCTGCGCAGCCGCCGGCGAGACGACGAGGCCGCCGAGGAGCCCGAGGAGGCTCGACTGCCGCTCGGGCGCCGGCGGGGCCGGCGGTGCGGGCGGAGCCGGGGGCGCGAGCGGCGGCGCGACGGCGGCCGCGGCGTTCGCGGGCGTCGTCGTGCCCGGGACGCGGACGGCGGGGGCCGTGCCGGCCGCAGCATTTATGGCCGCGTCGGCGGCCGCCTCCTCGGCGAGCTGCACCTTGATCTCGCCCATCTCGGTGAGGTTCAGTGCCGAGCCGATCCCTGTCGGGTCCACGCCGTACTCGGCCGGGAGGACGACCGCCACGAGGATGGCGACGGCGGAGGCCGCGGCGATGGCGGTGGAGCGCAGGAGCTGCTTCGAGGTCGGCAGTTCGGCGCGCGTGGGCATGTCGCTGTTGTACATCGTTCGATGTCCTTGGAACGGAGAATGGGGAAGTGAGGGAGGAGCGTCAGGCGACGAAGTAGCCGACGGCCTGGTAGCCGAAGAGCACGAACCCGGCGGCCATCATGGCGACGTTCGCCGCGTAGGCGTGGCGCATGAAGCTCGGGGAGCGCCGCCAGAAGCCCATGACGATCAGGATCGCCCCGAGCGCGAGGAGCTGGCCGATCTCGACCCCGACGTTGAAGGCGAGAAGGTTCGGCACGAGCCCGTCGGGCGCGATGTCGTATTCGAGGATCTTCGTCGAAAGGCCGAAGCCGTGGAAGAAGCCGAAGACGAGCGTCGCGACCTTGGTGTTCGGCTGGAAGCCGAACCAGCGCTGGAAGGCCCCGAGGTTGTCGAGCGCCTTGTAGACCACCGACAGGCCGATGATGGCGTCGATGACGTACGAGTTGATCCCGACGTTGAAGTAGATGCCGAGGAGCATGGTCATGGAGTGACCGATGGCGAACAGCGTCACGTAGATGCCGATGTGCTTCATCCGGTAGAGGAAGAAGATCACGCCAGCCAAGAACAGGATGTGGTCGTACCCGGTCGCCATGTGCTTGGCGCCGAGGTAGACGAACGGGATGAGGCTCACCCCGCTGATCTCCTGGATGTAGCCCTGGTCGCCCGCGGCTACGCCGTGGGCAAGGGCGGTCGTGGCAAATGCCAGCATCGCGAGCGATGCGAGCACGGGCACGGGCACGGGAAGCGCCGCCCGGATCGCGTCACGCGAGCGGGTGCGGCCTTCCGCGGAAGGTCGTGTCATGGATGGGTTCCGAGTGTCCGAATGCTGTCGTGCCGCGCCGGGCGCAAGCCTTGGACGCGGCGGCGGTCAGGCGATGCGGGACGGTCTCGGGGGACGGTCGAGCGTGGAGGACAGGCTGGGCAGCGCGGCATCGCCAAGCGTCAGGAGGCGCGTGCGCGAAGTGCTCGCGACCGGGGACGCGAACTCGGGCGGGACGCCGAGCTTCTCGTGGCTGTGGTCGCCGGGATTGTGCTTGTGGTGATCGTCCGCGGTATCGGTCGAGCCTGCGTCGGCGGGCTCGTCGTCGACATCGTGGGAGTGCCCGTGGTCGTGGTCGTCGAGGACGGCCATCGACACGTGACCCTTGGCGGCCGCGTCGTGGAAGGCGGACGAGCCCGTCGGCGCGCTCAGCACGGCGAAGACGATCGCCAAGGCGATCGCCAAGCGTCCCGCGAGGAGTTGGCCGAGTGTCCGCATGCGTTCCTTCGAGGATGCCCCTGCGCCGGGACGCTAGTCCCCGTCCACGGCGCGAGCCTTGTCGCCGCGGAACATGGCGGGGTCAAGGTTGAGGAACGGTGAACTGCACGGCCCCGAAGGCTCAGCGCGTCCGCAGGACCGCCTCCGTGCCGGCGACGGTGCCGCCGCCGTTCGGGAACGCCTCGACGTAGGTGATCGTGCCGAGGCCCGGCACGACGGCCCCCACCGTGGCACGGACGAGGTCGTTGGGCGTTGCGAGGAACGCCTCGCCGTCGAAGACGGAGACGATCGAGTAGGCGTCCGCCTTGAGCGCCTGTGGCTTGCTCGCCACGGGCATCGGGACGGGGATCGCGGCCGGCGCGGGAGGGGCGTGGCACCTGATCACGAGTGCCGCGTGAGATCGGCGCAGGTCGATTGGTGGTGTCCGATCCCACCACTCGGTTGCCAAATGCCGACTGTCGTCCTTCTGTCGGTCCGGTCCTAGGCAGCCACTTCGACGCTCCAGCGAACTCCGTCGGGTTCGACAGCAAGAAAGACCATCCGATCGCCGTGCGTGACAAGGGCTTGAAGCCAAGATCATAACGAAAGCAATGGTTTGAGTCCGTTTGTCCGAGCCCTCCGCCGAAACGCCTCTATAATATCGGAGATGGAGAGGTTGAGCGCGGCGACACTCGATACCGCGTTCCCCGTCGTATCGGTGGAGCACGGTCAAACGTCCGGCAGGGGTACGTTCCTCCAGGCTAGAGCGGGCGATAGAGTAGCACCCGGGCTCGCGG
>NZ_CAJYIU010000210.1 GCF_913775355.1 uncultured Aureimonas sp.
TACTCGATGGCGGTCGCGCCGGACTCGTTCTTGCGAAAACGCCTGATGAGCTTGAACATGGAAACTCCTGCCCGTTCGATGGAAACCTGTCCCGACGACCCGATATCGTCCGTCGTTCGGTAAGCTCAAAACTACAGAGGAGCGTTTGCCGCTCGCTTAAGGAACAGCCCTAATCATCGGTTAAGACACGAACCTGCATCACACGGTAAATGATTGGCAAACGCCGTCCCGCAACGTTCCCTTAAGCATCCGCGCATTAAAAATGGTGGCCGGCAGCGTGTGCCCGGCGGAGTTTGTTCGATGCGTCTTCTTGCTCTTGTAGCGGTCCTCGCTCTCGGTGCCCCCTCGCTCGCTCAGGCGGAAAGCGCGGACGGATTGACCGTGCCGATCGACCAGGCGCGCATCCTGCGCATCCCGCGCCAGGCCGGCAGCGTGATCATCGGCAATCCGTCGATCGCCGACATCACGATCCACGATGCCCGCACGCTGGTTATGACCGGACGCTCCTATGGCATCACCAACCTCGTCGTGCTTGATACGGCGGGCGAAGTGATGCTCGACGACAGCGTCGTGGTGTCGGCCGCCGAGGATCATTCGCTTCGTGTCTATCGCCAGGGAACGCGCCAGACCTTCTCCTGCGCGCCGACCTGCGAACCGAAGGTCGCGATCGGCGACGAGACGGGCGTCTTCGCTGGCACGGTGAAGCAGGTCCAAGACCACGACTCCCTCTCCCAGCCGAGCAACTGACGACCGAAACACCCCTCCTCCCCTCTGCGCCGCTTTCATGACAGAAAGGGCGACATTGAGTGGAGAACCAGCTTGCCCCGTGCCTTCCTGATCGTGCTCGACAGTTTCGGAATCGGCGGCGCGCCGGATGCGGCAGCCTATGGCGACGCCGGGGCCGACACGTTCGGCCATATCCGCGAGGCCGCTGCGAACGGGCGGGCCGATCGCGCCGGGCTGCGGCGGGGCCCGCTTCGCCTTCCGTTCATGGAGCGTCTTGGGCTTCTCCACGCCGCCGGCATCACCGGCGGTCCGGCGCCGCAGGGCCTTTTCGGCCGCGCCGAGGAAATCAGCCGCGGCAAGGACACGCCGTCGGGCCACTGGGAGATCGCGGGCGTGCCGGTCCCGTTCGACTGGGGCTACTTTCCGCGCACGCAGCCATGCTTTCCGCCGGCCCTCATCGCCGCGATCGTCGAGGAGTCGGGCCTGCCCGGCATTCTCGGCGACCGCCACGCGTCCGGTACCGAGATCATCGCGGCCGAGGGCGTGGCGAGCATTCGGACCGGTCGGCCGATCGTCTACACCTCGGCCGACAGCGTCCTCCAGATCGCCGCACACGAGGAGGCGTTCGGGCTCGACCGGCTCTACGCCCTTTGCGAGATCGCACGGCGCCATGTCGACGCGCTTACCATCGGACGCGTCATCGCGCGCCCCTTCGTCGGCCGCGACGCCGCGAGCTTCCGGCGCACGGCCAACCGGCGCGACTACGCCGTGCCGCCGCCCGAGCCGACCGTCCTCGACCGGACGATCGAGGCCGGTGGCCGCGTCATCGCGATCGGCAAGATCGGCGACATCTTCGCCCAACGCGGCATCACGGAGGTGCGCAAGGGTGACGGCAACATGGCGCTCTTCGACAAGCTTCTCGGCGCGGTGGAGGACGCCCGAGACGGCGATCTCGTGTTCGCGAACTTCGTCGACTTCGACACGCTGCACGGCCACCGGCGCGACGTGGCGGGCTACGCGGCCGAACTCGAGGCCTTCGACGCGCGCCTGCCCGAGCTCGACGCGCGCTTGCGCCCCGGCGACCTCGTGATCCTCACCGCCGACCACGGCTGCGACCCGACCTTTCCCGGCACCGATCACACGCGCGAGCGCGTGCCCGTCCTCGGCTTCGGCCCCGGCATCGCCCCGTCGGCGATCGGCCTGCGCCCGACCTTCGCCGACATCGGCGAAAGCGTCGCAGCCCATCTCGGGCTCGCGCCCGGCCCGCACGGAACGAGCTTTCTGTAGGGCTTCGCGCCCGTGATCTTGGCGGCGGCGTCGCCAGGCACTACACGCTCTGCCACGACATCAGCCGAAGGAACTGCCCGCATGGACGGCGTCACCGTGATCGATCATCCGCTGGTCCAGCACAAGCTGACCCTGATGCGAAAGCAGGAGACCTCGACGGCGAGCTTCCGCCGCCTCCTGCGCGAGATTTCGACGCTCCTCTGCTACGAGGTGACGCGCGATCTAGACATCACGACGATCGACATCGAGACGCCGATGGGGCCGATGTCGGCACCGATCCTCGAGGGCAAGAAGCTCGTCTTCGCCTCGATCCTGCGCGCCGGCAACGGACTTCTGGAGGGCATGCTCGACCTCGTGCCGGCGGCGCGCGTCGCCCATGTCGGGCTCTACCGCGACCACGAGACGCTGCAGCCGGTGGAATACTACTTCAAGGCGCCGGAAGACCTCGAGAACCGCCTCATCATCGTCGTCGACCCGATGCTGGCCACCGCCAATTCGGCGGTCGCGGCGATGGACATGCTGAAGAACCGCGGCGCGCGCAACATCCGCTTCCTCTGCCTCCTCGCCGCCCCGGAAGGCATCCGCCGCTTCCGCGACGCCCATCCCGACATTCCCGTCTTCACCGCCTCGATCGACCAGGGGCTGAACGAGAAGGGCTACATCATCCCCGGCCTTGGCGACGCGGGCGACCGGATGTACGGCACGAAATAGGCGCACGCCCCGCCTCAACGCTTTGGCAACCCCGTTCCGTCAGGCTGGTGGCAGCGCGCCCTTCCGGCACGCATGCCCCGGATGCCGGCCGATGACGAAGCTCCTCCCCCTCCTGATCGGCGCGACGGCCATAGCGCTCGTCTTCCCCTCCGCCTTCGAGCGGTACCGGGCGAGCCTCGTGTCCGAGGGTGAGGTCGAGCGCCTGGAGCCGCCGGTCGCCGTGGTGGAGGCATCCCTGCCACGCCCGGTTGGCCGGATGGTCCGGCTTCCCGCCGGTCCCGATGGTCATTTTCGCGTCGAGGCGCGGTTCGACGGCCGAAACGAGGAGGTCATGGTCGACACGGGCGCGACCTATGTCGCACTCGGGCAGGACACCGCGCGCCGGCTCGGCGTCCGCGTCGACCCGGCGGGCTTCGTGCATCGCGCCCAGACCGCGCAAGGGACGGTGCGCGCCGCACTCGCCAAGGTCCGCCGCCTGTCGATCGGCCCGGTGGAGGCCGCCGATGTCGACGTCATGGTCCTCGAGGGCCAGGGCCCCGGCGTGACGCTGCTGGGCATGAGCTTCCTGAAGCGCCTGTCGCGGTTCGAGGTCGCCGACGGCCGGCTGACGCTGGTTCAGTAGCCAAAACGCCATCGGACGGGTTGCCCCGCCCGTCCTGTCGCGAAACACTCCCCTTGCTGATTTGGGGAGACATTCATGACGAAACGATTTGCAACGACGGGCCTCGCCTTGGCCGCGGTCTCGGCCCTGGTGGCGGCGCTGCCGGCGCGAGCTGCCGACAATCCGCACGGGGGCGAGCGCATCGGGACGGTCTCGCA
>NZ_CAJYIU010000211.1 GCF_913775355.1 uncultured Aureimonas sp.
CCCGACGGCGCGGTCACCGATGCCGAGGGCAACGTGTGGAACGCTCGCTGGGGTGCGGGGCGGCTGGAGGTGTTCACTCCGGACGGCAAGCATTTGCGCTCGCTTTCCCTCCCGGCACGTCAGCCGAGCTGCCCGGCCTTCACCGGCCGGCACCTCGACCAGCTGCTTGTGACCACCGCCTATGAGGGCATGGACGAGGCCGAGCGGGCAGGTGACCCGAATGCCGGCCGGACCTTCATCGTCCAGGCCGGGGTGCGGGGCGTGGCCGAGCCCCGCCTGCGGTTGACGCCATGAGCCGGCGAGCGGCCTACGCCCTCGTCGACTGGGGCACGACGTCGTTCCGCGCCTGGGCCTGCGCTTCGGACGGTACGGTTCTGAACGAGCGCCGCGCGCCCGAAGGGCTCACCGGCGTCGTCGACGGCGACTTCGGCGGTGTGCTGACGCGGCACCTCTCTGCGATGGACGTGGCGGATGACGCGCCGGCCATCCTGTGCGGTATGGTCGGCTCGCGGACAGGCTGGGTCGAGGCGGCCTATCTGTCGGTTCCGACACGGCTCGACGACCTCGCCACCCACGCGACCCCGGTCTCGAACGCGGGGCGTCCGGTTCATATCCTGCCTGGTCTCGCGCAGCGCGGCAACGCGCCGGACGTGATGCGCGGCGAGGAAACGCAGCTTCTCGGCGTCGTGGCCGACGGGTTCGACACCGGCCTGGTCTGCATGCCGGGGACGCATTCGAAATGGGTGAAGCTGGACGGCGGGGCCGTCGCCGGCTTCTCGACCTTCATGACCGGCGAGCTCTTCCAGCTTCTGCGCACCGGATCGATCCTGCGTCAGGCGGTCGAAGGCGCCGAGCCGCCGCGACCGGAGACCGAAGGCTTCGCCGAAGGGTTCGCCGAGGGCTTTCGCCATCCTGCCACGGCGACCAACGCGCTGTTCCAACTGCGGGCCGGCTGGCTCCTGGACGGCGCTCTGCCGTCCCGGCAGGCGGCGCGGCTGTCCGGCCTGATGATCGGGCTCGAGTTCGCCGGCGCGACCGCGCTCTACGGAACCGGTGATCCGATGTCGCTGCTGGCGTCGGGTCCGATCGCGACGCTCTACGAGGCGGCGTTCGCAGCGGCCGGCCTTTCCCTCGCTCGTCGATTCGACGCCGACGAGTGCGTGCGCCACGGGTTGCTGGCCGCCGCGCACCGTCTTCATTCCGACCGGAGTTCATCATGAGCGACGTCACCGCGCGGGTCGCCTGGCCCGCATTCAAGCGTTCACTCGTCGCGATCCTGCGGGGAATCAAGCCGGAGGAGGTCGAGGCCTCCGTCGAGACGCTGATCGAGGCCGGTTTCGAAGCGATCGAGATCCCGTTGAATTCGCCCGATGCGTTCCGCTCCATCGCCTCGGCCGTGCGCCTCGGCGGACCTGAGCACTACATCGGCGCCGGGACGGTGCTGACCCCGGAGCAGGTCGATCGCCTCGCCGAGACGGGCGGGCGGCTTCTCGTCTCTCCCAACGTCGATGCGTCGGTGCTGCGGCGTGCTGCCGCGCACGGCATGGTCACGATGCCCGGCGTCTTCACGCCGACCGAGGCGTTCCAGGCGATTGCGGCCGGCGCGTCGGCGCTGAAGTTCTTTCCGGCCAGCGTGCTGGGACCATCCGGCGTGTCCGCGATCCGCGCCGTTCTGCCGAAGGACATCGAGATTGGCGTGGTCGGCGGCGTTTCGGAGGACGACTTCGAAGGCTACGCCCGGATCGGCGTGCGCAGCTTCGGTCTCGGCTCCTCGCTCTACAAGCCCGGCATGTCGGTTGGGGACATCCGCCAGCGCGCCGATAAAGCCGTCTTGCTCTACGACCGAGTTTGCGGTTTACGATAAATCAGAGCGCAGAAAAAATTCATTGGCGACGTGAACGTCAATGCGATAATTCATCAGACAATTGGCTGCCGCCGTCGTATCTTCGGGAGTGCGACGGAGGAGGGCTGAGAAGCGCGCGGGCCTGGCCCGCGACGGTTCGAAGAGCTCGGCGCGAGGGGTTCGCGCTTTCGGACGCTCGCTGAAGGCGGCGTCACGATGGGAGGACGACTATGATTCGAATGAAGACCCTGCTGGCGGCGGTGGCCCTCGGCGCGATGACCCTCTCCGGCGGCGCGTTCGCGCAGGAAAAGGGCACCGTGGGCGTGCTGATGCCGACCAAGGCGTCCGCCCGCTGGATCGCCGACGGCGACAACATGGTGAAGCAGCTGCAGGAGCGCGGCTACAAGACCGATCTGCAGTATGCCGAGGACGACATCCCGACGCAGATCAGCCAGCTCGAGAACATGGTGGCGGCCGGCGTCCAGTCGCTGGTGATCGCCTCGATCGACGGCACGACGCTGACGGACGTGCTGCAGCAGGCGCACGACAAGGGCATCAAGGTCATCGCCTACGACCGCCTGATCCGCAACTCGCCGAACGTCGACTACTACACGACTTTCGACAACTTCCAGGTCGGCGTCCTCCAGGCGCAGTCGATCGTGCAGGGCCTCAAGCTCGAAAGCGCGGCCGGCCCGTTCAACATCGAGCTCTTCGGCGGCTCGCCGGACGACAACAACGCGTTCTTCTTCTACAACGGCGCGATGAGCGTGCTGCAGCCGTACATCGACAGCGGCAAGCTCGTGATCCCGTCGGGCGAGACCGGCATGGACCGCGTCGGCACCCTGCGCTGGGATCCGGCGGTCGCCCAGGCCCGCATGGACAACCTCCTGTCGTCCTACTACGGCGACAAGACGGTCAACGCCGTGCTCTCGCCGTATGACGGTCTGTCGATCGGCATCATCTCGGCGCTGAGCGCTGTTGGCTACGGCTCGGGCAACAAGCCGATGCCGATTGTCTCGGGTCAGGACGCGGAAGTGCCCTCGGTCAAGTCGATCGAGAACGGCCAGCAGTACTCGACCATCTTCAAGGACACCCGCGAGCTCGCGAAGGTGACCGTGAACATGATCGACGCGATCGGCCAGGGCAAGGAGCCCGAGGTCACCGACACCAAGACCTACGAGAACGGCGTCAAGGTCGTCCCCGCCTACCTCCTGAAGCCGGTGCTGGTGACCAAGGAGAACATCAAGCCGGTTCTCGTGGACAGCGGCTACTACAAGGAAGACCAGATCAAGCCCTGATCTGACGCTTCGGCGAGGCGCCTCGCGCGCCTCGCCATCGCCTCTGCGGGAGCCATCGGCTCCCGCTCCGTCGTTCTGCAAGCCGGGGAAGAACGCTTTGGCACCGATTCTCGAGATGCGCGGCATCACCAAGACGTTCCCGGGCGTGAAGGCGCTCGACAACGTCAACCTCGTCGTCGAGCAGGGCGAGATCCACGCGATCTGCGGCGAGAACGGCGCCGGCAAGTCGACGCTGATGAAGGTCCTGTCGGGCGTCTACCCGCACGGCACCTACGAGGGCGACATCGTCTACGGCGGCGAGGTCCGGTCCTTCCGCGGCATCCGCGATTCCGAACATGTCGGTATCATCATCATTCACCAGGAGCTGGCGCTCGTGCCGCTCCTATCGATCGCCGAGAACATCTTCCTCGGCAACGAGATCTCCAAGGCCGGCATCATCAACTGGGACGAGGCCTTCCGCCGATCGAGCGATCTTCTTAAGCAGGTCGGCCTGTCCGAGCCGCCGACGACGCTGATCAAGGACATGGGCGTCGGCAAGCAGCAGCTGGTCGAGATCGCCAAGGCGCTCTCAAAGAAGGTGCGCCTGCTGATTCTCGACGAGCCGACCGCCAGCCTCAACGAGCGCGACAGTCAGGCGCTTCTCGACCTCCTGCTCGAGTTCAAGAAGCAGGGGCTGACGTCAATCATGATCAGCCACAAGCTGAACGAGATTTCGCGCGTCGCCGACTCGATCACCGTGATCCGCGATGGCTCCACGGTCTCGACGCTCGACTGCAAGGCCGGCGTCAGCGAAGACCAGATCATCCGCGACATGGTGGGCCGTCAGCTCGACGACCGCTATCCGCCGCGCCATCCGAAGATCGGCGAGGTCTTGTTCGAGGTGAAGGGCTGGAACGCGTTCCACCACCTCAACACGCAGCGCCAGATCGTGAAGGACGTCTCCTTCAACGTTCGCAAGGGCGAGATCGTCGGCATCGCCGGCCTCATGGGCGCGGGCCGCACCGAGCTTGCGATGAGCGTCTTCGGCAAGTCCTACGGGCGCCACATCACGGGCGAGGCGTTCTTGCACGGCAAGCCGGTGGACGTGTCTACGATCCCGAAGGCCATTGAGGCGGGGCTCGCCTACGTCACCGAGGACCGCAAGCACTATGGGCTGCTGCTCGAGGACGACATCCGCCAGAACATCTCGCTCGCCAACCTGCCCGGCATCGCCAAGGGCGGCGTGATCGACGAGGATCGCGAGCGCAAGGTGGCGGAGGACTACCGGACGAGCCTTCGCATCCGCTCGTCCAACATCTTCCACAAGACGCTGAACCTCTCGGGCGGCAACCAGCAGAAGGTGGTGCTGTCCAAGTGGCTCTTCTCGAACCCCGAGCTTCTGATCCTCGACGAGCCAACGCGCGGCATCGACGTCGGCGCGAAGTTCGAGATCTACTCCATCATCGAGCGGCTGGCATCCGAGGGTAAGGGCATTCTGATGATCTCGTCGGAAATGCCCGAGCTCCTCGGCATGTGCGACCGCATCTACGTCATGAACGAAGGGCGCTTCGTGGCCGAGCTGCCGCGCGGCGAGGCGACACAGGAAAGCATCATGCGCGCCATCATTCGTACCGCAGGGAGAGACGCGGCATGAGCATCAAGACCGTGGAAGCCCCGGGCGGGCAGGGGAGCGGGGCGAGCCTCGACTACTTCAAGAACAACCTGCGCGAATACGGCATGCTCGTCGCGCTGGTCGCGATCATCCTGTTCTTCGCCGCCTATTCGGCCGCGACGGGCCGGCCGACCTTCGTGTCGGCGTCCAACCTCACCAACCTGTTCCTCCAGAACAGCTACGTCATTATCATGGCGATCGGCATGCTGCTGATCATCATCACCGGCCATATCGACCTCTCGGTCGGCTCGCTGGTGGGCTTCGTCGGAGCGGTCGGCGCCGTGCTCATGGTGCTCTACGACGTACCCGTGCCCATCGCGGTGGCGATGTGTCTCGTGGTCGGCGCGGCGATCGGCGCGATCCAGGGCTACTTCGTCGCCTTCTTGCGGATCCCGTCCTTCATCGTGACGCTCGCCGGCATGCTGGTCTTCCGCGGCCTGACGTTCATGACGCTCGGCTCCTCGTCGTCGATCTCCCCGATCCCCGCGTCGCTTCGCGCGATCTCGACGGGAACGATCCCCGACGTCCTGCCGGTCATGGGCCTCGCCAACTCGACGACGCTGCTTCTGGCGATCGTGCTCGCGGTCGGCTTCGCGATTTTCGCATTCTCCAAGCGTTCGGCCCGCAGCCGCGTCGGACCGGTCGCTGAGCCGCAGGCGTTCTTCTACGGGCGCGTCGCGCTCGTCACCGTCGCGATCCTCTTTATGGGCTACCTGCTCGCCACCAATCGCGGCCTGCCGAACGTCCTGATCCTGATGGCGGTGCTGATCGCGATCTACGCCTTCGTCACCTCGCGCACCACGATCGGCCGCCGGGTCTACGCGGTGGGCGGCAACGAGAAGGCCGCCAAGCTCTCCGGCGTGAAGACCGAGCGGATCGTCTTCCTCGCCTTCGTCAACATGGGCGTCCTCGCCGCGATCGCCGGCCTCGTGTTCTTCGCCCGCGTCGGCTCGGCTACGGCCAAGAACGGCACGGGTCTCGAGCTCGACGTCATCGCGGCCTGCTTCATCGGGGGCGCCTCGGCCTACGGCGGCGTCGGCAAGGTGACCGGTGCGGTCATCGGCGCCTTCATCATGGGCGCGCTGAACATGGGCATGCAGACCTCCATGCAGTTGTCGATCGACTACCAGCAGCTCGTGAAGGGCCTCGTCCTTCTGGCCGCGGTCTGCTTCGACGTCTACAACCGCAACAAGGCCTGACGGCCGGTCACCCGGCATCGAAGGGCGTGGCACCGGGGTTCCGGCGCCGCGCCCTTTTTCGTTCGGCATCGACGGACGTCTTGCTTTCGCGACGTCACGAGGATGACGCCACGAAACTCGAACCCGGAGGGGCTCATGCCGACCACACGCGCCGTCGTTCCGACCGAGCACGCCAGCCGCTATCTGCAGCAGCTGTGCAAGCACTGGTCGCACAAATTCGCCGTGACCTTCGATGAACGGGACGGCACGATCGAGATGCCGTCCGCGCATGTCGCCATGACGGCCGCCGACGATCGGCTCGTCATCACCGTTGCCGCCGAAGACCCGGCAACCCTCGACCGCATGGAGGGCGTCGTCGCGGATCACGTCCGACGTTTCGCCTTCCGCGAGGATCTTGCGTTCGATTGGACGCGTGAGGATTGACCGCTTCCACCGAACGGTTGCTCGCCTGATCAACGTATCGCTGCCGGCCGGGGCCGCCGCCCACCAATGGCAGTTTCGCAGGGCGCCTGACCCACTCCCGAATGCAGACTGCGGCGGCTCTCTGGAGTGGCTGCCTTTCCGCATCGCCGCCCCTCTCGCGCGACTTTTGTGCTGCAACCTGCGCCGCCTTCGCCTATCCCGGGTGAGACCACAATCCGGAGAGATTCGAAGCCGAGGGGCGCGACGATGCTGCACGACATGCCGTTGATCGAGACGATCGTGGCCGGACTGGGCCTCGCCTTCGTCTTCGGCACGCTCGTGAACCGCTTCGGCATCTCTCCGATCGTCGGTTATCTTCTCGCCGGCATCAGCGTCGGACCGTTCACGCCCGGCTTCGTCGCCGATCAGGGGTTGGCGACGGAACTCGCCGAACTCGGCGTGATCCTCCTGATGTTCGGCGTCGGCCTGCACTTCTCGCTTGCGGATCTCATGTCCGTGCG
>NZ_CAJYIU010000212.1 GCF_913775355.1 uncultured Aureimonas sp.
AGCGCATCGCCGTCACCCCTGATCTTGAAACACGAATGGTCGTCGATGGCGAGCCGCTCGATCCGCTGCCGGGCTTCGCGCTCATGGTGCACAAGCCGCTCGGCGTCACCTGTTCGCACAAGGAGGCGGGTCCGCTGATCTACGAACTTCTTCCCGCGCGCTGGCGCCGCCGTGATCCGGCGATCTCGACGGTCGGCCGCCTCGACAAGGAGACGTCCGGTCTTCTTCTGATGACCGACGACGGCCCACTCCTTCATCGCATCATCTCGCCGAACCGGCATGTGCCGAAGGTCTACCGCGCCCACCTCGCGCGGCCGCTGACGGGCGACGAGGCGGCGCTGTTTTCGTCCGGCACGCTGATGCTGGAGGGCGAGGACAAGCCCCTGAAACCGGCCGAACTCGCGGTCGTGGGAGAGCGGGAAGCGCTCCTGACCGTGCACGAGGGCCGGTACCATCAGGTGCGCCGGATGTTCGCGGCGACCGGCAACCATGTGGAGGCCCTGCACCGCGAGGCGATCGGCGGCCTTGCGCTGGCGTCCGATCTCGCGCCCGGCGCGATCCGGCGCCTGTCGGCCGACGATCTCGCCGCCATCTTCGCCGCTTGAGCGGCGGGACGTCGCGCCGCGGTTGACGCGGATGGTCGGCGACACGATGTCACGCTGAGGCCAAGCTTTCGCGCTTCTCTCGGCCCCTGTTCGAACGGATACCGGATCAAGACATGGCCGCAAGGCTTCGCAGGCTTCTGACGGGCCTCCTCGTCGTCGGGCTCGGCGCCGGCGCCTATGTCGCGCTGGACCGCGGCACCGAGCGCTCGGATGCGGCCGTGCTGGCGCCCGCCGCGCGCGCGACGGGACCGATCGAGCTTGCCGCCTTCGAGGTCGAGACGGTTGCGGCGCGGGACTATGCCCGTACCGTCGCGGTCTCGGGTCCCGCCCGGCCGATCCGCCGCGCCGTGGTGACGGCCGAGGTCTCGGGTCGCCTGTCCGAGGTGACGGTCGAGGTGGGGCAGTCCGTCAAGGCCGGCGAGGTACTGGCGCGGTTCGACGAGACGCTTCTGCGCTCGGCCCTGTCGGCGCGCGAGGCGACGCTCGAAGCCCGTCGCTCCGAGATCAAGCTGGCGGAATGGACGCTGGAGCGACGCCAGCAGCTCGGCACGCGCGGCATCACGTCGGACGCCGATCTTCTCAGCGCGCAATCGCAGCTTCTCAACCTGCAGGCGCAGGCCCGCGCGCTGGAGGCCGAAGTCGCCGACGCGCGCAAGGCGCTGGCCGATGCGGTCGTCACCGCTCCGTTCGACGGCGTCGTCGCCGCGCGGCCGGTGGAGCCAGGCCAGACGGTCGCCGTGAACACCGAACTGCTCCAGCTGGTCGACCTCTCCACGGTGGAGGTCGCCGCCAGCGTGCCGACGAGCCGGATCGGCGAGATCGCGGTCGGCCAGGCGGCGCGTCTGCGTTTCGAGGGCGCGGGCGAGCGCCTGTTCGAGGGGCGCGTGTCGCGCATCGCGCCGGAAGCGGAGGCCAACTCGCGCGCGATCACCGTCTTCGTGACGATCCCCAACGCGGACGGCGCCATCCGCGGCGGCATGTTCGCGGTCGGCGAGATCGCGGTCGAGGCGATGGACAAGGTTGTCGCCGTGCCACCCGCGGCCATCCGGCAGGACGAAGCGGGCGCCTTCGTGCTGGCGGCTGCCGGCGGAAAGCTGGAGCGGCGCCCGGTGGAAGCCGGGGCCACGCTGCCGCGCGAGGGGCTTGTGGTCGTCACGTCAGGCGTTTCGCCCGGCGACACGGTGGTCGTCGCGCCGTTGCCCGATCTGAAGGCGGATACGGCCGTGACGATCGAGGGCGCCGGCCCCGCATGATCCTCACCCGCATCAGCGTCGCCCACCCGGTCTTCGCCACGATGATGATGGCGGCGATCGTCGTGATCGGCCTGTTTTCCTACGGCCGGCTCGGCCTCGACCAGTTTCCGGACGTCGATCTTCCGGTCGTCGTGGTGGCCACGACCTATTCCGGCGCATCGCCCGAGACGGTGGAGTCCGAGATCACAAGGCCCGTCGAGCAGGCGGTGAATACGATCGGCGGCGTCGATCGCGTGACCTCGCAGAGCTTCGAGGGGCGCTCGCTCGTCATCGTCGAGTTCACGCTCGACACCGACTCGCGCACGGCCGCGCAGGAGGTGCGCGACCGTGTCTCGCGGCTGGAGGCGGGCTTTGCCGACGGCATCGACACGCCGCAGGTGACGCGCTTCAACCCGGACGACCAGCCAATCCTGTCGCTGGCCGTCTCGTCGGCGACGAAGACGCTGCCGGAACTGACGACACTGGCCGATCAGGTCATCACCCGCCGCCTCAACACCATGCCGGGCGTCGGCCAGACGGCGATCGTCGGCGGCGCCGAGCGGCAGATCCAGGTTCTGCTCGACCCCGAGCGCATGGAGGCCTTCGGCGTGGCGCCCGCCACCGTGATGGACGCGATCCGGCGCGAGAACCAGGACATCGCGGCCGGTACGCTGACGGCCGGCATCACCGGCCGCAACGTCACCGTGGAGGGACGCATCACGGATGCCGCCGGTTTCGAGCGGATCATCGTGAAGTCCGACGAGGGCGCGCCGATCCGGCTCGCCGACGTGGCATTGGTGCGCGAGGCGGGCGCCGAACTCACGAGCCGCGCGGCCTATCGCGGCGTGCCGGCGCTCGGCGTCGACGTCGTGAAGGTGCAGGACACCAACACGGTGGCGGTCGCCCGCGCGTTGCGGGCCGAGATCGAGAAAGTGAAAGTCGAGCTGGCGGGACAGGGCGTCGAGCTTGCCGTCTCGCGCGACAACTCGCGCTCGATCGCCGCGCAGGTCGCCGACGTGCAGCGCACGCTGATCGAGGGCGCGCTGCTGACCGTCGCGATCGTTTTCCTGTTCCTGAACTCCTGGCGCTCAACCGTCATCACGGGCCTGACGCTGCCGATCTCGGTAATCGGCACGTTCGCAGTCATTCATGCTTTCGGCTTCACGCTCAACACGATGACGCTCCTGGCGCTCTCGCTCGCCATCGGCATCCTGATCGACGACGCCATCGTCGTGCGCGAGAACATCACGCGGCACCTCCACATGGGCAAGTCGCACGCCCGAGCCGCTATCGACGGCACCGAGGAGATCGGCCTTGCGGTGCTCGCCACCACGCTCTCGATCGTCGCCGTGTTCCTGCCCGTCGCCTTCATGGGCGGCATCATCGGACGCTTCTTCCTCGAGTTCGGTGTCACCGTCGCGGTCGCGGTCCTGATCTCGCTCTTCGTCTCCTTCACGCTGGACCCGATGCTTTCCAGTGTCTGGTACGATCCCGCCTCGCAGCCGAACGCGGAGCGCGGGCCGCTTGGCCGGCTCGTCGAGCGGTTCGATCGCGGATTCGAGCGAACCGCCGCGCGATATGCATCGTTGATCCGCTGGACGTTCCGCCACCGCGTCGTGACGCTTGGTGCGATCCTTCTCACCTTCGGCATCAGCCTCGCGCTCGTGCCGCGCATCGGCGCGGAATTCGTGCCTGCCGGCGATCGCGGCGAGTTCACCGTCTCGATCGAGACGCCGGAAGGCTCGTCGCTCGACTACACCGCGCGCAAGGTCTCGCAGGTCGAGCGCGTCCTGGCCGGCGTGCCGGAGATCGCGACGTACTATTCCACGGTCAACGCCGCCGCCGCGCGCGGCTTCAACTCCGCGACGGTGGCCGTCACGCTGAAGCCGATCACCGAGCGCACGCGCGCCACGATGGATCTCGCCGAGCCTCTGCGCGAGCGCCTGTCGCGCATCGCGGGGCTGACCGTCTCGGTCAACCAGCCTTCGCTCGGCGGGGGAGGCGGTGGCGGGGCGAACGCCAAGCCGCTGCAGGTTTCGGTGCTCGGCGAGGGCGAGGCGGAGCTGAAGCGCCTGTCCGACGAGATCATGGCGCGGCTGCGGGCCATACCCGGCGCCGTCGAGATCGAGTCCTCGCTCGACGACGAGCAGCCGACGCTCGCCGTGCGCGTGCGCCAGGAGGCGGCGAGCGATCTCGGCGTGTCGCTGCAGGCGATCGGCGACACGCTGCGTCCGCTGGTGGCGGGCGACGCGATCTCGGTCTGGAACGCGCCGGACGGCGAGACCTACGACGTCCTCGTGCGCTTGCCGGAAGCGGGGCGAGCGCGTGCGGGCCAGTTGGCCGAGTTGCGCGTCGCTTCCAGCCGGCAGGATGCGAGCGGTCGGCCGATCCTCGTCTCGCTCGATCAGGTGGCCGATGTCGTCGACAGCGTCGCGCCCTCGTCGATCAACCGGCGCGACCTGTCGCGCGAGGTCCGCATCTCGGCCAATGTCGAAGGCCGCGCGCTGGGCGAGGTGGTGGCCGATCTCCAGCGCGAGATCGCCGGGCTGACGCTCGCGCCGGGATACCGCGTGACGTTCGGCGGCGAGGCCGAGAACATGGCCGAGAGCTTCGGCTACGCCGTGCAGGCGCTGGGGCTCGCGGTGATCTTCATCTACCTGATCCTCGCCTCGCAGTTCGGCTCCTTCCTCCAGCCGCTGGCGATCATGACCTCGCTGCCGCTCTCCCTCATCGGCGTCCTCCTGGGGCTGCTCGCGACGGGCTCGACCCTCAACATGTTCTCGATCATCGGCTTCATCATGCTGATGGGTCTCGTGACCAAGAACGCGATCCTCCTCGTCGACTACTCGAACCAGGCGCGCGCCCGCGGCCTGTCGCTGCGCGACAGCCTGGCCGAGGCGGGGCAGGTGCGGTTGCGCCCGATCGTGATGACTACGCTCGCCATGATCTTCGGCATGATGCCGCTGGCGCTCGGCCTCGGCGAGGGCGGCGAGCAGCGCGCGCCGATGGCCCATGCGGTGATCGGCGGGCTCCTGTCGTCCACCGTCCTCACGCTGATCTTCGTGCCGGTGGCGCTGACCTATCTCGACGGGCTGGCGCGGCGCCTGCGCCCGTTCCTGCCGCGCTCGGCCGACGATGCCCACCACGAGGACGCCGCCCATCCTGCCGAATAGTCGGATCGGAGGCCGGACGTTCCGTGTAAAGGATTAAAAGCGCAACGGAATGACCTTGTGCTTTCCGGTCTCTGCCGTTGTGATGGCGGAACCGGGAGCGGCGCTCCCATCGCGGTCCGCGGTCGCGGACGACAGGAGACGCGCATGATCCGCAACGCATCGATCGCCATCGCCGCCCTCTCGATGGGTCTCTGCGCCGCCGGGGTGGCCGAGGCCGCCGATCCCGCCTCCTGCAAGACCGTTCGCATGTCCGATCCTGGCTGGAGCGACATCACCTCGACCAACGCGCTGGCGGGCGTCGTCCTGAAGGGACTCGGCTACGAGCAGAAGGTCGAGACGCTCGGCGTGCCGGTCGGCTATCAGGCGCTCGCCAACAAGCAGACCGACGTCTTCCTCGGCAACTGGATGCCCGCCCAGACGAAGTTCCGCCAGCAGCTCGAGGTGGACGGCACCGCCGAGGAGCTGACGCGCAACCTCACCGGCGCCAAGTTCACCCTGGCCGTGCCGAACTACGTGGCCGAGGCCGGCGTCAAGGACGTGAAGGATCTCGCGACCAACGCCGACAAGTTCGGCAAGGAGATCTACGGCATCGAGCCGGGCGCGCCCGCCAACATCAACATCCAGTCGATGATCGATGCGCCGAACTACGGGCTCGCCGGCTGGAAGCTGGTCGATTCCAGCGAGCAGGGGATGCTGTCGCAGGTGCAGCGCGCCGAGCGGTCCAAGAACTGGGTCGTCTTCCTCGGCTGGGCGCCGCACCCGATGAACAACATGGGCATCACCTACCTGTCGGGCGCCGACGAGTTCTTCGGCCCGAACTTCGGCGGCGCCGAGGTCTTCACGCTGGCGCGCGCCGGCTACAAGACCGAATGCCCGAACGCGGCCAAGCTCTTCGGCCAGATGGTCTTCACCGTCGAGCAGGAGAACCAGATCATGGCGGCGCTCGCCGACGGCACCGATCCGGCGAAGGCCGCCAAGGACTGGCTGAAGGCGAACCCCGGCGTCCTCGACGGGTGGCTCGCGGGCGTCGAAACCCTCGATGGCCAGCCGGGTCTTGCCGCCGTGAAGGCCAGCGTCGAGGGCTGACCGCGCATCCCGCTTGACGGATCGGGGCTGTCGCGGTCAATGCCGCGGCAGCCCCTGCATCCTTCTGGCGAGCGCGACATGCTTCAGAGCCGGCCCAACTTCCTCATCGTCATGGTGGACCAGCTCAACGGCACGCTGTTTCCCGACGGGCCGGCGCGCTTCCTCCACGCGCCCAACCTCAAGGCGCTGGCGGCCAGATCGGCGCGCTTCGTCAACACCTATACCGCGAGCCCGCTCTGCGCGCCGGCGCGCGCTTCGTTCATGAGCGGACAGCTTCCCTCGAAGACGCGCGTCTACGACAACGCCGCCGAGTTCGCCTCCGACATTCCGACCTTTGCGCATTACCTGCGGCGCGCCGGCTACCGCACGACGCTCTCGGGCAAGATGCACTTCGTCGGGCCGGATCAGCTTCACGGATTCGAGGAGCGGCTGACGACCGACGTCTATCCCGCCGACTTCGGCTGGACGCCGGACTATCGAAAGCCCGGCGAGCGCATCGACTGGTGGTACCACAACCTCGGCTCGGTCACCCATGCCGGCGTCGCCGAGATCACCAACCAGCTGGAATACGACGACGAGGTCGCCCACCACGCCGCCGCCCGGCTCTACGACCTGTCCCGGCGCAACGACGACCGGCCCTTCTGCCTCACCGTCTCCTTCACCCATCCGCACGACCCCTACGTCGCGCGCCGCCGCTTCTTCGATCTCTACCGCAACTCGCCGGCGCTCCTTCCGGCGGTCGAGCGGATCGAGTTCGCCGACCAGGACCCGCATTCGCAGCGCCTGATGATGGCCTGCAACGACCACGAGTACCGCATCACGGACGAGATGATCGCCCGCTCGCGGCAGGCCTATTTCGCCAACATCAGCTATATCGACGAGAAGGTCGGCGAGCTCGTCGACATCCTCGAGCGCACGCGCATGCTGGAGGATACGATCATCCTCTTCGTCTCCGACCACGGCGACATGCTCGGCGAGCGCGGCCTCTGGTTCAAGATGAACTTCTTCGAGGGCTCGGCGCGCGTGCCGCTGATGGTCTCGGCGCCTGGCCTGCCGCCCGGCCCCTACATGCAGCCGGTCTCGACGCTTGACGTACTGCCGACGCTCGCCGAGCTCGCCGGGATCGACCTGTCGGACGGCGCCGAATGGCTGGACGGCATCTCGCTGATGGACACCGCGCGTCGGGGCGAGCGCGCGAAATCGGTGCCGATGGAATATGCCGCCGAAGGCTCGATCGCGCCGATGGTCGCGATCCGTCGCGGCCGGTGGAAGTTCACGCGTTCCCCCGCCGATCCCGACCAGCTCTTCGACCTCGTGGACGATCCGTCGGAACTGCGCGACCTCGCGGGCGACCCGGATCATGCCGAAATGCTCGCCGCCTTCGACGCCGAGGCGACGCGTCTGTGGAACCTTCGCGCCTTCGACCGCGACGTGCGCCAGAGCCAGGCCCGCCGGCTCGTGACCTACGAGGCGCTGCGCAACGGCGCCTACTATCCCTGGGACTTCCAGCCGCTCCAGAAGGCGTCCGAGCGCTACATGCGCAACCACATGGACCTCAACGTCCTGGAGGACTCACAGCGCTTTCCACGGGGCGAGTGAGCGCACGAGGTGCGTGTGGAAGGCGGAAAACGAAGGCGTGATAAGGCTTTGCACTGTCATGGAACCATCGTAGGTTCGACACGCGACTGTTGGTTCGCGCCGCTAGGAGGGCGGTGACGGACCGTGGCCATCAAGGCCCGGCGCTGGGAGCCTATTGCGATGACCAAGACGACCGCCGCCGCTGCGACCCTCGCGGCCGCCCTTTTCGCCTCGACCGCCGCCCTGGCCCAGACCGAAATCCAGTGGTGGCACGCCATGTCGGGCGCCAACAACGACGTGGTCGAGCAGCTCGTTAAGGAGTTCAACGAAAAGCAGGCCGACTACAAGGTGGTTCCGGTCTTCAAGGGCACGTACCCGGAGACGCTGAACGCCGGCATCGCCGCCTTCCGCGCCAAGCAGGCTCCCGCCATCATCCAGATCTTCGACGCCGGCACGGGCGTCATGATGGGCGCCGAGGGCGCGATCAAGCCGGTGGCCGAGGTGCTCGGCCAGAGCTTCGACAAGTCGAAGTACTTGCCGGGCATCGTGTCCTACTATTCCAAGCCCGACGGGACGATGCTGAGCTTCCCGTACAACTCGTCCTCGCCGATCATGTACTACAACAAGGACGCCTTCCAGAAGGCGGGCCTCGACGTCGACAACCCGCCGAAGACCTGGCCGGAGGTGTTCGACGCCGCCAAAAAGATCAAGGCGTCGGGCGCCGCTCCCTGCGGCTTCACCTCGACCTGGCTGACCTGGATCCAGACCGAGAACTTCGCCGCCTGGAACAACGTGCCCTACGGCACCAACGAGAACGGCCTCGCCGCCCTCGACGTCAAGCTCGAGGTCGATGCGCCGATCTTCGTCGAGCACTTCCAGGCGATCGCCGACCTCGCGAAGGACGGCACGTTCCGCTACGGCGGCCGCACGTCGGAGGCCAAGCAGCTCTTCCTGTCGGGCGAGTGCGCGATGCTGACGGAATCGTCGGGCGGCCTCGGCGACGTCGTGAAGTCCGGCATGAACTACGGCACCGGCCAGCTTCCCTACGACCCGAAGGGCAACGGCGCGCCGCAGAACACGATCCCCGGCGGCGCCAGCCTCTGGGTCTTCGGCGGCAAGTCGGACGCCGAGTACAAGGGCGTCGCCAGCTTCTTCGAGTTCCTGTCGCAGACCGACATCCAGTCGCGTCTGCATCAGGTCTCGGGCTATCTGCCGGTGACGCTCGCCGCCTACGAGGCGACGAAGGCCAGTGGCTTCTACGAGAAGAACCCGGCCCGCGAGATCCCAATTCAGCAGATGATGGGCAAGACCCCGACCGAGAACTCCAAGGGCGTGCGCCTGCCGAACCTGCCGCAGGTGCGCGACATCATGAACGAGGAGTTCGAGGCGATGCTCAACGGCAGCCAGGACGCCAAGACGGCGCTCGGCAAGATCGTCGAGCGCGGCAACGCGGCGATCGCGCAGGCCGCCGGCCAGTAATCGGCCGCATAGGTCACGCTCACCCTCAAGGCGCCTCGCCGCTCGCGGCGGGGCGCTCCCATGTCATGCTCGGGGCGGCCGCTTGAACACCCGCGTCACCTTTCCCAACAAGCTTCTGCCTTACCTGCTGCTTGCTCCGCAGGTGCTGGTGACGCTCGTCTTCTTTTACTGGCCGGGGGCGCAGGCGCTCTACCAGTCCGTCCTGCGCGAGGACGCGTTCGGCCTGAAGACCGAGTTCGTCGGTCTCGACAACTTCCGGCAGGTGCTGAGCGATCCCAGCTATCTCCATGCCCTGAAGACCACGATCGTCTTCAGCCTGTCGACGGCGGTGCTCGCGATGGGTCTTGCGCTGCTGCTCGCGACCTCGGCCGAGAAGGTGCTGCGGGGCAAGGCCTTCTACCGCACGCTCCTGATCTGGCCCTATGCCGTCGCGCCCGCGATCGCCGGCATGCTCTGGCTCTTCATGTTCAACCCGACGATGGGCACATTCGCCTACATGCTGCGCGCGGCCGGCTACGATTGGGACCCGCTCCTGAAGGGCGAGCAGGCGATGGGGCTGGTGATCGTCGCGGCCGCCTGGAAGCAGATCTCCTATAACTTCCTGTTCTTCGTGGCGGCGCTGCAGTCGATCCCGCGCTCGCTGATCGAGGCGGCGGCGATCGACGGGGCGAGGGGGCCGAAGCGCTTCTGGACCATTGTCTTCCCGCTGATCGCCCCGACGACCTTCTTCCTCCTCGTCGTCAACACCGTCTACGCCTTCTTCGACACGTTCGGCATCATCGACTCGGTGACCGGCGGCGGCCCCGCCAAGGCGACGGAAACGCTCGTCTACAAGGTCTATACGGACGGCTTCGTGAACCTCAATCTCGGCGCCTCGGCTGCCCAGTCGGTGATCCTGATGGCGATCGTCGTGGCGCTCACCGCCTTCCAGTTCCGCTTCGTCGAGCGGCGCGTGCACTACGGATAAGGCGATGATCGAGAACCGACCCTTCGCCACCGCGCTCGCGCACTGCGTCCTGATCCTCGGCGTCCTGATCGTCGCCTTTCCGATCTACTATACGCTCATAGCCTCGACGCTCTCGGTCCCCGAGATCCTGCGCCCGCCGCTGCCGCTCGTGCCGGGCGACCGCTTCGCCGAGAACTACGGGCAGGCGCTGTTCGGCGGCGTCGGGCGAATCGGGGGCGTCAGCGTCTGGACCATGCTCTTCAACACGGCGGTGATGGCGCTCGGCATCGCGCTGGGCAAGATCGTCATCTCGCTCCTGTCAGCCTTTGCGATCGTCTTCTTCCGCTTTCCCTTCCGCATGGCGTTTTTCTGGCTGATCTTCATGACGCTGATGCTGCCCGTCGAGGTGCGCATCCTGCCGACCTACAAGGTCATGGTCGATCTCGGCCTCATCGACACCTATGCCGGGCTGATCCTGCCGCTCGTCGCCTCGGCGACGGCGACACTGCTCTTCCGCCAGTTCTTCCTGACCATCCCCGGCGAACTGGTGGAGGCCGCGCGCGTCGACGCGGCGGGGCCGATGCGCTTCTTCCGGGACATTCTCCTGCCCCTGTCGAAGACCAACATCGCCGCGCTCTTCGTCATCCTCTTCATCTACGGCTGGACCCAGTATCTCTGGCCGCTTCTCGTCACCAACGATAACTCCATGAACACGATCGTCATCGGCCTGAGGAAGATGATTTCCTTCGCCGACGCCGACACGCCCTGGAACCTCGTCATGGTGACGGCGATCCTCGCCATCGTGCCGCCCGTCCTCGTGGTGGTGCTGATGCAGCGCTGGTTCGTCAAAGGTCTCGTTGAATCGGAAAAGTAATGGCCTCGATCACGCTCCAGGACGTCCGCAAGACCTATCCCAACGGGCAGGAGGCGGTGAAGGGCATCTCGCTGGACATCGCCGACGGCGAGTTCGTCGTGCTCGTCGGTCCGTCCGGCTGCGGCAAGTCCACGCTGCTGCGCATGGTGGCAGGGCTGGAGACCATCACGGGCGGGGAGGTGAGGATCGGCGACCGGCGGGTCAACGACCTCGGGCCCGCCGACCGCGACATCGCCATGGTCTTCCAGAATTACGCGCTCTACCCGCACATGAGCGTGCGCCAGAACCTCGCCTACGGGCTGAAGAACCGGAAGATGCCGGCCGCCGAAATCGAGCGGCGCATCGGCGAGGCGGCCCGCGCGCTGGAGATCGAGACCTATCTCGACCGCAAGCCGGGCCAACTGTCCGGCGGCCAGCGCCAGCGCGTCGCGATGGGCCGCGCCATCGTGCGCGAACCCGCTGCCTTCCTCTTCGACGAGCCGCTGTCGAACCTCGACGCCAAGCTGCGCGTCTCGATGCGCGCCGAGATCCGCCGCCTGCAGAAGCGGCTGCGAACGACCAGCCTCTACGTCACGCACGATCAGTTGGAGGCGATGACGCTGGCTGACCGTCTGGTGGTGCTGAACGGGGGTCAGGTCGAGCAGGTCGGCACGCCGATCGAGGTCTACGAGCGGCCGGCCTCGCTGTTCGTCGCCAGTTTCATCGGCTCGCCGGCCATGAACCTCGTGCCGCTCGCCGAGGCGCTGAAGATCGAGGGCATGGACCGGGCGATCGGCACCGGTCCGGGCCGCGCCGAAGTGCTCGGGATCCGGCCGGAGCATGTCGCGATCGTGGATGGTTCGGGCGACGGTCGCCCGTTCGCCGATGTCACGCTCAGCGCGATCGAACGGGTGGGGGCGGAGACCTATCTCTACGGCGCCCTGCCGGCCGGCGGTCCCGACATCGCGCTGCGCACCGCAGGCCACGTGCGCAAGGATCTCGGCGAGACGGTGCGGATCGGCTTCGACCCGGCGGCGCTTCACCGCTTCTCGGCCGAGACGGGGCGGCGTGTTGCCTAAACTCTGGGCAGCGTCTGCGGATTCTTTGAACTTGCCGCATTCGTCCTATTCCCATATGTAAAGCCTATCGCCGCTTGCGGGAGAGACCGGCCGAAAGGCCGGCGCCGAAGGAGCAACCGCCCCGGAAACTCTCAGGCAAAAGGACCGCGCGGCGTAAAACCATATCCGGAGAGTGACGACCCGTCGGGTCGTCCGCCGAAGGAGAAAGCGGACGAGGGAAATGCTTCCCCGCCGTGAAACTCTCAGGCCAGTGACGGAGGGGCACGAAGGCAACCCGCAACAGTGCGGGGAAAGGACCTGTCGTGACCTCAGTGGCCGTTATCGGCGCCGGCATCACCGGCATCACCACCGCATACAAGCTCCTCTCGCAGGGCCTCGACGTGACGGTCTTCGACCGGAACGCCTATTCGGCCATGGAAACCTCGTTCGCCAACGGCGGCCAGCTCTCGGCCTCCAACGCCGAAGTCTGGAACTCGCCGTCGACCTTCATCAAGGGCATCAAGTGGATGCTAAAGAAGGACGCGCCGCTTCTCGTTCATCCCGCGCCGACCTGGCACAAGCTGTCCTGGATGGCGGAGTTCGTGCTGGCCGCGCGCTCCTACGAGGAGAACACGGTCGCGACCGTCAAGCTCGCCATCGCCGCCCGGCAGCATCTCATCGAGATGGCCGAGCGTGAGGGCTTCGAGTTCGACCTCGTGAAGCGCGGCATCCTGCATGTCTACGAATCGAAGGCCGAGTTCGAGCACGCCTCGCGCGTCAGCCAGCTCTACGCCAAGGGCGGGCTCAATCGCCGCAGCCTGACCGATGCCGAGATCCATGCGATCGAGCCGGCGCTCGCCGGCACGTTCCACGGCGGCTTCTTTACCGAGTCCGACTTCACCGGCGACATCCATAAGTACACGCGTGGCCTTGCCGACGCCGTGGTGCGCCGTGGTGGCAAGATCCGCTACGAGGCCGATGTGACGCAGCTTTCGACGCGCACCGAGGGCGGCGCCGCCGTCTTCTCGCGCACCGTCGGCAGCGAGGGCGAGCCGGTCCGCGAGGACTTCGACGCCGTGGTCGTCTGTGCCGGCGTCGCCAGCCGCCGCTTCGCGAGCCAGCTCGGCGACC
>NZ_CAJYIU010000213.1 GCF_913775355.1 uncultured Aureimonas sp.
ACGGGGCCGGGTCGATCGGTATCATAACAACTCCAGGTTTCAGGCGCACTGCCTGAGATTGTGGTCGAGGAAGCGTAGGAGGTCCGCCTTCGGCATCGGCCGCGCGAGGTGGTAGCCCTGGAACAGGGTGCAGCCGGCGGCCCGCGCCAGCAGCATCTGTCGCTCGGTCTCGATCCCCTCGGCGACGACCGACAGACGCATCGAATTGGCAAGGCTCGCCAGCGCCGAGACGAAGACGTTGTCGGTCTCGCTGTCGCCGAGACGCGAGATGTAGCTGCGGTCGATCTTGATGCAGTCGACCGGCAGGTGGCGGAGATAGTCGAAGCCGCTGAAGCCCGTGCCGAAATCGTCGAGCGCGATGCGGATGCCCATGTCGCGCAGGGCCTGCAGGCGGCGGCAGATGTCGGGCGTCGTCTGGATCGCCGCCGACTCGGTGAGTTCGAGGGTCAGGCGGCTCGGCGCGTGGCCGGTCTCGGCGAGCACCCGCGCCACCATGTCGACCACATCGTCGCGCTTCAGCTGGTTGGCCGACACGTTGACGGAAATCCGCCCCTCGGGGAGATCGCGGGCATCGGTCAGCGCCCGGCGCAGCACCCATTCGCCGAGCTGGTCGATCAGCGCCGTGCTTTCCGCGATCGGGATGAAGCGGGCCGGCGAGATGTTGCCGCGCGACGGGCTTTGCCAGCGCAGGAGGGCTTCCACCCCGACGAGCTTTCCGTCGAGGCCGCTGATCGGCTGGTAGTGGACGTCGAGTTCGTTGAGGAGGATCGCCGCCCGCAACTCGCGCTCGATCAGGCGGCGATGCTTCAGCTCGGCCAGCATGTCGGCGTCGAAGACGGCGGTCTTGTTGCGTCCGGCGCTCTTGGCGGCATAGAGCGCGACGTCGGCGAACTGCATGGCCTCCGACAGGTAGACCGTGCGCTCGGGCACCATGACGACCCCGAGGCTCGCCGACAGCGACAGGCGCCGCCCGCCCGCCATGACGGGCGTGTTGAGAGTCTGGCCGAACCACTCGCCGAAGGCCAGAGCCTCCGCCTCGTCGGCGCAGGGCAGCACGAAGGCGAACTCGTCGCCGCCGAGGCGCCCGGCGGTCACGCGCGGCACGAGGCGCTTCAGCGTCGTTGCGATGTGGGAGAGCGCGAAATCGCCGGCGCGGTGCCCGAAGCTGTCGTTCAGGACCTTGAGGTTGTCCATGTCGAGCGCGAAGAAGGCAAGCGACGTGCCGCCGTCGCGGCTCTTCATGGCTTCGCCGGCCGCCTCGAGGAAGGCGCGCCGGGTCAGAAGGCCGGTGATCTCGTCGATCACGTGGCGCTCGACGAGCGCCTCCTGCTCGCCGCGCACGCGGGCGAGTTCCTGGTGCGTGCGAGCGAGATCGCGCCGCAGATGCCCGAGGACGAGAAAGGTCGCGATGCAGCCGGCGAAGGACAGCGGCGCGATCCAGGGGGCTGTGAAGGCGAGGATCGCGGTAACGAAAAGCCACGCGGAGGCCAAGGCGGCATGGCGTGCGCCAAGCTCCCGCATGACGTTGGCCTGCTCATTCCAGAACGACGTGATCTTCTGCATATCGTCCGCACCTGCAACTCCAGAATACGCTACGGTGGGTCTGTGAACGCTTTGCGTCCGGCAATGGTGCGGCGCGGCAAGAACCCGCGGTTTTCTTCTCATGCTGAACGAGGGATGAACGAGGCGGACGGCGGCAATTCAGGAAGGTTGGCTTATCTCAGACGTCACGACGCGCGTTCGGCGCGCCTTGTTCGACAGGAGATCCATCCATGCTGTCCAGCCTGATCCGTTCCACCCTCGTCGCCGCGACGCTCCTTGGCTCGTTCGGTGCGGCCGGTGTCGCCAGCGCCGCGCCGCGCGATGCGGCCGGCGTGACCCTCGTTGACTACCGCAGCGAGCGGCATGACCGTTGGGAGCAGCGCGGCCCGCGCCATGGCGAGCGCTGGGGCGACCGGGGCGAGCGCTGGGGCGACCGGGGTCCGCATCGGGGAGAGCGCTGGGGTGACCGGGGTCCGCGCCGGGGCGAGTGCTCGCCGCGTCTTGCCCTGCGCAAGGCGCGCGACATGGGCCTGCGCGGTGCCGACGTGGTGCGGGTGAGCCACCGCGGCGTCGTGGTGGCGGGCTTCAAGCGCGGCTATCCCACCTCGCTGCGCTTCGCGCAGGACCGCGGCTGCCCGGTGATCGGCTACCGCTGAGCTTCCGAAGCTTTTGAATGACGAAGGGGCGGTCCTTGCGGGCCGCCCCTTTTCGTGGGTGTCAGGGCTGAAGTTCGTAGACGATCCGGACCTGCGCGGAGATCGTGTTCTCGCCGGCCTCGACCGGAACCTTGGCGGCGCTGCTCGCCATCATCCGCATCTCGCCCATCGGCATCGGCGGGGGGACGGGCACGAAGCCGCCGGCCGTGTCCTCGATCGTGACCACGCGGCCGAGTTTCAGGCCCGCGGCCTCGGCCAGCACGGTCGCGCTGGCGCTAGCGCGGGCGACGGCATCGCGGCGCGCGGCATCGCGCAGGGCCGCATCGTCCTCGATCTGGAAGGAGATCGAGCCGCCTTCGTTGACGCCGAGCTGCACCGCGCGATCGAGGAGTTCGCCGAGCTTGGGGATGTCGCGGACCTTGACCGACAGCGTGTTGCGAACTTCGTATCCGGTGAGCACTGGGGGCGCCTGCGTGCCGTCGGAGCGGTTGTCGTAGCGGTATTGCGGCGAGATCTGGAAGCCCGAGGTCTGGAGGTCGCGGGCCTCGACGCCGAACGAGGGCATCGCGGCGCGCACAGCCTCCATCGCGGTGTTGACCTGCCCCAGCGCATCCGCGGCCGTTGCGGCCGAGCGCATGACGGTGAACTGCGTGACCGCGAGGTCGGGCGCGCCTCTGGCCAAGCCTTCGCCGGAGACGCTGACGCGTGCGGGCGGCGGGGCCGGGGGCTGCGGCGCATCCTGCGCCAGGACGGGCGAGGCGAAGGCGAGGGCGGCGCCCAGCGCGAGGGGAGCGAACAGGCGGACTGCGGACAAGGCCGATTCTCCGATGGATGTCTGACGCTCGTCTTGTGGAGAACGAATGCGGCGAAAGGCCAGCCGGGACGGCTCGCCGGTCAGGCCTCGGCCATCCATTCCCGAAGCTCCGTCCGGCCGTCGTTGGCGGCGAAGGCGTTGAGGAGCGCGGTGTGGCGGTAAAGCGGATTGCCGGTCACCTCACGGCCCGCCCAGTCGGGCACCGCGAAGCGCTCGTCGGGATGATGGAGTTCGACCTCGGCCCAGACGAGGCCGGCCAAGGCGCCACGGAAGACGTCGACCTCCCAGAGGTGTCCCTCGTGGGGAACCTCGAACCGGTCCTTCTCGATGATCTGTCCGGTGCAGACTCCGCCGAGCATCTCCTCCGCGTCGACGACCGGGATCTCGTACTCGAACTCGCTGCGGCAGATGCCCGAGCGCGCGCCCTTCACCGTCAGCCACGCCGTCTCGCCGTCGCGGCGCACGCGGACCTTGCCGTTGGAACCCTGGCTGACCAGTCCGTCCCGGAGGGTCCTGACGCGCGCCGCGCGCTCGCGCCAGGCATTGCCGATCACAAGAAACTTGCGCTCGATTTCGACGGCCATGAAGCCTCTTCACCCCATGCGCGACGCCCCTCGGCGCCCCGCAGATTCCGATCGGCGGCTCCCTTGTCACCAAACGGGGCGGAAAGCAATTGTCCGCGTTATCGACCGGGGCCGCCCGACCCGAAGGTTCAGGCGCCCCAGCCGACGACCCCCTTGATCTCCAGGAACTCGTCCAGCCCGAACTCGGCATATTCGCGTCCGTTCCCGGACTGCTTGTATCCGCCGAACGGCGCGCCCGCGTCCCAGGCGGGGTAGTTGATGTAGACGTTGCCCGTGCGCATGCGCCGCGCGAAGGCGCGAGCGCGCGCCGGGTCGGCGGACTGGACGTAGGATGCGAGCCCGTAGACCGTATCGTTGGCAAGCTCGGCCGCGTCGTCCTCGCTCTCGTAGCAGAGGATCGACAGGACCGGCCCGAAGATTTCCTCGCGGGCGATGGTCATGTCGGGGGTAACGCCCGCGAAGACGGTCGGGCGCACGAAATAGCCGCGGTTGAGACCATCGGGCCGGCCGGGACCGCCGGCGACGAGCCGCGCGCCCTCCCGGATGCCGGTCTCGATCAGCGCCTGGATCTTGTCGTACTGGACCTGGCTGACGACCGGGCCGAGCTGCGTCGACGCGGCATCGGCGGGGCCGACCTTGAAGGCGTCGGCGGCGCGCGCGGCGATCACGGCCGCCTCGTCGTGGCGATCGGCCGGCACGAACATGCGTGTCGGCGCGTTGCAGCTCTGGCCGGAATTGCCGAAGCAGCCCTGCACGCCCTTCGTGACGGCGGTCTCCAGATCGACGTCCGGCAGGAGGACGTTGGCCGACTTGCCGCCGAGCTCCTGATGGACGCGCTTGATCGTGTCGGCGGCGCCCTTGGCCACGAGAATGCCGGCCCGCGTCGAGCCCGTGAAGGACATCATGTCGATGCCGGGATGATGAGACATCGCCTCACCGACCCCAGGCCCGTCGCCGTTGACGAGGTTGAAGACGCCTTTCGGCAGTCCCGCCTCGTCGCAGATCTCGGCAAAGAGGAGGCCGCTCATCGGCGCGATCTCGGAGGGCTTCAGCACCATGGTGCAGCCGGCGGCGAGCGCGGGCGCGACCTTGCACATGATCTGGTTCATCGGCCAGTTCCACGGCGTGATCATGCCAACGACGCCAATCGGCTCGCGCGCGATCAGCGTCGTGCCGCGCATCTCCTCAAAAACGTAGGTCTCCAGCGTCTCGATCATCCTGGCGAGATGAGCCGTGCCGATCCCGGCCTGACTGCCGAGCGCGAAGGGGAGGGGTGCGCCCATCTCGCGGCTGATCGCCTCGGCCATCTCCGGCAGGCGCGCCTTGTAGACCTCGAGAAGGCGGCGCATCAGCGCGAGGCGTTCCGCGCGGCTGGTTTGCGAATAGGACCGGAACGCGCGGCGGGCGGCCGCCACCGCACGGTCGACATCGGCGGACCCGCCGAGCGCGATCTCGGCGAAGGCTTCCTCGGTCGAGGGGTCGATCACCGGGAGGCGGACGTCGGACGCAGGCGCAACCCAGGCGCCGTCGATGTAGAACTGCAGGGCGTGGTTCATGTCGGTCCCTCCCGAACGCGCGTCGGTCCAGATGTAGAACCCGGCGGGCTTCACGGTCCAGCCGGCAGCGGGAAGGGCGCGCGAAAATCCCCGCCCGGGCGTCGGCCCGGACGGGGATGGGAGAGGTCTTCGGCGGCCGGTCAGCGGCGATGGCGGCGGGCGAGGTCCACGAGGATCGCGATGAGGACGACGAGACCGACGATCACCCGCTGCCAGAAGCCGGAGACGTTGAGGAGCACGGTGCCGTTGGCGAGCATGGCGAGAAGCAGGGCGCCGAGCGCGGTGCCGACGATCGTGCCCTGGCCGCCGCGAAGCGACGTGCCGCCGATGATGGCTGCCGTGACCGCCTGCAGCATCCAGCCCTCGCCGACCGATGGCTGACCGGCATCCATGCGGCTCGCGTAGAGCATGCCGGCCATGGCGGCGAACATGCCGGCGAGGCCGTAGACCAGAAGCTCGACGCGGCGGATGCGGATGCCGACGAGGACGGCGGCGTCGCGGTTGCCGCCGATGGCGAAGATGTTGCGGCCGAACTTGGTGTTGCGCAGGACCCAGATCAGGATCGCCGCCGAGACGAGGAAGAACCAGACCGGCACCGGCAGGCCGAGGATCTCGCCCTGGCCGAAGACGCGGAAGCCCGCGCCGAGCGGGCGGATCGGGTAGCCTTCCGTGATGACGAGCGTCATGCCGGCGAAGATCTCGCCTGACGCCAGCGTCACGATGAAGGGGTTGAGCTTGAGGTAGGCTATGAAGAAGCCGTTGACGAGGCCGAGGCAGAGCCCGAACAGGCAGGCCAGCGGGATCACCAGCCAGGGATGCACCCCGGCGGAGGTGAGGAGCAGCGAGCCGACGATCGCCGAAAGGCCCGCCGCCGCACCCACCGACAGGTCGATGCCGCCCAGAAGCAGCACCAGCGTCTGTCCGAGCGCCACGAGGCCGACGAAGGCGGCGGCGCGCGCCACGACCGTCAGGTTGTAGGCCGACAGGAAGTTCGGCGCGGCGATCGACAGGATGATCGCGAACAGCCCGAGCGCGATGAGGATGCCGCTCGCCTCCCAGCCCTTGAAGCGGGACCAGAGGGACGGGGCGGCGGTGCGGGCCCGCGCGGGAGACCCAAGAGCGGTGTTGGTCATGGCTCGGGGTGCCTTTCGGTCGGGAAGGATGGGGCGCGGCGGGCGCGTCAGCTCATGGCGAGGCGCAGGAGGGACTCCTGCGTCATGTCCTCGGTACGCGGGGTGCCTTTGACGCGGCCCTCGTGCATCACGAGGATGCGGTCGGAGACGTTCAGCACCTCCTCCAGCTCGGAGGAGATGTAGACGATCGAGAGGCCGGCGGCCGTCAGGCTGTCGAGGACGCCCTGGATCTCGGATTTCGCCGCGACGTCGATGCCGCGCGTCGGCTCGTCGAGGATGAGGATCTTCGCGTTCTTGGCGAGCCAGCGGCCGAGGATGACCTTCTGCTGGTTGCCGCCCGACAGCGAGGTGATCGGGTCGGAGGCCGAGCCGATCTTGATGCGCAGGCGGTCGACATAGTCGTCGACCGTGCGGGCCATGCCCCGGAAGTCCATCCAGGCGGGTCCGCGGAAGCGGTCGAGGGTCGCGATCGTCAGGTTCTCGGCGATGGAGAGAAGCGGAAAGATGCCTTCCTGCTTGCGCTCTTCCGGCAGGTAGACAAGGCCGCGTTGAATAGCGTCGGCCGGGTCCGTCACCGGCCGCGCGTCGCCGAAGAGTTCGACCGTGCCGGACTTCGGCTTGGTCAGGCCGAAGATGCACTTGGCGACCTCGGTGCGCCCCGCGCCGACGAGGCCGGAGACGCCGAGCACCTCGCCCTCGTGGAGTTCGAACGACACGTCCTCGAACTCGCCGGGGCGCGAGAGGCCCGTGACGCGCAAGACGACGGGGCGATCCTCCAGCCGGCGCGGCGTGTGGGTCGAGAGCGCGACCTCGCGGCCCGCCATCAGGGCGACCATCTCGTGCTTCGACGTGCGCTTCGGGTCGAGCTCGCCGACATAGGCGCCGTCGCGCAGCACCAAGATGCGGTCGGAGAGGTCGAGGATCTCGTCGAGGCGATGGGAGATGTAGAAGGCCGAGCCGCCGCTCTCGCGGAAGCGCCGGATGAAGGCGTAGAGCTTCTCGGTCTCGCGCGTGGTGAGTGCGGCGGTCGGCTCGTCGAAGATCAGGATGCGGGCCTTGGTCGCGACGGCGCGGGCGATCTGCACGAGTTGCTGCTGCGCCTTCGAGAGGTCGCCGGCCTTGGCTTCCGGCGCGATCGTGTCGTCGACGGCGTGGAGATGGGTGAGGGCTTCCTGGCGCGTCGCCTTCCAGTCGATGGCGGGGCCGCGCGTGACCTCGGCGCCGAGCATGATGTTCTCGGCGACGGTGAGGGCGGGGACGAGGTTGATCTCCTGCGGCGCGATGGCGATGCCCGCCCCTTGCGCCTCGCCGGGCGAATGGAAATGCACCTCGGTGCCGCCGACGAGAAGCTGGCCGGCGGTCGGGCGCAGGCGCCCGCAGAAGATGTTCATCAGGGTCGATTTGCCGGCGCCGTTCTCGCCGATGATGGCGTGGACCTCGCCGGGGCGGATCGAGACCGAGACGCCTTTCAGAGCGTGGACCACGCCGAAGCTCTTCGACACGTTTCTCGCCTCGAAGGCGGTGGCGATCGCGTCCATGACGGCCTCTTCCCCAAGTCGAACGAGAGACGACAGGGGCCGGCGAACCGGCCCCCGAAGCAGCTTAGAGCTGATCCTTGGTGATGAGGCGCGAGCCCGTGTTGTGGTCCATCGGGATCGTGTGGTTCTGGTTCATCGCCACCATGTACTTCACGGCCCAGTAGCCGATGTCCCACTGGCGCTGGGCCTTGAGGGCGGTGATGACGCCTTCCTTCACGAAGTCGACGGCCTCGGGCAGGTCGTCCATGCCGACGACCGCGACCGTGCCCGCCTTGCCGGCGTTCTGCACGGCGCGAGCGATGCCGATCGGGTTCGAGGCATTGCAGCCGAAGAAGCCCTTGATGTTCGGATGCGCCTGGAGCGCGTTCTCGGTGAGCGAGACGGCTTCCTCCAGTACGTCGTTGTCGGGCTGCTCGAACACGATCTTGACGTTCGGATAGGCTTCGAGCGCCTTCTTGAAGCCCTTGATGCGCTCGACGTGGTCGGTGGCCGTCAGCGAGCCGGACAGGATGCCGACCTCGCCCTCGCCGCCGATGTGGTCGGCCAGATACTTGCCAAGGTCGAAGCCGTCGCCGTAGCTGTCCTTTTGCCCGACGAAGGCGAAGTCGGGCGAGCAGAACGAGTTGAAGGTGATCGTGTTGACGCCGGCTTCCTTGGCTTCGTTCAAAAGCTGGACGTTCGTCGCCTGATCGAGGCAGGCGACGGCGAGACCGTCGGGCTTGCGACCGATATTGGCCTCGATGCGCTGGTTCTGGTCGGCGACGTCAGCCTGCGGCGGCTGGTCCCAGATCATGTTGATCTTGATGCCTTCCTTGGCGAATTCGTCCACCGCGAACTGGCCGCCCTGGCGCACCACGTCGTACCACGGGTGGATGACCTTCGGGATGAAGACGAAGGTCAGCTCCTTGTCGATCGGCTTGATAAGGTCGGCCTGCCCTTCGGCGAGCGCCGGCAGGGCTGTGCCCATCAGCACAGAGCCGAGAACGAGGGTGGACCAGAATCCCTTGCGCATATCGTCTTCCTCCCGAAAGGGGCGCCTCCCGCCCCGGATCCAAGCGGCGTGGCGCCGCGTGGCAAGCCGTCTTCCCCGGCTCACCTGTCCCCAACGGTCTCTCGCACTTTCTGTCATGCGTCAATACATTTGATCAGAGAAACTTCGGTCCATGTGAA
>NZ_CAJYIU010000214.1 GCF_913775355.1 uncultured Aureimonas sp.
GAGAGCTTGCGATGAGCACGGTTTCCAAGGGTGACACGGTCGAGTGGTCCTACGGCAAGGGCAAGGCCGAGGGGAAGGTCGAGGCGCGCTTCACCAAGAAGGTGACGAAGACGATCAAGGGCAAGGAGATTACGCGCAACGCGTCGAAGGAGGAGCCCGCCGTTCTGGTGAAGGCCAAGACCGGCTCGAAGGCGCTGAAGAGCGAGAGCGAGGTGCATAAGAAGAAGGCGCACTGAGCCGCGCGCTCGACGCCGCGGCGATGACCGAATCGGCCGGCCGTCAGGTCGGCCGGTTCTTGCCCGAACCGGCGAGGTGCGCGGGCACCGCGCCCCGCGGCTGGCGCACCCGCACGCCGTCGCCGCTTTTCGGCTTTGTGAGCGGCTCGGGCGAGACCCGGCCACGGCCGAGCACCGTCGAACCGGTTCCGGCCGTGCGGGCCTGCTGGAGGGCGAGGCGCTCGGCGTCGCGCCGTCGCACGTCCTCGACGATGCGGCCGGCCTCCTCGCGATCGAGCCCCAATGCTTCCAGCGTCTTGCCGCCGAAGCGCAGCGCCGATTCCAGGGTCTCGCGCAGTTCGAACGTCACCCCCCGCTCGCGCAGCGAGAGCGAGTGGTTGCGGTCGTAGGAGCGCGCGAAGATCGCGACGTTCGGGAACTCCGAATGGATGAGGTCGACGATCGCGTTGGTGGTCTCCGGCTTGTTGGTGCAGACGGCGACGATCTTGACCTGCCGGATGCCCGCCGCCTCCAGCACCGAGCGCCGCAGCCCCGAGCCGAAATAGATGCGGAAGCCGAAGCGGCCGGCAGCGCGGATGCGCTCGGCCGAGCTATCGATGATCGTCATCTCCAGCCCGCTCGACAGCATGACCTGGGCGGCCATCTGGCCGAAGCGCGAGAAGCCGATCATCAGGACGTCGGACTGCTCGGCGCCGGAGAAATCCTCCACCATCTCGTCGGCGCGCTCCTCGTCCGGCACGAGGCGGCGCGCCAGCCGGTCGGCGAGCGGCGTCAGCGCCATGGAGAGCGTGACGATGGAGACGAGGATCGATCCGGTCGCCCCGTCGAGGATCGCCGAGGCGGTCGCGGCCGAGAACAGGACGAAGGCGAACTCGCCGCCCTGCGGCAGGACCAGCGATGTGCGCAGCGCCACGGCATGGCTCTCGCCGAACAGGCGGCAGAGCGGATAGAGGATCGCGGCCTTCGCCGCCATCAGCGCGGGGGCGCCCAGAAGCACGATCCAGGCGTAGTCGGCGATCACCGTCAGGTCGAGCGTCAGGCCGACGGCGATGAAGAACAGGCCGAGCAGCAGGCCGCGGAACGGGTCGATATTGGCCTCGAGCTCGTGGCGATAGGAGGACTCGGCCAGAAGCACGCCCGCGATGAAGGCGCCCATCGCCATCGAGAAGCCGGCAAGGCCCATCAGGAGCGCCGAGGCCAGCACCACGAAGAGCGCGGCCGCGATCATCACCTCGCGCGCGCCGGAGTTCGCCAGCACCCGGAACAGGGGATTGATGAGATAGCGGCCGACCACGACGAGCGCCACCAGCGCGCCCACCGAGCGCGCCATCGCCCACGGGTCGAAGGCGGCGGTGCTGTCGATGCCGGGCGCCAGCACCGGCAGGATGGCCAGCAGCGGCACGATCGCGAGATCCTGGAACAGGAGGATCGAGAACGAGGTCTGGCCGAAGCGCAGGTTGATCTCGCCGGACTCTTCCAGAAGCTGCAGCGCGAAGGCGGTGGACGACAGGGCGAGGCCGAAGCCGATGACGACCGCCGCGTTCCAGCCGGGCAGGATGAACGACAGGCCGGCCGTCAGGATGCCGCCCGTCACCACGACCTGCGCGAGGCCGAGCCCGAAGATCTGCCGCCGCAGCGCCCAGAGGCGCGAGAGCTTCAGTTCCAGCCCGATGATGAAGAGGAGGAACACGACGCCGAGTTCGCCGATGTGCAGGATCTCGTCCTGCCCGTGCTGCACGAGGCGCAGGATCGGCCCCATGACGATGCCGGCGAAGAGATAGCCGAGGATGGTGCCGAGCCCGATCCGCTTGAACAGCGTGCCGGCCACGATCCCGCCGCCGAGGATCAGGAGGATCTCGAGAAACAGCGGTGCGGTCTCTGCCATGGCCGGCTCCGGGGGATGACCGGCGCGGGCGCGCCGGGCGCGGCGGCTTGACGACGGCTTGAAGGCAGCCAATGGCATAATAGATGGTGCGGATGCAAAAGGTTCGGCGGTTTCCCCATGAATGACGACATCGGACGGCTCGAAGACCTCGGGGCGCGCCTGATCGGGGCCGCCAAACGGGCCGGCGCGGATGCGGCCGATGCCGCCGTTGTGCGCTCGCGCTCGCAGGGCGCGCAGGTCCGCATGGGCAAGCTGGAAGAGCTGGAATCCTCGGAAAGCGACGACCTCTCGCTGCGCGTCTTCGTCGGCGGGCGGGTCGCGACCGTCTCGGCCGACCTTCGCGCCGACATGGACCGGCTCGCGGAGCGCGCCGTCGCCATGGCGCGCGTCTCGCCGGAAGACCCCTATGCGGGCCTCGCCGACCCGGCGTTGCTTGCCTCCGACCGGCCCGACCTCGACCTCTTCGACCCGACCGAGATCTCGAGCGAGGCGCTGATCGAGACCGCGCGCGAGATGGAGGCGGCCGCGCTCGGCGTGCCGGGCGTCACGAAGTCGGGCAGCGCCTTGGCGAGCTACGGCGTCACCGGGCTCGTCCTCGTGACCTCCACCGGCTTTTCCGGCTCGCGCCAGCGCTCCGGCTTCTCGCGCTCGGTCAGCGCGGTGGCGGGCGAGGGCACCGGCATGGAGCGGGACTACGACTTCGATTCGCGCATCCACGCCGCCGACCTCGAGGATGCCGCCGCGATCGGCCAGCGCGCCGGCGAGCGGGCGGTGCGCCGGGTGAACCCGCAGAAGGTCGCGACCGGCCGCTATCCGATCGTGCTCGATCCGCGCGTCTCGCGCGGGCTGATCGGAAGCCTCCTCGGCGCGATCAACGGCGCGGCGATCGCGCGCGGCACGAGCTTCCTGAAGAACCGCATGGGCGAGCGCGTGCTGCCGGCCGGCCTCGACCTCGTGGACGAGCCGCGCCTTCAGCGCCGCGCCGGTTCCCGTCCGTTCGACGGCGAGGGTGTCGCGGGCGAGCGCCTCGCCCTCGTCGAGGACGGCGTGCTACGTCACTGGATCCTCGACAGCGCTACGGCGCGCGAGCTGAAGCTTCGGACCAACGGCCGCGCCTCGCGCTCGTCCTCGGGCGTCTCGCCCTCCTCGACCAACGTCACGCTGACGCCGGGCGTCCGGTCCCCGGAGGCCCTCGTCGCCGACACGCATTCGGGCATCTACGTCACCGAGATGATCGGCTCCGGCGCCAATCTCGTGACCGGCGACTATTCGCGCGGCGCTTCGGGCTTTCTGATCGAGAACGGCCGTCTGGCCGGTCCCGTGTCGGAGTTCACGGTCGCCGGCAACCTCCTCGACATGCTCGCCGCCATCGAGCCGGCCGACGATCGCGACGAGCGCTTCTCGGTGGTCGTGCCGACGCTGCGGATCGGCGAGATGACGGTGGCGGGACGCTGAGCGTGGCGGACGCCCTCGCCGATCTCGACCTCCTGCGCGAGGTCGCGGCGGAAGCCGGGCGGATCGCCGCGCGGTTCTGGCGCCGCGACCCCCGCGTCTGGTGGAAAGGGCAGTCGCCGGTGTCCGAGGCTGACCTCGCGGTCGACGAATATCTCAGTTCCGCGCTCCTCTCCGCCCGGCCGGGCTACGGCTGGATCTCGGAGGAGACCGCCGCACGCCCCTCGGACGGCGGCGAGGAGCGCTTCTTCGTGGTGGACCCGATCGACGGCACGCGGGCCTTCCTGCGCGGCGAGCCGACCTGGTGCGTTTCGATCGCGGTGGTGTCGGGCGGCCGACCGGTGGCGGGGGTCCTCGACGCGCCCTCGCTCGGTGAGGTCTTCACCGCGTCCGCCGGCGGCGCGGCCGAACTGAACGGCGCGCCGGTCGCCGTGCAGTCGCCGCGCCAACCTAACGAGACGCTGCGCCTCGCGATGCCCGAGCCGATGCGCCGGCAGATCGCGGGCCGCACGCAGGCGCCGGTCGACTACGCGCCCAATATCCCCTCCCTGGCGCTGCGGCTTGCCATGGTCGCCTGCGGCCGCCTCGACGGGACGCTCGTCGGCGCGCGCGCCAACGACTGGGACATCGCCGCCGCCGACCTGATCCTCGAGCGGGCCGGCGGGATCCTGGCGGGGCTGGACACCGGGCCCCACCTTTACAATCCCGTCCCCAGAAGGCATGGCGTTCTGGTCGCCGGCGCGCCGGACATCGTGGAGCGCCTTCGCGCCTACGCCGCTCTCGCGGCCTGACGAAACTCCCGGCGGCGCCCCGGCCCGCCCGCAACATCGGATCCCGTTTCATGGTCAGCGAAGCCGAGCCCCGCCAGCGCCTCCATCTCGTGTTCGGCGGCGAGCTTTCCTCCCTCCAGGGCGTCGATTTCCGCGACCTGTCGGCGCTCGACGTCGTCGGCATCTTCCCCGACTACGCCTCGGCGCTCGCCGCCTGGCGCGGCAAGGCGCAGGCCACCGTCGACAACGCCTCGATGCGCTACTTCATCGTCCATCTTCACCGTCTCCTCGACCCCGAGACGGTCTGACGGACCGGGCGCCGTCGCGCGTGGACGAGATCGCGGGTTCGGGCGGCGGCAAGGCGCCGCGCAAGCGTTGGCGCGTGCGCCTGCAGCGCCGCTCGAAGGCCTGGCTGCGCTCGCGCACGGCGGTCGGCCTCGGCGCCGGCGTCATCCACGGCGCTCTGCGCTTCATCCGCCTCGCCCAGCGCACCGCGCCGGGCTCCAGCGACTTTCGCGCCATCCTCACCCGCCATCATCCCGCCATCGTCGGCCTATGGCATGGGCAGCATCTCCTGGCTCCCTTCTTCCGGCCGATCGAACTCCCCTATGTCGCCCTCCTGTCGCGCAGCGCCGACGCCGAGATGAACGCCGCCGTGGTGGAGCGCTTCGGAATACGCACGGTGCGCGGGTCCGGCGGCCGCGTCCGCGAGGCCGTGCGCGAGAAGGGCGGGGCGCGGGCGTTGATCCAGCTGCGTCGCAGCCTCGGCGAGGGATTCGGCGTCTGCATGATCGCCGATGTGCCGAAGGGCACGCCGCGCGAGGCGGGCCTCGGCATCGTCACGCTCGCCAAGCTGTCGGGCCGCCCGATCATCCCGAGCGCGGCGGTCACCAGCCGGCGTCATGTCGTCAAGCGCAGCTGGGACCGGACGACGCTGCCCTTGCCGTTCGGGCGCATCGCCGTCGTGATGGGCGACCCGATCACCGTGCCGCCCGATGCGGGGCCGGAGGAGATGGAGCGCCTGCGCGCCGCCATCACGCGCGCCATCGAGGCCGCCAACGAGAAGGCCCTCGCTCTGGCCGACGGAGACCGGCCATGAGCGACTTCTGGGCCCGACGGGCGCTCGGCGCCTACCGTGTCGCCGGCTCGCTCGCCTATCCGGTGATTGGCCCCTACGTCGCCTGGCGGGCGTCGAAGGGCAAGGAGGAGCGTCCGCGCCGGCGCGAGCGCTACGGCTTCCCGTCCGAGATCCGCCCGCACGACCGGCCGCTGGTCTGGGTCCACGCGGCGAGCGTCGGCGAGAGCCTGGCCATCATGCCGCTCGCCCAGACGCTGGCCGGCGAGGGTATCGGCGTCCTCGTCACCACCGGCACGGTGACCTCGGCCAACATGATCGCCGAGCGGCTGGTGCCCGGCATGATCCATCAATACGTGCCGCTCGACCTTCGCCCCTGCGTCGCGCGGTTCCTCGATCACTGGCAGCCCGATCTCGCGCTGGTCGCCGAGAGCGAGATCTGGCCGGTGACGCTCGGCGAGCTCGCGCGCCGGCGCGTGCCTCAGGTGCTCGTCAACGCCCGCCTGTCGGATCGCTCGTTCCAGCGCTGGCGCGCGGCGCCGCGCCTCGCCGAATCCATCATGGAAAGCTTCGCGCTGGTGGCCGCGCAGTCCGAGGTCGATGCCGAGCGCTATCATCTCTTGGGTGCGCGCGCGGTGACGACGGTCGGCAACCTCAAGGCCGACATCGCCGCCCCGCCGGTGAACCGCGAGGACCTCGACGAGGCGCGCCGCATGATCGGCCTGCGGCCCGTCTGGGCCGCCGTCTCGACCCACGAGGGCGAAGAGGCGATGGCCGCCGACATCCATCTGCGCCTGCGCGAGGACCGGCCGCGCCTTCTCACCGTGATCGTGCCGCGCCATGTCGAGCGCGCCGAGGCGGTGTTCCGGATGCTGACGGCGCGCGGCCTCAGCGTCGCGCGCTGGAGCCGGGGCGAGTTGCCCGATCCGACGGCCGACGTGCTGCTCGGCGACACGATCGGCGACATGGGCTTCTATCTCCGCCTCACCGACATCGCCTTCATCGGCAAGTCGATCCATTCCGAGGGCGGCCAGAACCCGCTCGAGGCCGCCCGCCTCAACACCGCGATCCTGTCGGGGCGGCTGGTGCAGAACTTCCGCGACATCTACGGTCGGCTGATCGAGCGCGGCGGCGCACGCATCGTGCCGGACGCGCCCGCCCTGCAGGCGGCGGTGGCCGAACTCTTCGCCCATCCCGAGACGCGGCGCGCCATGGCGAGCGCCGCTCATCAGAGCGTCGAGGAGATGGGCGGGGCGCTGCGCCGGACGCTCGGCGCCCTCGACCCCTATCTCCTGCCGCTGCGTCTTGCCGTCTCGATGGACCGCGGGGGAGACCGGCGTTGATCTCTTGGCGCGCGCCCCGCTTCTGGTTCGAGCCGTTCGGCTGGCAGGCCGCGCTTCTCGAGCCTGCCGCCTTCGTCTACGGGCGCGTGGCCGCGCGCCGGATGGCGGAGGCGCCGCGCCGACAGGCCGCAGCGCCCGTGATCTGCATCGGCAACTTCACGCTGGGCGGCGGCGGCAAGACGCCGACGGCGATGGCGCTCGCGGAGGCCGCGCGAGCGCTCGGGCGGACGCCCGGCTTCCTGACGCGCGGCCACGGCGGCGCGGCGCGCCTGCCGCTCCTCGTCGAGCCCGACCGCCACGGCGCGGCGCTCGTCGGCGACGAGGCCCTGCTTCTGGCCGAGCGCGCGCCGACCGCAGCCTCGCCCGACCGCGCGGCCGGCGCGCTTCTCCTGCGCCATGCCGGCTGCGACCTCTTCCTGATGGACGACGGCTTCCAGAGCGCCCAGCTTCAGCCGGACCTGGCGCTTCTCGTGGTCGACGGGGCGACCGGCCTCGGCAACGGGCGCACCTTTCCCGCCGGCCCCTTGCGTGCGCCGCTGGGCGCCCAATGGCCGCACGCCGACGCGATTCTCGTGATCGGCGCGGGCGAGCCCGGCGACGCCGTGGCGCGCCGTGCGGCCGCCGACGGCAAGCCGGTCCATCGCGCTCGCCTTGCGACGGTCGACGCAGCAGGGCTCCGCGGCGCGCGCTGCCTCGCCTTTGCCGGCATCGCCAACCCCGGTAAGTTCCATGCCTCGCTGGAGGAGGTGGGGGCCGAGGTCGAGACGCGGCGCGATTTTCCCGACCACCATCCCTTTACGGAAGCCGAGGCGCACGCGATCCTGTCGGACGCCGAGGCCAAGGGCCTAGTGCCGGTGACGACGGCCAAGGACCATGTCCGGCTCCTGGCCGGCGGCCCGCAGGCGCGCTTGCTTGGCGAGGCCGCGCGGGTTCTGCGTGTCGCGCTGCGTTTCGAGGATCCCGCCGCGCCCGAGACGATCCTTCGGGCTGCCGAGGCGGCGTTCCGCGCGCGTCCGCCCGCCGTTCAGCCGCCGGCCGCCGCGCCCGTCTCGGCCTTGAGCGAGGCCGCGGCGTCGGCATAGGGCTCCTGGCGCTCGACGCTCCAGTATTTCAGAAGGTCCAGCGCGATCGCCTCGCCGGTCACCGCGCAGCGCACGAAGGCGCCGGGGCGGATCACCTCGAAGTCGCCGTCTCCGTAGCGCAGCTTCGCTTCGCCGCCGCCGTCCATTCGGTTCATCATGGGATAGGTCTTCTTCCGGAAAGCTGTTGTGGCGTTGTTCGGGCCAAACGGGCGTCCGTGTCAACGCCGCCCGAACAGGCGTTCGATGTCGGCAAGCTTCAGCTCGATGAAGGTCGGGCGCCCGTGGTTGCAGGTCGCGGACGCCGGCACCGCCTCCATGCGGCGCAGGAGCGCGTTCATCTCCGAGGCCTGCAGGCGGCGCCCGGCGCGCACCGACCCGTGGCAGGCCATGGTGGCGGCGACATGGTCGACGCGCGAGCCGAGCCCGGAGCCCGACCCCGCCTCCGTCAGTTCGTCGGCGATCTCGCGCACCAGCGCCGACGCATCCACCTCGCCGAGGATCGCCGGCGTCTCGCGCACCATCACGGCGCCCGGCCCGAAGCGCTCGAGATGGAGGCCGAAGCGCTGCAGCACCGCCTCCTCCGCCACGAGACGCTCGACCTCGGCTTCGGTGAGGTCGACCACCTCCGGGATCAGGAGCATCTGCGAGGGCAGGGCCTTGGCGTGCATCGCCTCCTTCAGCGCCTCGTAGACGAGGCGCTCGTGGGCGGCGTGCTGATCGATAAGGACGAGGCTGTCCTCGGTCTCGGCGACGATGAAGGCGCGGCCGATCTGGGCGCGCGCGGCGCCGAGCGGAAACTCGGCCCGGATCGGGGCGGGGGCCGCCTCCTCGAACCGGTCGGTGCGGGCGGAGGGCTGGAAGCCGGCGAAATTGGCCGGGCGGTCGTCCAGCGGGCGCGAGGGGGAACGGGCGGGATCGTAGGGCGCGGCGGGCCGCTCGGAAAAGCTGTAAGTGGGCCGTGGGGCATGGGCGGCCTCCGTGGGAGCCGTCGCCGGCTCGCCCATGCCGCCGGCGCGAAAGCGGGCCATCAGCCCGTCCGCGCCCTCCGTCGAGCCGCGAAGCGACAGGCGCGCGAGTTCCGACCGGATCGCGCCGACGACCAGCCCGCGCACGAGGCCGGGATCGCGGAAGCGCACGTCGGCCTTGGCTGGATGGACGTTGACGTCGACGTCGCGCGGGTCGACCTGCAGGAAGAGGACGCAGACCGGATGCCGGTCGCGCGGCATGACGTCGGCATAGGCGCCGCGGATCGCCGACAGGATCAGCCGGTCGCGCACCGGACGCCCGTTGACATAGACATACTGGTGCTGCGCCGTGCCGCGATGAAAGCTCGGCAGGCCGGCATGGCCGGCAAGGAACACGCCCTCGCGCGCCGCGTCGAGCGAGAAGGCGTTGTCGGAAAAGCTCTCGCCGACGATCTCGCCGATCCGCTGGAGCGCCGCCGCCTCGTCGACCGCCGGCAGCACGACGGGGCTGCGGTCCTCGCCGGTCAGCTCGAAGCGCACGGCCGGGAAGGCGATGGCGATGCGCCGGACGACCTCGGTGATCGCAGCCGATTCCGCGCGGTCGCTTTTCAGGAACTTGAGACGGGCGGGCACGGCGTGGAAGAGGTCGCGCACCTCGATCACCGTGCCGGCCGACAGGGCGGCGGGGCGCGGCCCCTCCTGCCGCCCGCCGTGGACGAGGATCTCGTGCGCGCCGGCCGCGCCGCGCGCCCGCGAGCGGAGCGAGAGCCGCGCCACCGAGCCGATCGAGGGCAGCGCCTCGCCGCGAAAGCCGAGCGTCTCGATCCCCTGAAGCCCGCCGTCCATCTTGGAGGTGCAGTGGCGCCGGACGGCGAGCGGCAGCTCGGCCTCCGGAATGCCGCAGCCGTCGTCGGTGATGCGGATGAGGCTCTTGCCGCCCCCCGCCGTCACGATCTCGATGCGGCGCGCACCGGCGTCGAGGGCGTTCTCGACGAGCTCCTTCACGACGCTCGCCGGCCGCTCCACCACCTCGCCGGCGGCGATCTGGTCGATCAGGGTCTCGGTGAGCTGGCGGATCGGCATGCGGCGGCCTTCGGGATGCGGGGCGTCTGCGTCACATAGGCTCCGCGCCGCGCCGGAGCAAACCGCCTTGCGTCCAGGCTTCCACGACGATCACGACGGAGCGCGGGGCGACGACGAGGTCGCACCCCTCTTCCAGCGCACGCTCCGGCTCGTTCGGCCGGTCGGAGGCGAGCACGAGGCGGTGGGTGCGGCCGGGCGGGGGAGGGGGCAGGCGCAGGCGAAGCGCGTCCCGGCCCGCATGGAGGCAGACCAGCGCCGCCGAGCCCTCGACGGCCAGCCGGGCGCCGAGCCAGGGCCGCTCGCCGTCCTGCCACTCGCCGGGCGCCATCGCCGCGCCGTCCACACCGAGCCAGGTGACGTCGGGAGCGCCATCCAGTTCGGCTCCGGTCAGGAAGGCCGGGGAGCGGAGCGCCGGCGTGTCCGCCCGCAGCCGGGCAAGGCGCGCGGTGAAGGCGACGAGCCCCTCGTCCGCCACTGTCCAGTCGACCCAGACCGTCTCGTTGTCCTGCGCATAGGCGTTGTTGTTGCCGCCCTGGCTTCGGCCCATCTCGTCGCCCGCGACGATCATCGGGTTGCCGCGCGAGACGAAGAGCGTGGCAAGAAGCGCGCGGATGTCGCGCCGCCGCGCCTCGAGGATCGCGGGGTCGGCGCTCGCCCCTTCCGCGCCGTTGTTCCAGGAATGGTTCTCGTTGTGGCCGTCGCGGTTTCCCTCGCCATTGGCCTCGTTGTGCTTGTCCTCGTAGGCGACGACGTCGGCGAGCGTGAACCCGTCATGGGCGGCGACGAAGTTGACGCCGGTGGCGGCATCGCGGCCGGGCCCGGCGAAGAGGTCGGGCGAGCCCGACAGACGCGTGGCGAGCGCCGACAGGAGCCCGCTGTCGCCGCGCCAGAAGCGCCTGACGTCGTCGCGGAATCGGTCCTGCCATTCGAGGAAGGGCGCCGGGAACCGGCCGACCTGATAGCCGCCGGGACCGATGTCCCAGGGCTCCATGACATGGAGCCGGTCCTTCAGTACCGGATCGCCGGCGAGCCGCCGGAGGAACGGCGCGTCGGGCGAAAAGCCCCCGGGGCCGCGTCCGAGAATGGTGCCGAGATCGTAGCGGAACCCATCGATGCCGCCGAACTCGACCCAGGCCCGCAGCGCGTCGATCCCAAGCTGCATCACGGGCTCGCGCCAGAAGGCGAAGGTGTTGCCGGTGCCCGTGTCGTTGACGAGCCGGTCGGGCTCGGCGGGATCGGCGGCGTAGTAGGTGGCGTTGTCGAGGCCGCGACAGCTGAGCGTCGGCCCGACGTGGTCGCTTTCGCCGGAATGGTTCAGCACCATGTCGAGAAGGACGCGGATGCCGCGGCCATGCAGCGCCTCCGTCACCCGTCGCACCTCCGCCCAGCCGCCGGGCACGAGGCGCGGGTCGGGCGCCATCTGGCAGACGGGATTGTAGCCCCAGGCGTTGGAGAGGCCGAGATGGACGAGATGGCGCTCGTCGATCGCGGCCGTGAGCGGCATCAGTTCCACCGTCTCGACGCCGAGGCGCTCGAGATGGTCGAGGACGGCGGGCTCGGCGAGCGCGCCGAGCGTGCCGCGCAAGGGAGCCGGCACGCCCTCGTGGCGCTGCGTATAGGCGCGCACCAGAAGCTCGTAGGTGAAGCCGGGCGCCCGGGACGGCAGCACCAAAGCACCAGCGTCGGGGCGACAGACCACCGCGCGCGGCACGAGGGCGGCGGTGTCGAGCTGCCGCTCCACCGGCGCGCCGAGCGCCGCATGGTAGACGAAGGGCCGGTCGAGCCGGAGGGCATAGGGGTCGACGAGGAGCTTGGCCGGATCGAAGCGATGACCCATTGCAAGGTCGAAGGGCCCGTGGGCGCGAAGGCCGTAGAGCGCACCCTCCGCCAGCCCCGGCAGGAAGCCGAAATGGACGTCGCCTGCGCGTCCCGGCAGCGCGAGGCGCTCGCGCTCGTTGATGCCGGCCGGATCGAAGAGGCAAAGCTCGATCCGGGTCGCGTGGGCGGAGAAGACGGCGACGTGGACGCCGTCCGCCTCGACGCTCGCGCCGAGCCGCCGGGGAGCGCCCCGTTCCGCCGTGATCATCGTCATCCCGTCCGTCCCTACAAGGCGCCCTGCCAGTCGCGCACCGCCTTGAGAGGATAGAGAAGCATCAGGACGTTCAAGGTGAGGTTATCGCGGATCAGCCAGGCGGTGAGGAGTTCGAAGCCGACAGCGATCGCGATCGTGGCCCAGACCGGCAGGCGCGAGGCAAGAAGGAAGCCTGCGATCATGAAGCCGATGTCGGCCACCGAATTCACTACGCTGTCGCCGAAATAGTCGAGTGCGATCGTCGCCTCGCGGTAGCGGTTGATCACGGCGTCGGTGTTCTCGGCGATCTCCCAGGCGGCCTCGATCACGGTCGCCACCGCAAGGCGCGAGCCGAGCGACCAGCGCCGCATCAGGAGATGCGTCAGCCCATAGAACAGGAAGCCGTGGATGAGGTGGGACGGTGAGTACCAGTCCGAGAGGTGCTGCGAGTTCTCCGAACTCGCCACCGCGCCGTGCCAGAGCTTGACGGTGCCGCACTGGCAGATCGGCACGCGGCCCATGGCAAGGAGGAGCGCGGCGGTCGCGGCCACGATCAGGGCGACGAGACAGACGGCGCGCGGCGAGGTGCGCCGCGCGCGGTTCACAGATGCGGATGCGCTCAGGTGCGAACGTCCGGTTCGGCGCGGCCCGTGCGGGCCTTGATCTCGCCGATCGCGTCCGCCGTCTCGACGAGCTCCTTCAAGGCCTCCTCGACGGGCAGGTCGTGGCGCGAGGCGTCGGGCTCGAAGCGTTCGAGATAGACGCGCAAGGTCGCCCCGACGGTGCCGGTGCCCGACAGGCGGAAGACGATGCGCGAGCCGCCCGAAAACACGATGCGCACGCCCTGGCCGGTGGAGACCGAGCCGTCGATCGGGTCCTTGTAGGAGAAATCATCGGCCTCGGAGACGACGAGCGTGCCGAAGCGCTGGCCGGCCATCGAGGCGAGGCGGCCGCGAAGCGAATTCATCAGTTCCTCGGCGGCCGCCTTGTCGACCTCCTCGTAGTCGTGGCGCTGGTAGTAGTTGCGGCCGAACTCGGCCCAGTGCGCCTTGACGATCTCGGCGACCGACTGGCCCCGCTCGGCGAGGATGTTGAGCCACAGGAGCACCGCCCAGAGCCCGTCCTTCTCGCGCACGTGGTCCGAGCCGGTGCCGGCGCTCTCCTCGCCGCAGATCGTCACCTTGCCGGCGTCCAGCAGATTGCCGAAGAACTTCCAGCCGGTCGGCGTCTCGTAGATGCCGATGCCGCGGGCCTTGGCCACGCGGTCGGCCGCGCCGCTCGTCGGCATCGAGCGGGCGATGCCCGCGATGCCCTTGGCGTAGCCCGGCGCCAGATGGGCGTTGGCGGCGAGAACGGCGAGCGAATCGGAGGGCGTGACGACGATGCCGCGCCCGAGGATCATGTTGCGGTCGCCATCGCCGTCCGAGGCCGCGCCGAAGTCGGGCGCCGTCGGGCCCATCATCAGGTCGACCAGCGGGGCCGCCCAGACGACGTTGGGATCGGGATGGCCGCCCCCGAAGTCCTCCGACGGCACGCCGTTCAGCACCGTGCCTTCGGGCGCGCCGAGACGCGTCTCCAGAATTTCCTTGGCGTAAGGGCCCGTGACGGCGTGCATCGCGTCGAAGCGCAGCGTCAGGCCGCCCTGGATCGCCTGCCGGATCTTGCCGAAGTCGAAGAGCGTCTCCATCAGCGCCGCGTAGTCGGCGACGGGATCGACGATCTCGACCTCCATGTCGCCGAGGCGGCTGGTGCCGATCACCGAGAGGTCCGGCGCTTCGCCGTCCCAGATGCGGTAGTCCTCGATCTCGCGCGTGCGGCGGTAGATCGCGTCGGTGACGCCTTCGGGCGCCGGGCCGCCGTTGGCGATGTTGTACTTGATGCCGAAGTCGCCGTCCGGGCCGCCGGGATTGTGCGAGGCCGAGAGGACGATGCCGCCCGCCGCCTTGCGCTGGCGGATGAGGTTGGAGGCGGCGGGCGTCGACAGGAGCCCGTTCTGCCCGACGATCACCTTGGCGACGCCATTGGCCGCCGCCATGCGGATCGCCTTGCGGATCACGGTGGCGTTGAGATAGCGCCCGTCGCCGCCGATCACGACCGCCGAACCCGCCGGGCGCTCCGTCGCGTCGAAGATTGCCTGCAGGAAGTTCTCGGCGTAGTTCTCTCGCGCGAAATGCGGGACCTTCTTGCGCAGGCCCGACGTGCCGGGCTTCTGGTCGTCGAAGGGCTTGGTCGCGACGGT
>NZ_CAJYIU010000215.1 GCF_913775355.1 uncultured Aureimonas sp.
GACCTCGGGGGCGACAAGGGGTTCAACACGCTGTCGGACGCGCTGAGCGCCGCCGATCTCGGCCTCATCCTCGACTTCGTGCCCAACCACATGGGCGTCTCGCCGGCCAACGCCTGGTGGGAGGACGTCCTGCGCTGGGGTCAGGACAGCCACTTCGCGCAGACCTTCGACATTTCGTGGGAGGCCGAGAAGATCCTCGTGCCGACCCTCGGCAAGCCCTATGGCGAGGCGCTGAAGGATGGCGATCTCTCGGTCGTCTACAACGAGGAGCGCCGCGAGCTGCGATTCTCGGCCGGCGGCTACGAGCTGCCGCTCGATCCGCGCACGCTGAGCTACGTCTTCGCCTTTGTCGACCATCCCGAGCGCGACCGCATGGTGCGCCGCTTCTCGGCCGCCGTGCCCGCCGACGGCGAGGAGCTGAACGAGCGCTTCGCCGAGCACGTCGCCGATCCCGCCTTCCTCGCCGCGCTGAAGGCCGGCGTTGAGGCGATCAACGCCGACAAGACCGCCCTTCACACGCTGCATGAGGCGCAGGCGTGGCGCCTCGCCTGGTGGCGGCTGGCACGCGAGAAGCTGTCCTACCGCCGCTTCTTCGAGATCGCCGACCTGATCGGCGTCCGCCAGGAGATGCGCCGCGTCTTCCGCGAGTCGCACCGCACGATCCTGCGCCTCGCCCGCGAGCGCAGGCTCGACGGCATCCGCATCGACCACGTCGACGGCGTCGCCGACCCGAAGAACTATCTGGCCGATCTCCACCGCGCGTTCGAGGCGATCGGGCGCGACGTGACGATTCATGTCGAGAAGATCCTGACGGGCCCCGAGCGCCTGCGCCGCGACTGGAACATCGCCGGCACCACTGGCTACGAGTTCATCACGGCGCTGTCCGGCCTCTATGTCGACGCCTCGAAAGAGGAGGCGATGACGAAGGCCTATGCCGACTTCATCGGCACGGAGGAGGACCTCCGCCAGATGATCGTCGAGCAGAAGCGCCTGATCTTCAGCCACAACCTCGCGGGTGAACTCACCTTCCTCACCGACACGGCATTATCGGTCGCCGCGCGCGACCTCGATACGCGCGATTTCGGCCGCGACGCGATGATGCGCTCGATCGTCGAGGTCGCCGCCGCGCTGCCCGTCTACCGCACCTATGCGAGCGTCGACGGCGTGCCGGAGCCCGACATCCAGGTGATCGACGATGCCGTGGCGCTTGCCCAGTCCCGCCGCGAGGTCGAGGCCAACCGGCCGGTCGCCTTCGTCGGCCGCCTCCTGAAGCTCGACTTCGAGGACGGGCAGGACGTGACGGGCGCGCTGACCTTCGCCCGCCGCTTCCAGCAGACCACCGGCGCGGTCATGGCGAAGGCTGTCGAGGACACGACCTTCTACCGCTACAACCGCCTGATCGCCCTCAACGAGGTTGGCGGCGAGCCGGATCACTACGGCGCCGACGTGCCGGCCTTCCACCGTGAGATGGCGATCCGGCTCAAGGACCAGCCCGAAGGGCTGATGGCCTCCTCCACCCACGACACCAAGCGCGGCGAGGACGCCCGCGCCCGCCAGTACACGATCAGCGAGGCCCCGGAGCGCTGGGCCGGGATCGCGGCGAAGGCGGCGGAGACCCTCGCGCCCTGGCGCAAGGATGTCGGCGAGACCGGGGTATCACCCGACCCGGCGACCGAATGGGGCTTCTATCAGGCGCTTCTCGGCGTCATCCCGGCCGACTTCGATCCCGCCGACGAGGCGATGCGCAAGGAATTGTCCGAGCGGCTCACCGCCTTTGCCGAAAAGGGCGCACGCGAGGCCAAGCGCTTCACGACCTGGACCGCGCCGGACGAGGCCTACGAGAGCGCCCTCAAGGGCTTCGTCGAAGCGGCGCTCTCGAAGGGGGAGAGCGGCGACTTCCTCGAAGGCTTCTGGCGGGAGGTGCAGCCCTTCGTCGTCGCCGGCGCGCTGACCTCGCTGTCGCAGACGCTGGTGAAGCTGACCGCGCCGGGCGTGCCCGACATCTACCAGGGCACCGAGTTCTACGACCTCAGCCTCGTCGACCCGGACAACCGTCGCAAGATCGACTTCAAGGCCCGCCAGGCCGCGATGACCGACGGGCACGGCGTCGCCGAGGCGTTGCCGCACTGGCGGGACGGCCGGGTGAAGGCGAAGCTGACGGCGGCCGCGCTCAAGGCGCGTGTCAAGGCGCCGGAGCTGTTCACGACGGGCAAATACATTCCGCTCGAGGTGACCGGCGAGAAGCGAGACCATGTGCTCGCTTTCGCGCGGAGCGACCGGGACGGACGGTTCGCGGTGACGGTGGTCCCGCGGCTGGCGCTCGGGCTTCTCGGCGACGGGGCGGAAATGCCGATGCCGGACGCCGCCGCCTGGGGCGACACGGCGGTGCGGCTGCCCTCGCAACTGTCCGGCGCGCGCTTCGAGGACATTCTGAACCTCAAGTCGGTCGCGGGCGCGGCATCGCTGCCGCTCTCGAAGCTCCTCGCCGATCTGCCGGTGGCGCTCCTCGTCGCCGACTGAGGGCGGTCGGCGGTCCGTTGCCGCCGGCTCCATCAATCCCTCCCGCTTCTGCCTGTGAAGGAGGCACATCATGCCGATCCGCACCGTCGTCTGGAACGAGTTCCTCCACGAGAACGAGAACGAGGCGGTGCGGTCGATCTACCCGCACGGCATTCACCGCACCATCGCCGACGCGCTCCGCGAGGACCGCGAGATCGAGGCCACGACCGCAACGCTGGAGGAGCCGGAGCACGGCCTGCCGCAGTCGCGGCTCGACGGGACCGACGTCCTCGTCTGGTGGGGACATAAGGCGCATGGCCGCGTTTCCGACCAGATCGTCGATCGCGTGCAGCAGCGGGTGAACGAGGGAATGGGTCTCGTGGTGCTCCATTCCGGACACTTCTCCAAGATCTTCAAGCGGATGATGGGAACGCCCTGTTCGTTGCGTTGGCGCGAGGCGGGCGAGCGGGAGCGGCTGTGGGTGATCAACCCGTCGCATCCGATCGCGCGCGGCATCGAGACGGCGATCGAGCTCCCGAACTCGGAGATGTACGGGGAGCCGTTCCTCGTGCCCGAGCCGCTGGAGACGGTGTTCGTCTCCTGGTTCGAGGGCGGCGAGGTGTTCCGCTCGGGGCTCACCTACCAGCGCGGGGCAGGGCGGATCTTCTATTTCGAGCCCGGCCACGAGACCTATCCGATCTATCACGACCGGCAGGTGCAGACCGTTTTGCGCAATGCGGTGCGCTGGGCCTACAACCCTGCCGAACCCTGGAAGGACGTCTCGAACGCGCCGAACGTGCCGATCGAGGCGGCGCGCGAGCGGATCGTCAAGAAGGGCCTGTCGCTGCACGAGGCCGGGGAGGAGGGCTTCCGGTGAGCGCCGAGAAGCGCATCCTGATCCTTGGCACGGGTTCGATCGCCCACCGCCATGCCGAGCACTTCGCCGCCATTCCCGGATGCCGGCTCGCGGCCGCCGTCGACACCAACGAGGCGCGCGCCCGCGCCTTCGCCGAGGAGCATGCGATCCCCGGAGCCTTCGGCTCGCTCGACGCGGCGATCGCGTGGGGCGGCTTCGACGCGGCGGTGAACTCGACGCCGGACGGCGCGCACAAGGCGACGAGCCTCCAGCTGATCGCGGCGGACAAGCCGGTCTTCTGCGAGAAGCCGCTCGCCCTGAATTACCCCGACGCGATGGAGATGACGGAAGCCGCCGAGCGCGCCGGGCTCGTCAACATGGTCAACCTCACCTACCGCAATGCGCACGCGATCCAGATGGCGCGCCGGCTGGTGGAGGAGGGGCGGATCGGCACCATCCGACACTTCGAGGCGAGCTACCTCCAAAGCTGGCTGACGAGCCCGCACTGGGGCGACTGGCGGACCGACGAGCGCTGGCTCTGGCGCCTGTCCGCGGCCCACGGCTCGAAGGGGGTGCTCGGCGATATCGGCATCCACATCCTCGACTTCGCCTGTTTCGGCACGACGCTCAGCGTCGCCGCGCTTCAGGCACGCATGAAGACCTACGACAAGGCCGAGGGCGGGAAGATCGGCGACTATACGCTCGACGTCAACGACAGCGTCGCGATGACCATCGAGATGGAGAACGGCGCGCTCGGCACCGTCCATATGACGCGCTACGCCACGGGCACGCTCAACGATCTGAACCTTGCGATCTACGGCGAGGCGGGTGCGCTGCGCATCTGGGCGAACCATAAGGATTCGCGGCTCGAGGCATGTCTGGGTGCGGACATCGAGACGCAGACCTGGCGCCCGGTGGAGTGCCCTGCCACGCCGCGCAACGAGCACCGTTTCGCGATGGCGCTGATGACCGGTGAGAACGGCCAGCCGGACTTCCGCCATGCCGCCGAGATCCAGAAGCTCCTCGATCTCTGCTTCGTCTCGGACCGGGACGGGCGCTGGCTCCGGGCTCTCTGAGAGGCATCCACCGCTCGCCTGCAACAGGTCCGTATTTCTTTTGCGCGACATGCCGTTTCCATGCTTTTGCCGCAATGAAGAGGGCCGCAAGGTGTCATCACGCGTCGTGCCGCTCAGTAAGAGAAGATGATCGGAATCAGGCATTTGGCGACGTTGTCGCGGCGCACATAAACGGACTATCAACCGACATGCGCGATGTTGCGCATGCCGACCGCCTCAACACGAAAACGCGCCCTACGGGGCAGATGATCGCCAGATCGCGACGCCGGCTTGTCCCTGTTCCCGCACCCTCGAAGCCGCACTGCGATGCATACCGGAATCCTTCTCGCCTTCCTGGCGTATCTCGCCTATTCCTGCTCGGATGCCGCCGCCAAGGCCCTCGGCTCCTCCTCGATGCCGGTCTTCGAAATCGGCTTCTTCATCTCCCTCTTCGCCCTGTTCCCGGCGCTCCTGTCGAAGCGCCCCGAGGACACCTGGCGCTCGATCGTGACGCCGAAGCGCCCCTGGCTGGTGCTGGCGCGCATGGCGACCGGCACGATCGGCGGCATGACCGCGACCTACGCCTTCGTGTCGCTGCCGCTGGCCGAAGCCTACGCGCTGATCTTCCTCCTGCCGGTCTTCGTCGCGGTGCTCTCGGCGATCTTCCTGAAGGAGGTCGTCGGGCTCGGGCGCTGGGCGTCGCTGCTCGGTGGTCTCGCCGGCGTTCTTCTCGTGGTGCGTCCGGGCTTCAACGCCCTGTCGCTCGGGCATCTGGCGGCGCTGGCCTGCGCCTTCGTCGGCGCGCTCACCGTCATCATCCTGCGCACGCTCGGACCCACCGAGAAGCGCCTGACGCTGGTCGGCGCCGTGCTTCTGGCGGCGGTCTGCGTCAACGGCCTCGCCATGCTTCCGCATTTCGTGGTGCCGACGGTGCGCGACATGCCGATCCTCGTGTTCGGTGGCCTGTGCGCCGGCATCGGCCACATCGCGATCGTGATGGCGGCCCGCGTCACGCAGGCGAGCCAGATCGCGCCGACGCAGTACAGCCAGATCGTCTGGGCGGCGGTGCTCGGCGCGCTCTTCTTCGGCGAGGTGCCTGATCCGATCGCGGTCGCCGGCATGGCGCTCGTCGGCTTCTGCGGCCTGTCGACGCTCGGTGGCGGTTCGCCGAGCGCGACGCCCGCCCGCAGCTGGCGGGCGCGGCTGCTGCGAGCCTGATCGCACGCCACGTCGACACCGATCAACGCGAGCCCGCCCGCGCCCCGCGCCGGCGGGCTTCTTATTGTCCGGCTACCGGCCTATCTCCCGCTGCCCAACCGGCAGCAGAGGAGCCCGCATCGTGGCCAAGCTCATTCACTCGATGATCCGCGTTCGCGACGAGGCGCGCTCGGTCGACTTCTATGCCCGCGCGTTCGGGCTGGCGGTCGCCGACCGCATCGACTTCGACACCTTCACGCTGATCTACATGTCGAACGCGGAAACGGGCTTCGAGCTGGAGCTGACGGTCAACAAGGACCGCACCACGCCCTACGACCTCGGCGATGGCTACGGCCATCTCGCCGTCAGTGTCGCCGACCTCGAGGCCGAGCGGGCGCGTCTGGAGGCCGAAGATCTGGCGCCGCAGGCCATCCGCGAGCTGACGCCGCCGACCGGCGGCAAGGCGCGCTTCTTCTTCATCGCGGACCCGGACGGCTACAGGATCGAGGTGCTGGAGCGCAGCTGGCGCTTCGCCTGAGACTCAAAGCCCGTCGTTAGATCGCGGACGATCCTTCCGCGCTGCGCTCGCTGCATTGCAACGGGCGCAGTTTCGTATTTAGCTTGCGAAGTGAAGAATCTGTGAAGTCCGGGGGGAGCGTTCGTGCCCATATCCAAGATCCTTGTCGCCAACCGGTCCGAGATTGCGATCCGCGTGTTCCGCGCGGCGAACGAGTTGGGCCTGAAGACGGTGGCGATCTGGGCGGAGGAGGACAAGTACGCCCTTCACCGGTTCAAGGCGGACGAGAGCTATCAGGTCGGCCGCGGGCCCCATCTGTCCCGCGACCTCGGGCCGATCGAGAGCTACCTCTCGATCGAGGATGTGATCCGGGTGGCCAGGGAGTCCGGCGCCGACGCGATCCATCCGGGCTACGGCCTTCTGTCCGAGAGCCCGGAATTCGTCGATGCCTGCGCGGAGGCCGGCATTACGTTCATCGGCCCGACGGCCGACACGATGCGCCGCCTCGGCAACAAGGTGGCCGCGCGCAACCTCGCGACGCAAGTCGGCGTACCGGTGGTGCCCGCGACCGACCCGCTGCCCGACGACATGGCGGAGGTCGCTCGGCTTGCCGAGACCATCGGCTACCCCGTGATGCTGAAGGCCTCGTGGGGCGGGGGCGGGCGCGGCATGCGCGCGATCCGGAAGGCAGAGGACCTCGCGCGCGAGGTGACCGAGGCCAAGCGCGAGGCCAAGGCCGCCTTCGGCAAGGACGAGGTCTATCTCGAAAAGCTCGTCGAGCGCGCGCGCCATGTCGAGGTGCAGATCCTCGGCGACACGCACGGCACCGTCGTCGATCTCTTCGAGCGCGACTGCTCGATCCAGCGCCGCAACCAGAAGGTCGTGGAGCGCGCGCCGGCTCCCTATCTCGACGATACCAAGCGGCGCGAACTCGCGTCCTACGCGCGCGCCATCTGCGCGGCGACTAATTATGTGGGTGCCGGCACCGTCGAGTTCCTGATGGATGCCGATACGGGCGCCTTCTACTTCATCGAGGTGAACCCGCGCATCCAGGTCGAGCACACCGTCACCGAGCAGGTGACGGGCATCGACATCGTGAAGGCGCAGATCCACATCCTCGACGGCCATGCGATCGGGACGCCCGAGAGCGGCGTGCCGCGCCAGGAGGACATCCGCCTCAACGGCCACGCCCTCCAGTGCCGCATCACGACCGAGGACCCCGAGCAGAACTTCATCCCCGACTACGGCCGCATTACCGCCTATCGCGGCGCGACGGGCTTCGGCATTCGGCTCGACGGCGGCACGGCCTATTCGGGCGCGGTGATCACGCGCTTCTACGATCCGCTGCTGGAAAAGGTGACGGCCTGGGCACCGAGCCCGGAAGAGGCGATCGCGCGCATGCACCGCGCGCTGCGTGAGTTCCGCATTCGCGGCGTCGCGACGAACCTCACCTTCCTCGAAGCGATCATCACGCACCCGGCCTTTGCCGACAACTCGTACACGACGCGCTTCATCGACACGACGCCCGAACTCTTCGCGCAGGTGAAGCGCAAGGATCGCGCGACGAAGCTCCTGACCTATCTCGCCGATGTCACGGTCAACGGTCATCCCGAGACACGCGGGCGCCCGAAGCCGCCGGCGGACGCCCGCAAGCCCGTCGCGCCGCTCTTCGACCGGCCGATCCAGCCCGGCTCGCGCCAGCGGCTGGAGGAACTGGGGCCTAAGGGCTTTGCCGACTGGATGCTCGCGCAGGCCGAAGTCCTCGTCACCGACACGACGATGCGCGACGGGCACCAGTCGCTGCTCGCGACCCGCGTGCGCACGCACGACATCGTCGGCATCGCGGATGCCTACGCGAGAGCGCTGCCGCAGCTTCTCTCGCTCGAATGCTGGGGCGGGGCGACCTTCGACGTCGCCATGCGCTTCCTGACCGAGGACCCGTGGGAGCGCCTTAGCGCGATCCGCGAAAAGGCGCCGAACATCCTCCTGCAGATGCTGCTGCGCGGCTCCAACGGCGTCGGCTACACCAACTACCCCGACAATGTGGTGAAGCGCTTCGTGGCGGAGGCGGCCGTCGGCGGCGTCGATCTCTTCCGCGTCTTCGACTGCCTCAACTGGGTCGAGAACATGCGCGTCTCGATCGACGCGGTGATCGAGTCCGGCAAGCTGTGCGAAGGCGCGATCTGCTACACGGGCGATCTGTTCGACCCGGCCCGCTCGAAATACGACCTCAAGTACTATGTGAGCCTCGCCAAGGAGATGGAGCGCGCGGGCGCGCATATCCTCGGCGTGAAGGATATGGCGGGCCTCCTGAAGCCCGCGGCCGCCCGCACGCTGATCAAGACGCTGAAGGAGGAGGTGGGGCTCCCCATCCACCTCCACACGCACGACACGTCCGGCATCGCGGCGGCGACGATCCTCGCGGCGGTCGATGCCGGCGTCGATGCGGTAGACGCGGCGATGGACGCCTTGTCCGGCAACACCTCGCAGGCCTGCCTCGGCTCGCTGAACGAAGCACTGAAGGGGTCGGAGCGTGACCCCGGCCTCGATCAGGACGCGATCCGTCGCATCTCCTTCTACTGGGAGGCCGTGCGCAACCAGTATTCCGCCTTCGAGAGCGACCTGAAGGGACCGGCGTCGGAGGTCTATCTCCACGAGATGCCGGGCGGCCAGTTCACCAACCTCAAGGAGCAGGCCCGCTCGCTCGGCCTCGACACGCGCTGGCACGAGGTGGCGAAGGCCTATTCCGAGGCGAACCTGATGTTCGGCGACATCGTCAAGGTAACGCCGTCCTCCAAGGTCGTCGGCGACATGGCGCTGATGATGGTGGCGCAGGATCTTTCGGTCGCCGACGTCGAGAATCCCTCGCGCGACATCGCCTTCCCGGAATCGGTCGTCTCCATGCTGCACGGCGATCTCGGGCAGCCGCCGGGCGGCTGGCCGGAAGGCCTGCAGAAGAAGGCCCTGAAGGGCGAGGCGCCGATCACCGAGCGCCCGGGCTCGCTGATCCCGGATGCCGACCTCGACGCCGAACGCGCGAAGGTCGAGGAGAAGCTTGGCCGCAAGGTCAGCGCGCAGGAGTTCGCCTCCTACCTGATGTACCCGAAGGTCTTCACCGACTTCGCTGTTGCCGCCGACACCTACGGCCCCGTCTCGACCCTGCCGACGCCGAACTACTTCTACGGCATCGAGACGGAGGAGGAGATCCTCGTCGACCTCGAGCCCGGCAAGACGCTAGTCATCCGCTCGCTCGGCTCGGCCGACACGGACGAGAAGGGCAAGAAGACGGTGTTCTTCGAGCTGAACGGCCAGCCGCGCCGCATCAAGGTGCCGGACCGCGCCAAGGGTTCGGGCTCGGGCGCCGCGCGCCCGAAGGCCGAACCCGGCAACGCGGCGCATGTCGCGGCCCCGATGCCGGGCGTCGTCTCGACGCTCGCCGTGCGCCCCGGCCAGAGCGTGAAGGCGGGCGACGTGCTCCTGTCGATCGAGGCGATGAAGATGGAGACCGCGCTCCACGCCGAAGCCGACGGCACGGTGGAGGCCGTCCACGTCAAGGCCGGCGACCAGATCGACGCCAAGGACCTCTTGGTCGTGTTTACCGCGGGCTAGCATGCCGGCGCGCAGGAGCCGGCAGTCTCGCCGGTTCCTGCCTGTTTGACGAACCATGCATGATCGTGCATGAGCCTCCGACGACGAGGAGGCTGCATGAACGAAGTCCTGCCCCATCTCATGGCCGAACAGCGTCAGGCCGTGATCCGCGAATGGCTGAAGCGCGACGGGCGGGTTCTTGCCGCGCAGCTTGCCGCCAACTTTGGCGTCTCGGAGGACACGGTGCGGCGTGATCTGCGCGAGCTTGCCGCACGCGACGAATGCCGTCGCGTCTATGGCGGCGCCCTGCCGGCCGCGCCGCTCGACGGATCGCTGAACACGCGGCGGATGCAGGCGCAGGACCGCAAGGCGATGCTGGGTCATGCGATCGCGCGCACGCTT
>NZ_CAJYIU010000216.1 GCF_913775355.1 uncultured Aureimonas sp.
CCGCTGCTCGCGCTATGCGACCTTTGGCACGCAGGCCCTGTCGGACGCCGCGCTGGAAGCGCTGGAGGACCGGATGGCCTGCCTTCTCGGCCAGCACGGGCAGATCGCGCTCGGGCGCACCATGGCGAGCGCGCTGGCGCTGGCGATCGAGGTCGAGACGCTGTCGCGCCTCTACGTGCAGGCGCGCGTTCTCGGCGAGCCGCCGGTCCTGCCGGACGAGGAGATGGCGCGCGTCATGCAGCAGATGAAGAACATGAGCTACGGCCAAGCCCCGGACCTCGACGGGGTCAACGACACGCCGAGCGCAAAGGTCGCGCTCGGCTGATCGCAGCGGCACGGCGCACGCCGGGCGTCGCCGCCGGCGCGTTCCACCGGGCGTTTGGCGGCAACCCGCGCGATCGCACCGCGAGCGGGCGGGAAGACGGGAGAGACGCCCCGGGGGCTGCGATTGTCTGGCGAGGCGCGTGCGGCCTTCGGCGGGGACGCCACCGGGCCGCTGTCGCGCGGCGTCCACGAGGCGGCGTCGGTCACGGCCGGGCTCCGGCCCCAGTACGGAACATCTCCGACGGATGGCCCCCGTCAGCCGCCGCCTGGCACTGCCGCCCCGCCCGCAGGCGGCCCCTCAGGATCGCAGGATGGTGAGACCGGTCGACTGAAACGGCTGGAGGTCGGAGGGTGTTGCCTCCGCCTCGACGACGAGCGTCGTGACGTCCGCGAGCGGCACGATACTGTAGGCCGACGCGGCGCCGAGCTTTTCGCGTGTCGCCAGAACGATCGTCTCGGCCGACTGCCGGGAGATCAGCCTCTTGATCGACGCCTCTTCCGCGTCGCCGGTCGTCGCGCCGATGTCCGGGTGCAGACCCGTCACCCCCATGACGTACGCATCGAAGCGGATGCGGGCTATGGCTTCCGCGCTCGTCGAGCCGGTGGTCACGATGGAATGCTTGAACAGACGCCCCCCCACGATCTCGACCTCCACGGTGGGGTGCCGGGCGAGTTCCACCGCGATGCTCGGGCTGTGGGTGACGATCGTCGCCTTCAGGTCGTTCGGTAGATGTCGCGCGAGTTGCACGTTCGTCGTCCCCCCATCGAGGAACACGATCTGGCCGGGGCGGATGAGCGAGGCCGCGGTACGCCCCAGCGAGGCCTTGGCGGGAACGGCGGCCAGTTCCCGCACGGCGAAGTCCGCCACGGCGGCCGACGCCGGCAGCGCGCCGCCATGAACCCTCTGCAGGAGCCCGTCGGCTGCCAGTTCGCGCAGATCGCGACGGATCGTATCCTCCGAAACGCCGAGCTCCTGGCTGAAACTCTTGGCGACGAGCCGCCCGTCGCGTCTTAGGACCTCCTGAATCAGGGCCTTGCGTTCCGTCGTCAGCATATGCGCACGCCTTTTTGCACGAAATCACTTGACACTGCACGATAATGCACGAATAAGAAGGGCATATTCAACGGGCGGATGTCGGCGCCCTTGTCCTTCCCGAGGTTCGCTGTGAGCATGATCGATCGCATCCGCGTGGAGAATGTGCACGTCTTGTCAGACGACTGGTTCGTTCTCAAGAAGACAACCTTCTCCTACCGTCGCAGCGACGGGACATGGCAGCGCCAGTCGCGCGAGACCTACGACCGGGGGAACGGCGCCACGATCCTTCTCTACGATCTCGACCGACGCACGGTGATTCTCACTCGGCAGTTCCGCTACCCCGCCTTCGTCAACGGGTATGACGATCTCCTCATCGAGGCACCGGCCGGCCTTCTCGACCGGGCCGAGCCCGAGGATCGCATTCGCATCGAGACCGAGGAGGAGACGGGCTATCGCGTTCGCGAGGTTCGCAAGGTCTTCGACGCCTTCATGAGCCCCGGTTCCGTGACGGAGCGGCTCCACTTCTTCGTCGGGGCCTACGAGCCGCGCGACCTCGCCTCGCAGGGAGGAGGCCTCGAGGTCGAAGGCGAGGACATCACCGTGCTCGAACTGACGATCGAAGAGGCGATGTCGATGGTGGCGTCCGGCGCCATCCGCGATGCCAAGACGATCATGCTGCTGCAATACGCGGTCATGAACGTCTTCCCGCCCGCTCTCCGCACCGCCTAGCCGGCCGGCGGGCCGCTTGACGAACGACGCGTTTCGCCGGCCGGCGCCGGACGTCGCAAGCCCTCGTTCCGAGCCCGATCTTGACGAAGGGCCCGGCAGTGTCCGCATCGCCGACACCACCATTGGGACGGAGCCCCGAAAGGGCCCGTCAACGCCGCTTCGCGCGCTCCATCCGTCGTCTCAGGTGTCCACCGCGGGCCGCCTCCGAGACCGTTGACCGGAAGCGTGCTCGCCGAACCTCGTGAGCGCCAGCCCCCGCGACGATGCATCGCTCGTGGGAACCAGCGGATGCACGGGACCCTTTCAGGCGCCCTCGCACGCGTTCCGGATCGTTCGGGGTCCGGAAATGCCGGGAGAGGCGTCGACCGTATCCATCCTCCACGGCCGCCGAACTCGACAGGACTGTCGGGCGGCCCTCGCACGCCTCATCCACAACAAGGGGACCACGTCCATGTCGGGCATTCTTTACACCGAATACAACAATGTCACGAAGACCGTGGCGGAACTGAACGACTACGATGTCATCGCCGCCAACAAGCAGGACCCGTACGCGCAAGTCTTGCTGACGGTCGCGGACGGCGGCGCGCTCGATCTTTCCGCCATGCTGGAAGGCAATCGCGGCGCGTCGGTCTGGGCCTCCGATGCGGGCAACACGATCACGACCGGCTTGCGGAACGACTATCTCACCGGCGGCAAGGGCAACGACACGCTGAACGGGGGAGACGGCAACGACCAGCTCCGGGACAACGCGAGCCAGGGCACCACGCCCGACAACGATCTCCTGAACGGCGGCGCCGGCAAGGATTTCCTCTTCAGCAGCTCGGGCAACGACACGCTGAATGGGGGTGCCGGCGACGATCTGATCCAGATCTACCGGTCCGCGAGCGACACGAGCCAGATCCGCATCGACGCGGGTGCCGACAACGACCGGATCGAGTTCACGGCCGCCGGCGCGGCCGCCACGATCGACGGCGGCGCGGGGCGCGATGTTCTCTCGACGACGGTCGGCGACATCACGCGCCTTGCGACTTCCAATGTCGAGGTGCTGGAGATCGGCGACACCGTCACGCTCGGCCGCGTCGCGCAGTTCGAAGGGTTCGACCGGATCGTCTCCAGCGACACGTCCGAGTTCGGCACGGTCCGGCTGGTGCTTGCCGATGGCGGCAGCCTCGACCTTGCGGACGAACTCGGCCAGCGGGCTGCGGGGATCACCGCTTCGGACGCCGGCAATTCGATCAGGAGCGGAACCCAGAACGACACGCTCACCGGCGGCCGCGGCAACGACACGCTGGACGGCGGCGCGGGCAACGACCTCCTGCAGGGCGGCGCCGGCAGCGACCGCCTGATTGCCGGGGCCGGCAACGACACGCTCTACGGCGGGTCGGACTCCACCGGCAACGGCGGGATCGACACGGCGGTCCTCTCGGGCAGCTACTCCGCCTACAGGATCATCGAGATGGGTGACGGCTTCACCGGCTTTTCCGGCGCGGACGGCGTCAAGCTCCTCAGCAACGTCGAGTTCGTCGAGTTCGCCAACGGCCGCCTTGATCTGGCGACCCGCGTGTTCACCCCGTCGACCGCCGGCGTGACCGTCAACGGGACGGCCGGCAACGACACGCTCTCGCCCTCGAAGGTGCCGACCGGGCAGCCGAAGCCGGGCGCGGGCAACGACACGCTCTTCGGCTTCGAGGGCAACGACAACCTGAACGGCGGCATCGGCGCCGACACGATGCACGGCGGCTCGGGCAACGACATCTACACGGTGGACGACGCCGGCGACCGTGTGGTCGAGACCACCAACGGCCTCGACAGCGGCGGCATCGACACGGTGAAGTCGTCGGTCGACTTCAAGCTCGGCGCCTTCGTCGAGAACCTGACGCTCACCGGCACCGCGTCGCTGGAAGGGACCGGCAACGAGCTTGCCAACGTCATCACCGGCAACGAGAACTCGAACCTCCTCTTCGGCGAGGGCGGCAACGACACGCTGATCGGCAACACGAGCCGGGACGCGCTGTCGGGCGACGACGGCAACGACAAGCTCTATGGCGGCGGCGACGACGACTATCTCGACGGCGGTGCCGGCAACGACCTGCTGACGGGCGGCGCGGGCAACGACACGATGATCGGCGGCTCGGGCAACGACACCTATGTCGTCGACAGCATCGACGACGTCGTGGTCGAGGACATCGAAAGCGTCGTGGACACGGGCGGGATCGACATCGTCAAGAGCTCCGTCAGCTTCGGCCTCGGCCGCTTCGTCGAGAAGCTGACGCTGACGGGCACGGCTGCCATCGACGGCACGGGCAACGGTCTCGACAACACGATCGTCGGCAACGAGGCCGCCAACACCCTGCGCGGCCTCGCGGGCAACGACACGATCTCCGGCGGGGCCGGCAAGGATGTCCTCATCGCCGGCGCGGGCAAGGACTACCTCACCGGCGGGGCCGACGCGGACACCTTCGTCTTCGGCGCGGCCGACGCCAGTTCGGTCGACACGGTCAGGGGCTTCAGCGCGGCGGAAGGGGACAAGCTCGTCTTCAATCCGGACGACTACGGCCTGACCGTCGGGCACGGCCTCGACGCCAGCGGCGCGCTCGACGCGGCATGGTTCGTCACGGTCACCAGCCGGGGCGCGCAGGGGACGGCCCCGGACCACGGGCAGTTCCTGTTCAACAAGACGACGGGGCTCCTCTCCTGGGACGCCGACGGTGCAGGCAGCGAGGCCAGCCAGGCCATCGCGGTCTTCGACCGCGGCACGCTCCTCGGAACGGCCGACTTCGAGATGAGCCGCGACGTCCTCTTCCTGTAGGAGAGGTGGACCGAGGACGACGCCCGGCGGCGGGGACGGACCGTCCCCGCCGCCCCTCGGGCTGGCACTCCCGTCCGCCCTGGTCCGGTCTGGAGCGCGGGAAGACACGCGCGCCCGCGGACGGCCGCGGCCGAGGAACGCTGCCGGGGATCGCCGTCGTCGAGCTGAACTCGCCGACATCGAGCCCGCTGGCCGTGATATGCGAGCAGAGGATGGCCGTGCGCGTCTTCCCTGCTCCACCGAACGGGACGTGGATGAAGGTCGCGCCGGTCTGCGCGCCGGAGAGGATGTGCGCGACAGCCGGAACGAAGGACGGCGGTGGCGCCACCGCACGCGTCGGGCGGTTTCGTCATGCCATCTCGCCGCGATGCCGGCAGTGGATGGCCCTCGGTCCTCAGATCAGGTCGCGCAGAACGCCGTAGGCGCCGTTGATGTCGGCCTGGAGCGCGTTGACGGCGCGGCCGGCGTCCGAGACCCCCAAGGCATCGAAAAGCTCTTCGTGTCGATCGTTGGAGATGTGAAAGTTTCCCGATTCCCGAAGGAGGTGGAAGTACGGGCTGATCTGCAGCCACAGCACTTCGATCATGCCGACGAGGACGGGTGACGAGGCCTGCCGGTAGATCCGGAAATGGAGATCGTAATTGGCGCCGACGTAGAGCGTGGCATCGGCGGTGCGCTCCGCCAGGAGAAGGCGTTCCAGGATCGGAGCGAGATCGGCGCGAAACGGCGCGTTCGAGCGCTCGCTCGCCCAGCGGACCGCCGTGCTCTCCACCTCGAGGCGGACCCGGGTGAGATCGTCCAGGCGCTCGCGCGTGAGCTTGGGAATACCGATCGTTCGTCCCGACACCACGGTCAGCGCCCCGATGGCGGTCAGGCGGGTCAGCGCCTCGCGCACCGGCATCGGGCTGACGTCGAAGGCCGCCGCGAGGCTGGCGACCGTGATCGACTGGCCGGGAGCGATGCCGCCCTCGAGGATCAGCCCGCAAAGACGCCGGAAGACGCCGTCTTGCAGCGTCTCCTTGCGCAACGGCGTGACGCTCCCTCGAATCGCCGACATGTTCAAATCCCAACCCTGTTTCGCCACGCACCATAAAGCTCGGTCGACGCCACTTGTAGTCCCTTTCGATTTTTGATCTAAAATCAAAATGCACGCCGAGAAAGCTGCTGGAGAGACGGCTCGGGGCGGTGTTTGGGAGGACATCATGACGTTCGCGACCCATTGCGGGGCGCTGGCGACGGCGCTCGGCCTTTCGGCTCTGATGACGCTGCCCGCCGTCGCTCAGGAGAAGCACAAGGTCTATCTGTCGATGAGCTACATCGGCAACGACTGGCAGGCAGAGGCCGCCAACATGGTCAAGGCCATGGCCGCCTCCGCCGACCTGAAGGACAAGGTCGACCTCGAGGTGCAGGTCGCCGGCCCCAACGCCCAGCGCCAGATCCAGCAGATCAACGCCATGGTCCAGGCCGGGGCGAAGGCGATCGTGATCTATCCGATCTCGCCGACGGCCCTCAACCAGGTGGTGAAGAACGCCTGCGCCAAGGGCGTCAAGATCGTCGCCTACGATGCCGAGATCACCGAGCCCTGCGCCTACAACGTGACGATCGACCAGGCCGAAGCCGGACGCCGCACCGCCGAATGGCTGGCCGACAAGCTCGGCGGCAAGGGCAACATCGTGCTCGTCACCGGCGTGCCCGGCACCTCGGTCGACACGGCCCGCACGGCGGCGGCGAAAGAGGTCTTCGCCAAGCACCCGGACATCAAGATCGTCGGCGAGGCCGTCGGCCTCTGGAGCCAGGCCGTCGCCCGCACCGAATTGTCGAAGCTGCTGGCCACGCGCAACTGGGACGGCATCGACGGGCTCTGGATGCAGGTCGGCTGCTACACCGCCAACGCCATGCAGCTCGAGGCCGGCCGCACCGCCGAGCAGTTGAAGCCCTGCGCGGGCGAAGGCTCCAACGGCGGGCGCATCCAGATGCTGCCGAAGGGCACCGAGGTCGAGGGCGCGGACGGCCCCTACGCCCCGCTCGGCGCGCCGCGCTTCTCCTACGCCTCGCCGCCCTACTCCGGCGCCTATGCGCTGAAGCTCGCGGTCCAGATGCTCGACGGCAAGACGGACGTGCCGCATCACACGACGCTGCCGCTGCCCACCGTCACCAACGACACGGTCAAGCTCTGCGAGACCGGCACCTGGGAGGAGATGAAGAACGGCTGCAACGTCTTCAAGCCGTCGATCGTCGCCAATCCCGGCTGGTTCGCGTCGATCTTCTCGGCCGAGACGCCGGAGGTCGGCCTCAACGCTGCGCTCGTCGGCCAGCCCGAGAACTGAGCCGCCGAGCCGGCAGACGGGCTCGGCCAGAGGTCGGCCCGTCCGTCCCCCGAGCACGCCTTGCGCGCGGCGCCCCGTCGCGCGCGCCCCTTCCGCGCGACGAGAGTGCCATGTCCCGGTCGTCCCCGCCGCCCGCCATCACGTTCGAAGCCGTGTCGAAAGTCTTCGGCGCGACCAAGGCCGTGACCGACGTCAGCTTCTCCGTCGCGACCGGCGCGGCGCACGCGCTGCTCGGCGAGAACGGCGCGGGCAAGTCCACGACGATGAAGCTCCTGTCCGGCCTGATCAAGCCCGACGCCGGCCAGATCCGCATCGACGGCGACCTGCGGCGCCTCGCCAGTCCGAAGGACGCGCACCGTGCCGGCATCCGCACCGCCTTCCAGGAACTGACCCTGGTGCGCGACCTCTCGGTGCTCGACAACATGCTCCTGCCGACCGCCCCGACCGGCTGGCTCGGCACGCTGAAGCGCCGGTCCGTCGCGCAGCGCGTCGCCGCCCATTTCGAGCGGCTCGGGATGGCGGTCGACCTTCATGCCGAGGCGGGCCGGCTCGACCTCGCCATGCGCCAGAAGATCGAGATCGCCCGCGCGCTCTTTCGCGAGCCGCGCATCCTGCTCCTCGACGAGCCGACGTCGGCGCTCGCCGGCGGCGACGTGGACTGGCTCGGGCGCATCATCGCCGATGCGACCTCGCGCGGCGTCACCGTCCTCTTCATCTCCCATCGCATGCCGGAGGTGCGGGCGTTCTGCGAGAGCATGACGATCCTGCGCAACGGCCGGCATATCGCGAGCGGCGCGGTCTCCGACTTCTCCGATGATGCGGTGGTGGAACTCATCATCGGCCGCTCGCTCGACCAGACCTTCCCGCCGCGCCGGCGGACGAGCGCGGCGGCCCCGCCCGCGCCGGTGCTCGAGACGCGCGGCCTGTGCGCGGGTCCGAAGCTTCGCGACGTCGACCTCCAGCTGCGGCCGGGCGAGATCCTCGGCGTCGCCGCGCTTCAGGGCATGGGCCAGCTCGACCTCTTCTCCGCCTGCTTCGGCGCGGTGCCCGCGACCGGCGGCGAGATCCGGGTGGACGACCGGCCGGTCCATCTCTCGACGCCCGCCGACGCCCTCCACCCCTCGCTGCGGATCGGCTTCCTGCCGGAGGATCGCAAGACGCAAGGGCTGTTCCTCAAGCTCGACGGCACCACCAATGCCAGCCTGCCCGTCATCGGACGCTTTCGGCGCGGCGGGCTGATCGACGGCGAAGCCGAACGGGCCGCGACCGAGGCGGTCTTCTCCGTCGTGGACGTCTCGCCCGTCGCCTCCTTCACCGAGGCCGGCGCCTTTTCCGGCGGCAACCAGCAGAAGATCGCGATCGCCAAATGGCTGGTCGCCGAAAGCCGCATCCTCCTCCTCTTCGATCCGACGCGCGGCATCGACGTCGGCACCAAGCACCAGCTCTACGACCTGATGCGCGCCTTCGCCGATGCGGGCGGCGCCGTGCTCTTCCATTCGACCGAGATCCCCGAGCTCGTCCATCTCAGCGATCGCGTCGTCGTGCTCTACGAGGGCCGCATCGCCGCGCGGCTGGAGACGGACGAGATCAACGAGCGCGCCATCATGGGCGCAGCGCTCGGCGGCGCGGCGATGCCCGGTCCCGTCGCCGGGGTCGCCGCATGAGCCGCCCCCTCGCGTCCATCGGCCAGCCGGCCCCGGCGCGCGCGGCCTCGCCGCCGATGCGCTGGCTCGGCCGCAACCGCGCGGCCCTCGTCGCGCTCCTGGTCTTTGCCGCCCTCTTCGCGCTGGTCGACGCGATCAGCCCCGGTCCGATGACCTATTTCGACGTCTCGTTCCAGGCGAGCGGGGCGACGCCCTTGGCCCTCGCCGCCATGGGCCAGACGCTGGTCGTGCTGTCGGGCGGCTTCGACCTGTCGGCGGGCGCCGTCATCTCGCTCGTCAACGCGGTGCTCGCGGCCACGATGGACCCGGCCGACATGGAAGCCTCCGTCCTCGTCTGGACGCTCGCCGGCATCGCGGTCGGCATGGCGGTCGGTGCCTTCAACGGCTTCTTCGTCGCCGTGCTGCGCCTGCAGCCGATCGTCGTGACCCTGTCGACGATGTTCATCGTGCAGGGACTGACGCTCCTCGTCCTCGACCAGCCCGGCGGCTTCGTCTCGCCTTCGCTCGGCAATCTCTACATGGGCGACGCGATCCCGGAGGTGCTGCCCGCCTCGCTCGTGCTCCTCGGTCTCGCCGCCCTGTTCTGGCTCTGGCTGAAGAAGACATGGCTCGGCGTCGCGCTCTATGCCGTCGGCAGCGACCCCCATGCGGCGGCGGCCACCGGCGTCAGCGTGCCGCTCGTGCGCTTTTGCGCCTACGTGCTGGCCGGGGGCTTCTACGGCTTGTCGGGCGTCTTCGTCAGCGCGCAGACCGGCTCGGGCGATCCGCTCGTCGGCAACTCGCTCCTCCTCTCGATGTTCGCGGCGGTCGTGATCGGCGGCACCCGGCTCGGCGGCGGCAAGGGCGGGCTCGTCGGCACGATCTTCGGCGCCTTCGTGCTGATGATCGTCGTCAACATCCTCTTGGCGCTCAACGTCTCGGCCTATTTCTCGACCATCGCCGAGGGCGGCGTGCTGCTCGCGGCCGTGCTCATCGGCTCCTTCGCGCGCGACAGCGTCCTCGTCGAGCAGATCCGCCGCCTGTCGGGCGTCGCGCGGGCAAGGCGCGCGGGCACGCATGTCTCGCAGCGCCCGCACGACGACCGGAAGCTCCCCTTCGTCGCCAGGCGTGCGCAAGGCCGCTCCGTCGGCGACCGGATCGCCGAACCCGGCGTCCTGCAGCGGCACGGGCCCACCCTTCGCTATGCCGTGCCCGCCTATGCCTGCCTCGCCATCGTGCTGGTCGTCACGCAGGTTCTGCTCGGCAACACCCTGGCGAGCTGGAGCTTCTGGAACTCGCTCCTCGTGCTCTCGACCTTCCTCGTCGTCCTCGCGCTCGGCCAGGGCTCGGTGATCCTGACGGGCGGGCTTGACCTGTCGGTGCCCTGGACCATCGGCCTGTCCGGCATCCTTCTTGCCGGCATCGTGCAAGGGTCGGACGCGGCGCTTCTCTATGCCGTGCCGGCCGTCCTCGGGCTCGCCGCGCTGATCGGTCTGTTCAACGGGCTCGGCGTCGTGGCGCTCGGGCTCTCCCCGATCGTCGTCACGCTCGCGGCCAACGGCATCCTGCAGGGCATCGCGCTCCTCTATTCCGGCGGCACGCCGTCCGGCTTCGCCTCGCCGGCCCTGCGCTGGCTGATGACGGGGCGGCTCGGGCCCATCACCCCGGTCCTCGTGGCTCTCGCCGTCTTCCTAGTGCTCGGCACGCTTCTCCTGTCGCGGACCGCCTTCGGGCGGCGGGTCTATGCCGTCGGCAACAGCCTGGAGGCGGCGCGCCTGTCGGGCGTGCGGACGGGGCGGGTGATCGTCGGCGTCTACGTCCTGTCGGCGCTCTGCGCGGCGCTGGTCGGCATCCTTCTCACCGGCTTCTCCGGCCAGGCGAGCCTTGGCATGGGCGACGACTACCTTCTGCCCTCGATCGCGATCGTGGTCGTCGGCGGCGCGCTCATCACCGGTGGGCGCGGACACTTCCTCGGCATGGTCGGCGGCGCGCTGCTTCTCACCGCGCTCCAGACGCTGCTCGCCGGAACGACGCTCCCTTACGCATTCCGCGCCATCTTCTTCGGCTGCGTCGTCCTCGCAGCCGTCATCGCCCTCCGTGAGAAAAGGACCTGATCCCGTGGCCAGCAACATCATGAGCGGCCTCGACGGCCAGCGGGTCGTCGTTACGGCCGGCGCCGGCGGCATCGGCCTCGCCACCGCTCGCCTGCTCCATGCCGAGGGCTGCCGCCTCGCGGTCTGCGACGTGTCCGACGAGGCGCTGGAGAGGGTCGCGGCGGACCTTCCGGGCACGATCGCCGTCCGCGCCGACGTCTCCGACGAAGCCGATGTCGCGCGCTTCTTCGAGGCCGCGCTCGGCGGCCTCGGCGGCCTCGACGCCCTCGTCAACAATGCCGGCATCGCCGGGCCGACGGGCGGCGTCGAGGAGATTTCGGTCGCCGACTGGCGCCGCTGCCTCGACATCGGCCTGACCGGCCAGTTCCTCTGCGCGCGCCTCGCCGTGCCCGAGATCAAGAAGGCCGGCGGCGGATCGCTGGTGAACATGTCGTCCTCGGCCGGGCGACACGGCTACGCCTTCCGCACGCCCTACGCGGCGGCGAAATGGGGCGTTATCGGCTTCACGCAGTCGCTCGCCAAAGAGCTCGGCCCCCACAATATCCGCGTCAACGCCATCCTGCCCGGCATCGTGGCGGGTCCGCGCATGGAAGGCGTGATCCGCGCCCGCGCCGCGCAGACCGGCGTCTCCTACGAGGACATGGAGGCGCGCTATCTCGCCACAACGTCGCTCCGCCGCATGGTGACGCCCGAGGACGTCGCCGCCTCCATCGCCTTCCTCCTGTCGAATGCCGGCCGCAACCTCTCGGCCATGTCCTTCAACGTCGACGGCAACGTGGAGACCCTCTAGATGCAGACCGTCGCCGTCGTCGGAGCGGGCCTGATCGGCCGCGCCTGGGCCATCACCTTCGCACGGGCCGGATGCCGCGTGCGGCTGTGGGATCCGGACCCCGTGGCCGCGCCGAGGGCCATCGACTTCGTGCGCTCGGTCGCGGAGGACCTTCACGCCAACGACCTCCTGTCCGGCCGTTCCGTCGAGGCCGTGCTCACGGCAATCGAACCTGTCGCCGAGCTCGCCGACGCCTTGGCGGGGGCGGTCTGGGTGCAGGAATGCGGGCCCGAGAAGATCGAGGTGAAGCGCGAGACCTTCGCGATCCTCGACCGGCTGTCGGAGATGGAGACGGTCCTCGCCTCCTCGTCCTCGGCGCTTCTGCCGTCCGCCATCTCGGAAGGGCTGCCCGGCCGCGCCCGCGTCGTCGTCGCCCATCCGATCAACCCGCCCTACCTCGTGCCCACCGTGGAACTCGTGCCGGCTCCCTGGACGGACCCGGCCGTGATGGAGCGCGGCGCAGCGTTCCTGCGCGGTGTCGGACAGGTGCCGCTGGTCATGGAGCGCGAGATCGACGGGTTCATCATGAACCGCCTGCAGGGCGCGCTTCTCGACGAGGCGTTCCGGCTGGTCGAGGGCGGCTATGCCAGCGCGACGGACGTGGATCGCGGCATCGCCGACGGCCTTGCGCTGCGCTGGAGCTTCATCGGGCCGTTCGAGACGATCGACCTCAACGCGCCGGGCGGCATTGCCGACTACGTCGCGCGCTACGGTCCGATGTATGCGGGCCTCGCGAAGACGATGCAAACGCAGCCCGACTGGACGGCGATCACCGCCGACCGCATCGAGACGGAGCGCCGCGCCGCCGTCCCCGCGCAGGATCTCGCCGAGCGCCAGACCTGGCGCGACCGCCGCCTCATGGCGCTGCGCGCACACAAGCGCGCCGCCGACCGCGACCTCGGTCGCTGATCCCCCATTCGCCGCAAGGAATCCATCATGTCCACCACGTCCGCTCCCGCCGCCTCGGCCCCCTCCACGGCCAAGGTCATCATCACCTGCGCGGTGACCGGCGCGATCCACACGCCCACCATGTCCCCGCACCTGCCGATCACGCCGGACGAGATCGCGGCGGACGCCATCGGCGCCGCGGAGGCGGGCGCGGCGATCCTGCACCTTCACGCCCGCAACCCGGAGAACGGCCGGCCGGACCAGACGCCGGAAGCCTTCGCGCGCTTCCTGCCGCGCGTGAAGCAGGGCACGAACGCGGCCATCAACATCACCACCGGCGGCAGCCCCTACATGAAGGTCGAGGAGCGCGTTCTGCCGGCCGCGACCTTCAGGCCCGAGGTCGCCTCGCTCAACATGGGCTCGATCAACTTCGGGCTCTACCACCTCGCGCCGAAATACGAGACCTTCAAGTTCGATTGGGAGAAGCCGCATCTCGAGGCCACGCGCGATCTCGTCTTCCGCAACTCCTTCAAGGACATCGAGTACATTCTCGAGACCTGCTACGGGAACGGCACGCGCTTCGAGTTCGAGTGCTACGACATCGCCCATCTCTACAATCTCGCGCATTTCGCCGACCGCGGCCTCGTCAAGGCGCCCTTCTTCGTCCAGTCGGTGTTCGGCCTGCTCGGGGGCATCGGCACCCACCCGGAAGACGTCATCCACATGAAGCGCACGGCCGATCGGCTGTTCGGCTCGCAGTTCCGGTGGTCGGTGCTGGGGGCGGGCTCCAGCCAGCTGCGCATCGCCGCGCAGTCCGCCGCCATGGGCGGCAACGTGCGCGTCGGGTTGGAGGATTCGCTCTGGGCCGGCAAGGGCAGGCTCGCCACGTCGAGCGCCGAGCAGGTGCGCATGGTGCGCCAGATCATCGAGGGCCTCGGCCTTTCGGTCGCGACTCCCGACGAGGCCCGCGCCATCCTGGAGCTCAAGGGCGGCGATCAGGTCGGCTTCTGAGAACGGGCGCCAATCGGGGAGGAACGGCGATGCTGCGCATCGAACTCATGGGCGACCAGCGTGATGCCTTGGGCGAAGGCCCGCTCTGGGATGAGGAGGAGCAGAGGCTCTACTGGATCGATTCCTACGGTCCGGCCGTGTTCTCGTGCCGGGCGGACGGCAGCGACCATCGCCGGTGGACGGTCCCCGAGCCGATCGGATCGCTGGCGCTTCGCCGGGGCGGCGGCGCCGTGGTGGCGCTGCGCAGCGGCTTTTATGCCCTCGACTTCGCCACGGGCGAGGTGTCGCTCATCGCCGCGACGCATCCGGGCGAGCTCCGGCCCCGCCTCAACGACGGCAAGGTCGACCGGCAGGGTCGCTTCCTCGCCGGCTCCATGGATTTCGAGGAGCGCGACGGGGTGGGCAAGCTCTTCCGCCTCGATCCCGATCTCTCGGTCCACACGCTCGACACCGGGATCGTCTGCTCGAACGGCCCCTGCTTCTCGCCCGACGGCGGCACGCTCTATTTCGCCGACACCGGCCGGGCGGTGATCTATGCCTACGACTACGACACGAGCTCCGGCGCTGTGCGCTCGCGACGCGTCTTCGCGAGCTTCGAGACAGAGCGCGGACTGCCCGACGGCGCGACGGTGGACGCCGAAGGCTACGTCTGGTCCTGCGAGGTCTATTCGGGCCGCCTGATCCGCTTCGACCCGTCCGGCGTCGTCGACCGCGTCGTCGGCCTGCCCGTCCAGTCGACGACCAGCCTCGCCTTCGGCGGTCCGAACCTCGACATCGCCTTCGTCACCTCGATGGCCCGTCCCCACGGGGGCGCCTACCACCGCGAGCGCGAGGCCGGAGGGCTATTCGCCGTCCACGGGCTCGGTGTCCGGGGCCTGCCAGAACCCCGCTTCAACGGATAGGAGTTTCCCATGCGCATCGACGTTCTCCTCGACGTCAAGACGACGCTCGGCGAAGGCCCGCTCTGGGATGCCGAGCAGGAACGCCTCTATTTCATCGACAGCTTCGACGGCCGCGTCTTCCGCACGACGGCGGACGGGCGTGAGCTGCGGGCCTGGGACGTGCCGGGCAAGATCGGCTCCATGGCGTTGCGCAAGGACGGGAACGGGGCGATCGTCTCGCTCCAGCAGGGGTTTCACGCGCTCGACTTCCGGACCGGCGACTGCGACCTGATCCACGATCCGGAGCCCGACCGCCCGGCCAACCGCATCAACGACGGCAAGGTCGATCGCCGCGGCCGCTTCTTCGCCGGCTCCATGGACACGATGGAGGAAGGCCCGTTCGGCGCGCTCTACCGGCTCGACCCGGACTTCTCGGTCCACAAGGTCGATGCCGACATCATCTGCTCCAACGGCCCGTGCTTTGCGCCCGACGACAGGACCTTCTACTTCGCCGACACCTGGACCGGCGAGATCTGGGCCTACGACTTCGACGTCGAGACCGGCGACCTTTCCAACCGCCGCACCTTCGCCCGGGTCGACACGTCGAACGGCGGGGCGGCGGACGGATCGACGGTGGATGCGGAAGGGTGCCTCTGGAATGCGCTCGTCTACGACGGGAAGATCGTACGCTACACCCCGGACGGTGCGGTCGAGCGCGTCATCGACATGCCGGTGAAGAAGGTGACGAGCGTCATGTTCGGCGGCCCGAACCTCGACATCCTCTACGTCACGTCGATGGCCAAGCCCCCGCTGCCGCGCTTCCCCGGCGACGGCGTCCAGCGTGGCAGCCTCTTCGCGATCCACGATCTCGGCATCCGCGGCGTGCCCGAGCCGCGCTTCGGAGCATAGGCGCGCGCCCCGAACGCGCGGCTCAAGCCCGGCGTGCGGCGGATGGACCGGCTTCGGGGCGCGCTCTCCAGTCGGACATCGAGTGACCCGCCGGGAACGGCGGGCCGTGGCAGACGAGCTGCCTCTTGGAGACGACGAGGACGCTCAGTTCGCTTCGTCCGGCGCGTCCGGGCCGGCAGGTCCCGCGTCGCGCGGACCGTGCTTCGGCCCGTGGCGGGGCGGGGGCGGCGGATCGAGTTCGTCGATGCGCTGGTCGGCATGCCGGATGGCGGTGGCGTGAAGGAAGCCGTCGCGGAAACGGCCCTGGACCGTCACGGTCTCGCCGGCGGTCACGAGCTTGCCGCCCTCGCCTGCCCGGCCGGTCTCGACCAGCGCCTTGCCCGCCCCGTCGCTCACGACGAACTTGTTGCCGTAGATTTCCGCGACCTGACCGGCGATGCCGACGTCCGAGGCGGCGGCAAGCTGGGAGATCGGCGTGGTGGCGAGGCTGGCGTCGAACGTCGCCGCGTGGTGCTGCGTCGCGCTCCAGGCCGCCGCGCCGCCGGCAAAGCCGAGCGCCAGAATGCCGAGGGTGCTGGCACCGAGGATGGCATGGCGCGAGGTGACCCGCCGGCCGCGGGGCGCCGGTTCCACTGCGACGGCCTCGGCGGCCGGAGTATCGTGATGCATGTCATTGAGCTTGTCGGTCATCGTCGTCACCGTTCGTGTTTCGATGACGATGGTCTACGCCGCGCCGGCCCACGGCACGCTGAACCGGTCGGTTCAGGTTCGGTTCATGCCGGGTGATCGACGAGCGCGGTCCGGACGCGAACGGTCCGGTTCCTGCTGCAAGGCGTGCCGGCGCTTCGAAATCGCTCGCGACACGACATTACTTGAGCGGAGGTCGGCCTGCTGCAGACCGCACAACTCAATTCAGGAGAACAGTCGAGTCGCTCGTCCGAAAACGACGCACGACCGACCGAGAATCGAGACCGGCTCTTTCCAGGGTCCGTCCCCCTAAATGCGACGGCGACCCGTGATCAGCTGGTACAGGACGACGATCACCGCGATCACCAGCAGAAGGTGGATCAGCCCACCCGCGACGTGGAACACGAATCCACCGAGGATCCAGAGAATGAAGAGAATGACGGCGATCGTCCAAAGCATGGCAGCACCCCAACTTGCGACTCAACAGGTTCTCGAAAACGTGAAGAGACCCGGAAGCGTTCCCGCCTCGCCGTCGCGTCGGGCCGATTTCCATCATCCGCCACCAAGCGCGGTGGCGCACGCGCAGATCAGGCGTCGCCTCGACCACC